>JBILTQ010000055.1:0-19499 GCA_044371435.1 Pirellulaceae bacterium | reverse complement strand
AGATCGGCCGCCGCCGTATCTTCTTTCCCGGATTTGGTTCTCGCTTTGACACCCAACTTGGTGACCGCTGTCGGCGCTGATCTCGACGATGGATCAAACAACGGCTTGGCGCCGGTGACCTCCAGGCTGCTGGCGACGAATTGCTGGCTGTTGGGGTCGAGCTGCCCTGAGGCTCGTACCCGATCGCCCGTCGAAGCGAAGCGGAGATGCGATGCTTTGACTTCCATCGAGACATCGGCAGCCAGCTCGACGGTAAGCGTCTTGGGGCCGCATTGCAGCATGAGCTTCTGCTCCTGCTGGCCAAGTACCAAACCTACCACTCGCACGTTGGGGGTGGCCCCCTTTCCCGGCGACGGTGGATATAGCTGGCTGAGCGGATAGATGCCCGGGGTAGTTAAAGAGCGTTCCGCCAAGGAACTCCTGTTGTTGCGAGCGTTCGGATCGGGGAAGACGACCTCCAACGACTTGATCGGTTCCAGAAACTGGCCTGCAGCGGCCGGGGCTTCGATGCGCACGAGCATCCCTTGACTGAGTCGCTGGCCTTGAAGCGGTGCCTGAAAGCGAAGGGCGTTGGGTTTCGCGGGAATGGAAAAAACTAGCGAACGTCCATCGTCGGCGATGACCCGAAGGATGTTCCCCTGCCAGGCTGCCAAACGCCCCTCAAGCTCGATCCGTGGCAGGGAACCGCCACGGGAGCGGCTTGCGGCCGCTTGCCCCCAAGCCTTCGGGGGCTGATCAAAGACGGTCGGGATCACCAAGGATAAGCATAGAACGGCGGCCAATGAACGATTCATGATAGTTTCCTTAAAGCAACCAGCGAGCTAGCCACAAAAGTCAGCGTTCCATCGTTCCGTTTGCTGAAGACGACTCTGCCGCCCTGATTTATGATAATGAATCGGCCCCGGTGTGGCACAGCAAACCTCTATCTTCATCAGGAAAAAGCACTTTGGCTCCAGTAACCATTCGTACGCTGTACCAGAAAAAACAAGCGGGTCAGAAGATCACGATGCTGACGGCTTATGACTACACGATGGCGCGGCTTCTCGATCAAACCGGCGTGGACTGCTTGCTGGTGGGAGACTCGTTAGGGATGGTCGTGCAAGGCCGGCAAACCACGGTACCGGTGACGATAGCAGAGATGATCTATCACGGTGAGATGGTAGCCCGCGGCACTCAGCGCGCGATGGTCATTGTCGATCTGCCTTTCCCGGTGGGGCAACGAGGGGTCGCCCACACGCTGAAAATAGCTTCTCGCATCATGAAGAAAACCCTCTGCCATGCGGTCAAAATGGAAGGAGGTCATGAGCAAGCGGCGACGATCGAGGCTTTGGTAGATGCGGGTATTCCCACGATTGCTCATATTGGACTACGGCCGCAAAGCGTCCATGCCCTGGGAGGGTATCGCGTACAACGGGACGCGCAGCGCTTGATGCGCGATGCCCAATCTGCTCAAGACGCGGGAGCCTGCTGTGTCTTGATGGAATGCGTTCCCTGCTCTCTGGCGGAGGAAGTTACGCGGACTTTGAGTATCCCGACGATTGGGATCGGGGCAGGGGCTGGATGCGATGGTCAGGTTCTTGTCATCAACGACCTGCTCGGATTTGGCGAAAGCAAAGCACCTCGATTCGCGCGGCGGTACGCGGATCTGGGTCATACAATTCGTCAGGCGGTCGAGCGTTTCCAGCAAGATATTGTGGCTGGAGATTTTCCTGCCGCGACCGAGTCGTTCGAATGATCGATTCATCGCTCGTCCTATCCAGCTGCGTTGCCGAATGCAGACGCTGGTAGATCCAGGCCGAGGAAGCTGGCTCAGCGGCGGCTCTCTGCAGTCCGGCCGGCGACGACAGGCTTCGACGTCGCTCGACGCCGCGATAAGCAAAGCTTCAACCATCGCGCCGCAGACTACCCGCGGTTGGCCCGAAGATTTGTCCAGGTGAGAGCCGGCAACCCACCGCAGCTAGCCGACTTTCGTTCGCCTCGCCTTACCCAGTCGGCCGGGTGACGAACGCCAGGCAAGGTAGCGAGTCAGCCAAAGGCTTGTGCCATCTCCTCATCGGGCAGGGGGCTAAAATTGTAGGGATAGCCCCAAGTCGATTCCGTGGAGGTAGTAGGAGCTGTTTTCGAAGCGGGGAGCGGGCCGTACCGGGCTTCCAGAACCGATGCCGGCGACATCGATATCGGTATCGATGAGGCTGCCTGCCATCACGACATCCGGCAGGCAGAGAAAGGTATAGCCGACGTTGAAGGACAGGGAAGGGTTGAAACAATATCGCAGTTTGACACCCGCCTCCGGCAGGAACGACACGACATCGCGATCGAGCGTTCCTGAATTCGAAGACTGGGCGTAGACACCGCCGGACGTGACTACTGGACTGCTGCCAGGAGCCGTAACCACCGTGCGACCGGAAATCTGGCCAGCCTGTTGCATGGAACCGATGGCCACCTTGCCCAAGGTGGCTAAAGCGAATCGCCCACCCTTGACCTCGGTAGTAAAACCGATCAATCCGCCGTGGAAAGTGTTCTGCAGAGCGAAAGCATCCGCGGTTTCGCGGACCGTACCGTCAGGGACGGTATCGGTGATGCCATTGACGCTCCGCGTATGGATACCCAGGGAATCATCGAACCTGGCAAAGGTATAGCCGCCCAACAGATCAGCTCGTGCACTACCGTTCTTGGCCAGCAGGAATTTCCCGTAGGCATCGGCCGAAATGAAGTCGGTGTCACTGGTGACCTCGACGCTACCGGTGTCGACTCCTTGGCCGAGGGTATCAAAAGCTACCAGGTATAGATCGTAAAGCCCGGTCGAGGTGTTGAAATACGAAAGAGCCAGCGTTTCGCCACTACTGGCGAACCGGTAATCGGTGGGTCCCGAGAATAAACCGAAGGCACGGCCGCCGACCCCAACCGATTGGCAATCGTCGAGCCAAAGACCAAAGTCAGTCCTTAGCCCGGGGGTCATGTCCCCACCAAGCGAATCCACACCACCGAGCAGCAGTGCGTTCGGGAGGCTGCCGCGCGGTCCACCCAGGACTAACTCGGGGGTACTCGACCGCGGGCCCCACCACAACAAGGCGTCGGTTTCGACCCACCCAAGTCCGCTCGGGTTACCCGGGAAAAACCTCCCGCCAAGCTGGTTGGCGGAGCAAAGATCATCGCTGTTACAGACTTCCGCGAGGCAACCATTTCCGGAAACAGTGGAGGCTTCCCCAGGAAGCGGCATCGGGGCGGTTTCGGGAATCGGGTGGAAAGGCTCGGATGCCGTCTCCAGCGAGTGATCGGCGATGGTCGCGAAGCCCACGCTTTGGAAGGAAGGGGGCGGTACATTCGCTTCGAACTCGGCAGGAGCGGTCACCTCAGACGATTTATCCGCCGTCAGCGACATCGAATTCCTACGAAAAGCCTCGGGACGCTGGTCTACGGCCAGGACTGGACGCTGTGCCACCACCGTCGAATTGGTCAAGTTTTCCTCGGAATCGCTGATTCGACCCACCTTGGTCAGCGGCCGAGGCAAGGACAACGACTCCTGGGCGCTAGCGAAACCCCAGGGAATCATGGCACTGCCTAGCGCCATCAAAAAGGCGTTACGATTGATATTCATGGCTGGGTCTCGCAAATCGAAATAACAGACATTACCTGAATTCAAGAATCGACCGTTCCAGGTGTTACCTGGGAAAAAACCCGACTTCGCGTCAGAATTGCCCCAGACCCCCCATCCTTTCCGGCTTGTAAGTGTCGCTGGACTCCCTTGGCCGCTTATCCCAACCGAAGCGTGCCGGGTAAGGGGTAGCAGAGGTAGAATAGGGCAATCACGAAAAGTGAAGGCGATCGCTACCTGGAAGGCGACCGCCGTCGTTCCCCTCCACTTCGAGCATGGTCTGTGTTCAATGTCGCATGAAGTCGCCCAGCCGGCCTCGGATCATTCCGCAACCGGCCCGTCAGCCCCACCCCCGGCCTCGCCGCGGATTTCCTACCGACCCAAGGTCGTGGCTGGATGGTGGTTACCCGGGATCGCGTCGCACAAAATCCAAGGGTGGCTTGGGCAGTTACAGGCGGTGAACGGACTGGAGGAGGGGCGGCGCGGGCTCAGTGATTCCCAACTCCGCAAAGAGGCCCTGTCGCTGAAATACCGCGTCAAAAGCGGCGAACCGGCCTCGGCCCTGTTACCAGAAACCTACTCGCTGGTACGTGAAGCTGGCCGGCGATCGCTAAGGATGCGGCACTACGATGTCCAGATCCTCGGTGGAATCGCCTTGTTTTACGGATGCATCGCTGAGATGCAAACCGGGGAAGGCAAGACGTTGACGGCCACCTTGCCGCTTGTCTTGCACAGTTTGATCGGGAAAGGGGCCCACCTGGCGACCGTCAATGATTACCTGGCGCAGCGGGATGCGGAATGGATGAAGCCGCTCTATGAATGCCTGGGTATCAAGGTCGGGGTGATTTTGACTGATAGTACGCCCGATCAGCGTCGCGCTGCCTACCACGCCGACCTGACCTATGGTACCGCCAAAGAATTCGGTTTTGACTTCCTGCGAGATCGACTTTTGTTGAGGGCCGCAGGCCGTTCGGTAAGTGATTTTCTTGGCGAGGGGAGCCATCAGCGATGGTCTAACCCGGGCGATCAGCCGGTCCAGCGTGGGATGCACTTCGCCCTGGTCGATGAGGCTGACAGCATCTTGATCGACGAAGCCCGCACTCCTTTGATCATTGGTTCGCTGGGCGACACCGCCCGCGAGATTGTGATCGCTACCTATCGCTGGGCTGCTTCGCACGCGGCTACCTTTCAACTGAAAGAACATTATACCATCGAAGAGGATACAAGGCGGATTGAATTGACTAGCCGGGGGCGAGCGCTGGTGCGGTCTTTACCGCGAGATAATGAAGTACGCTTGGCTTCCTTGTTGGATCTCTACGAGTACATCGAACGGGCGATACGCGTTTTCCATGACTACCATCTCGATCGTCAGTACGTAATCCGGGACGGCGAAATCGTGATTGTCGACGAATTTACCGGTCGTTTGGCAGAAGGCCGCAAGTGGCGCGATGGGATCCACCAGGCGGTGGAAGCCAAGGAAAATATTGAGGTTACCGTACCGACCGGTCAGGCGGCCCGCATCACGGTTCAAGACTTGATGCTACGCTATCAGTTCCTCGGAGGGATGACCGGGACGGCGGCGACGAGCGCCGGTGAGATGCGGCGAATCTACCGCACACCCGTAGTCCAAGTCCCCACCAATCGTCCTCCGCAACGCAAGCGGTTGGCCGATCGAGTCTATGGTAGCATGCTGGATAAATTCCAGGCGATCGTCGAAGAAGTCAAGGAAATCCATACTCAGGGACGGCCGATCCTGATCGGGACCCGTTCTATCGACAAGTCGACTATCCTGGCGGACTTGCTGCGGCGCGAAGGCCTTGAGCCGGAAGTCTTGAATGCTCATCAGATCGCCCGCGAGGCCGAAATCGTAGCCGAGGCGGGAGGCCGTGGCCGGATTACCGTTGCGACCAACATGGCCGGTCGCGGTACGGATATTCAGTTACAGCAGGAAATCCGCGATCTGGGCGGCATGTTCGTGATCTGCACCGAACTCCACGATGCGGCCCGCATCGATCGCCAATTGATTGGCCGATGCGGTCGGCAAGGCGACCCGGGCAGCTATCGACAGTACCTGTCGCTGGATGATGAGATTCTGCGCAACGGGCTGGGGATGAAACGGGCTGAACGGCTGAAGGCCTTGGGAAAGACGACGTCGGGCCCCGTCCACCGCTATGCCCACCTGTTCCGCGTCGCCCAGCGGCGAGTTGAGCGGAAACACTTCCGCCAGCGGATGGCACTGCTCTACCACGAGAAGGAACGAACCAAGATCCAACGCGAGATGGGCCAAGATCCGTATCTGGATACTGCCGAATAATTCGGTTTAACTGATCGATTCAACTCGGCCTTGTGCCAGTCGGACAACTCGATCGCAATTCCGAGCCAGGCTTTCATCGTGGGTGACCATGACGATGGTCAGCCCCTCTTCACGGTTGATTCGATGCAGGATTTCCAGGACTCCGGCGCCGGTTTCCTGGTCGAGATTTCCTGTCGGTTCGTCTGCTAATAGCAATTGAGGTTTGGTTATCAAGGCCCGGGCGATGGCAGCGCGTTGCATTTCACCACCGGACAGTTCACTGGGCTTATGCTGCAGTCGATGGCTAAGCCCCACCATCTCCAGCAACTCGGTGGCTTGTTGCAGGATCCGCGCGCGATGCCGCAGATAGCCCCACCACGGTTGACCAATCATGCAAGGAGCCAAGACGTTTTCCAGCGTCGTCAATTCCGGCAGCAGATGATAAAACTGGAAGATCATCCCTAGCTGCTGGTTACGAAAGTGATCCCGCCGCCAACGCGGCAGGTTATCGATGCGTTGGTTTTCGAAATGGATTTCCCCGGCATCCGGACGGTCGAGTGTTGCCAGCAGGTGTAGCAAGGTACTCTTGCCCGAGCCGCTTTGGCCGACGATGGCAGTGAGCTTGCCCTGTTCGGCTGCGAAGTTCACCCCTTTCAAGACGGGCACCGTGATCCGATTCTTGCGATAGGCCTTATACAAGCCTTCGGCAGCGATCGCCGTTACCATGCTCTCGGCGGGCTCGCCACAGTAGGTACGCAACTGCGGTCGAGGCGAAACTTCTGGCTGGGGACGGCTGGAGAGCGGACTGGAAACAACATTAGTCATGACGAAGAGCCTCCACCGGATGCATGCGGGCTGCCCGAATCGAAGGTAAGACGCTAGCCAGCACCGCGATCAGGATAGCGCCGAAAATCACCCAGAAAACCATCCACGGGTGGACGATGGTTGGGATTTCTCGGAAATAGTAGACCGTCGGATCGAAAACCTCGCGACCGGTGAGCTCTTCAATCAAGTTAGCGATCTGGTTGATGTTTCGAACAAATAGCAACCCCATCACCCCACCCACCCCTGAGCCTACCATCCCCAGCAACAACCCGTAACCGAGAAAGATGGAAGCGATGCCAGAGCCAGGAGCACCCAGCGATTTGAGAATCCCGATGTCCCGCGTCTTCTCGACTACGATCATGAAAAAGGTAGCCAGGATGCCGAAGCCAGCCACGGCGATAATCATGAACAGCAGGATATTCAGGATGGTGGTTTCCATCTGTACGGCTGCCAGCAGTGGACCTTGGGAATCACGCCATGATTCCACATGAACCATGGTTTGTTCCGGCGGAAAAACCGCTCGCAGGTCGTCGCGGGCTTTCGATAGATCGACTCCCGGCTTCAACTTCAGCTGGATACTGCTGACGCTTCGCTTGCCTGTCATGGGATCGATCATCCCCCTGGCCTGCTGCAGCTTTTCGATCGGAACAAAGGCGAAAGTCGAGTCGTACTCGCTCATTTTACTCTCGTAGAGATCGACCACGGTAAAAGACTGATCGATCGCTCGCGGTGGTGAGCCGGCGCCAGGGATAGTGATGGTGACGTCATCCCCGGGGCGAATGAAAAATAAGTCCTTGACATCGCCTTCCGGATCGCGATACCGCAAGCTACCGATGCTGATGCCGAGCACCAGTCCGGTATGCGTCTCGTGTTCGGGATCAAAATAGTGAGGCCGTTCGCTAGCAGCGGACATCACCAGACTAGGACCGGCGGCCAGGTCGGCGTTGTCGGTGGTAGCTTCTGTGGTTGCATCGTTGGAGGGTAAAGCAACGGCTCCCTTTTTGGCTTGATCCAGCTGGTCGCGCAACTGGCGGTTGCGCTCATTCTCTCGCTGGAGTTCTTTCCGCAATCTGGCCATATCGCGGCGATAGTTCCAGCCAGCTTCAGGGAAATGCGAGCGATCGGGTGCATAAGGGCTGTCCCGCAGATCAAACCGCAGCCCATGACGGTTTTCCGGATGGAGCAAGTACTGGCTGAAGTCGCTGACCGAAGCATAAGTCTGCGTATCGATCCCGATCAGATTGATCTGTTGCGTATGAGATGAACCGTTGAATTGGTAACTGACCATGGCAGGAACAGCCACGACGGTCGTTAGCCCCTCAAGGCGATCGCCAAGTGTCTCGCGAATCTGCTTTTGAAAAAAATCAACGTCGCGGATCCCTTCCGAGGAATGGCTTTCGACCACCAAGTCGCTCAAAATTCCATGAATCCGCTGCTGCATCTCCTGGGTGAAGCCATCCATGACGCTGTTGACCACGATCAAAGTGGCTACGCCCAGAGTCACCGAGACGATCGACGCCAGAGCGATCCATCGGGTACGCAGATACCGCCAGCAGAGTATAATTTTGTACATGCAACCATCCTTGGCCCACCGACGCGTTCTCGATGCTTCTCGAACTTCCTCGCGAGTCTAGCAACCTCGTCCACCAGCGGCATAGGTCATTTTCCAAGCCCTGTTTTCCCGAAAGTTCTTCGGGCAGGCCCCTTCCTGGCTCCCCTTTTTCAGACTTGTCGCCATCCCCGGATTGACTGGTGAAGGGGGCATTTTCCGTTCCAAAAGCCATTCCGGGTCGATTCACACTGGAAAATTAAGGCTGGCTGAAGCATACTAAATCCTACCCACCCGATTGTCAGCATTCATGGATGAAGGACTCGTCGATCAGCGATCGCCACAGGGCAGCCATCCTCCGTCGCCAAGGCTGAGAAAGTACTCGTCATGATTGCCAACCCAAAAAACAAAGCCGCAAAAAAAACCACAAAAAGGCCATTAGTGGCGTCTAAATCGCCAAAAAAGACTGGCAAAGCGAAGGAAAGTCCCAAGAAAGGGTCGATCTCGAAGAAGGAAGCATCCCCTCCTCGCGGACAGGCCAAATCAAAATCCCTCAAGCTGGCCGCTGCTACTAAACTGGACTCCAAAAAAGGCAAAGCGATGGCTTTGGGTGGTTCGAAACGGAGCGCCGCGGCCCCCAAGATCGGCAAAGTCTCCAAGCCGGTAGCCAGCAAGGGTCAGGAAGCGAAGGTTTCGAAGAAGCCGCCCATGGTGGCGAGCCCGGTAGCAAAAGTCTCCAAACCAGCGAAGGTGGTCGCGGCAGCCACCGCCGCCAAGGGTTCGACGACCAAGGGGCCGGCTCCCGCCAAAAGCCACCTCAAGTCGATGGCGGGCCCCAAGCACCCCGCGCACCCGGTGTTGGAGATGGGCCATCCCGGAAAAAAGCTGGCCAAAGGGACGCGCGGCGAGTTGGTGGACAAGCCCGTCCTCTCCGGACCACCGACCAACCCCAAGATCGTCGCCAAGATCAAAGGATTGCAGCATGATCGGGAAAAGCGTAAGGATTTGTCGCAACCGCCAGGTTCCAAGTCCTTGTTGATACCGCGTCCGCGCCCGGCAGAGCAACCGCGAGACCCCAACAAAGACCGGTTGATCCTGATGGTTCGAGATCCCTACTGGCTTCATGCGTATTGGGATATCACGCGCAAGAGCGTGGAGCGGGCCAAGGCTTCGCTGGCGGGCCTGTGGCATACGGCTCGACCCGTACTGCGGCTGATCCGCACCGAAGATAACAGCACGACCAGCAACGCGGAAAATGTTTATCGCGATGTAGAGATCCACGGTGGTGTCCGTCATTGGTATCTAGAAATCGGTGCCCCTGGGAGTACCTTTCGTTTGCTGCTGGGGTACCTCTACGGCCCCAATCGCTTCTACGAGTTGGCGCGCAGCAATCCGGTAACGCCACCGATTCCCGGTAGTCCTGACTCTACCGATGATCACTGGGCGGATCTATCGAAGGATGCCGAGCGTGTCTATGCGTTGAGTGGCGGCAACCAGGAGGACCTCGGGGCGGTCGCCGACCTGCAGCAAGTCATGCAGGAAAAATTGAAGCGACCGATTGGCAATCCCAGCCTTACCCAATTTGGTTCGGGAGCCGAGGGTAGTCTGCGGCGGATGAAGAACTTTCACCTCGACCTGGACGCAGAAATGGTAGTCTTCGGGAATACGCATCCGGCTGCCTTGTTGACCGTAGGTGGCGAACCGGTCGCCATTCGCAGCGATGGATCCTATTCGACACGGGTACCCTTGCCCAATAATCGTCAAGTGCTGGCGGTTACTTCCAAGAGCCGCGATGGTCTCGACGAGCAGACGGTGGTCATCGCGGTCGAACGCAATACGAAGGTCATGGAACCGCTGTCTTCAGCCGAACCGGAAGAGTAACGTCGATGACCATGGACGCGCAGGGCGAGACGATCCATCTCGAGCGGTTGAGCCAACAACTGGTGGATTGCATCGGCCGTTACTCGTCGGTCATCGTGGCTTTTTCGGGTGGAGTCGACAGCAGTCTGGTGGCGGCCGCTGCCCAGCGAGCGTTGGCCGATCGCGCTGTCGCCGTCACCGGGGTGGGACCGGCAGTTAGCCAAGTCGATTTGGAAGCAGCTCGACAGGTCGCCGCCGCGATCGGGATTCGGCATGTCTTGCTTGAGACCCATGAGATCTACGACCGGGATTACGTGCGCAACGATGGCCAGCGTTGCTTCTACTGCAAGACAAACCTGTATCGGTCGTTGAGGGCATGGGCGGACCAGCAGCAGCTGTCGACCATCCTTTCCGGTACCAACGCGGATGATCTCCAGGATTATCGTCCGGGCTTGATGGCGGCCGACAACTTTCAGGTGCAGGCCCCTTTGGCCCAGTTGGGGATCGATAAAGTCCAAGTACGCGGCCTGGCGCAGCTATGGTCATTACCGACGGCCGATCGGCCAGCCAGTCCCTGCCTGGCCAGCCGTATCGCCTACGGTGAACCGGTCTCGCGGAAGCGTTTAACGCAGATCGAACAAGCCGAGCGGTGGCTGATGGATCGAGGCTTCACCGATGTGCGCGTACGCTTGCATCCTGGGGAATTAGCGCGGTTGGAATTGATTCCGAGCCAGCTGGAACGACTCGTCGAGCCCGACCTGCGCCGAGAGTTGACGACCTTCTTCCAAAGCCTTGGCTTCCAGTATGTGACGCTGGATTTGCAGGGGCGGCGCTCCGGGTCGCTCAACCGTCTGCTGCCGATCCACCAGCCTTAGTCGTGAGGGGCATCGCCCTCGAAGAGGCTCGGGGAGGTCGTCTTTTTCCTGGCGGTGGGCTTCGCCCGTCGGGGGGTTCGGGGAGCTGAGACCTTGGGTTCTTCTGCCCCCTCCAGCCGATCTCCGACGGCAACCGCCGCGATCCTTTCCATCCCGCGCTTGACATAATCCTCGGACAATTCGAAACCGACGAACTGACGGTGTAGTTTTTTGGCTACTACCAGCGTGGTGGAACTGCCGGAGAATGGATCCAAAACCACCTCTTCGGGATGAGAGCACGCACGAATAATGCGTCCCAACAACTGCTCGGGCATCTGGCAGCCGTGGAATCCGGCCCGCTCCTTGAAAGTTCCGGCCACTCTTGGGAAGTACCAAGTGTCCTCATCAGGAGTAAAACCATCGGGGCAATCCTGGGGTCGAAGAATCCAGGTATCATCCGGCAACCGCCCTTCAGGGTTTTGGCGGTGGTCGTTGTAGACAAGTTGGCGAGCCGAGGGTACGGCGACGCTGGCGCGATTGAAAGTGAATTTTTTCTGATCTTTGACGAAATAGAAAAGGTGCACGTGCGAACGAGCAAATTTGTATTTGCAGTGGACACCGAAGGTGTAATACCAAACAACCCAGCTTCGCGGAAAGAAACCGACTTTCTGCGCCTCCAGCTTGAGCTCGGCGGCATATTCATCGCCGATGGCTAACCAAAAACTCCCATCGCCTTTGAGCACGCGAAAGACCTGCTGCATCCATTCGTTGGACCAGGCAAGATATTCGGGGGATGCTAAACGGTCGTCGTATTGATCATAGTGGTAGCCAATGTTAAACGGCGGATCAGCGAAAACCAGATGAACTGACTCCGCCGGCATCCCCTTCATCCCGGCGATACAGCATCCATGATGGATTTTGCCAATCAAGGTGGGGTCGTTCAAAATCATGTTCCTTCTTGGGTGATCAAACCAGAGTTTCCACCGGCACATCATGAGGTGATGACGGCTCGGGTTGCATCGCTACCCTGGTATTTTGCCTGTTTATCAGGTTTTGCTAAGCCCGGAGGATCACTAAGGCTGATCCAGGGGGGGCGGGAAACGGTCGCTGATCCAGACTAGATGAGTCTCGTCGTCGATGGCTGACTGCAGCCATAGCCCCTGGTAGTCGGCAGCATGTTGTTGGATCCAGCGGTAGCCTGGCTCGGCCCCCATGACGCATAGAGCGGTCGCAGCCGCATCGGCATCGAGGCATTGGGATGCGATCACGGTGATACTGAGAGGCCCCTCGACACCATAACCATCCTTGGGGTTAAGGATATGGCTGCGGCGTTTCCCGTCCACTTGCGAGTACTGCCACAGGTCGCCCGAAGTGGTGATGGCGGCGTTGGCCAGGTGGATTCGACGCCAACCGGGACCGCCACGCTGGGGCGAAGCAACCTCGATTCTCCAGCCTTCGCGTGCAGGAGGAGGATCACCGCAGCGAATGTCCCCACCGGCGTTGATCAGGCAGCTTTTCAGTCCGTGCGCCTGCAGGATAGCGAAGGCGCGATCGACGATAAAGCCTGCAGCGATACCGCCCAGATCCAACCGAACTGCCGGGTCGCGGTAGCGCAGCTGTTGTTGCTGGCGGTCAAGTTCTACCAGCTGCCAACCGGAATGTACCCGCGCCTGCTCGACTTCTGCAGCAGTCGGAATCCGTTCCGCCTTTCGGGACTCCCGCCACAATCGCGTGAGATTGCCGATTGCCACATCGAAGCCACCATTGCTGGCCTGGTACCAATCCTCTGCCGATACCAGGACTTCGAAAAGTTCGCGGGAAAGTTTGGTCGGTACCCCCGCGGATCGATGCAGTCGATTGAGTTCACTCTCTGGTTCATAGTCACTGAGGATATGCACCAGCCGGTCGATCTCGGATTTAGCCTCATCAAAAGCTTGGCTTACACGCTCCTCGTCGGTGGAATACGCGCTCAAGGTGACCGAGGATCCCATGGATGGAAAGGTCATCTCGTAGCCATGGGGAGCAGAAGTCGCGGGCTGGGCGGCCTCCAGTTCAGGATAGATGCTCACGATCCAAAGGGCGAAAAGGCCCAGGGAGAAACGGGAAAAAGTCAAAGTGCCTCGCAGTAGCCGCATAAACCGGGAGGGCAGCGTGACGCAAGGATGTTGGGTGCGGTGCTTAGTCATTGCCGTCCCTGGGGTTGCTTGATTCGACTTGAAATCTTGACTCACCGCACTTAACCTCATGAGAAGTCCGGATAGCGCCGAGGTGCACTCGCCAACGACGAATGTTTTGGTTCACTCGGCTTGTCCGCTGGCCGGACTTTGCGTCTCCAGGTTTCTGCCTTGCTAGCTCCTGTGCATCATACTCTGTGAAAGGCCTTCGGTCCCAAGAATGTCGAGTGAACGCAGCGTGAGAAATGAAGATTTCGTCTGGCGGCTTTACCGAACAGGCCGAGTTGTTGTCCAAGCCGGGGCAACCTGCCTGGGCTGGATGCTGCTTGCTTTCCATGGTTTAGGCGAGGAACGAGCTCCGCTGCCGGTAACCGAGGCGGAAGCCGGTTCTCCGGCCGAAATGAAGAAGTATGTGGAACTGATCGAGCACACGGATGCCAGGTTTGAAATGACGCCGATTCCGGGAGGACGTTTCGCGATGGGGAGTCCAGAAAGCGAGCCCGGCCGCAAAAGCGACGAAGGCCCCGTGCACCAGGTCGAGATCTCGCCGTTCTGGATGAGCACGCTGGAAGTTACTTGGGATGTCTACGATGTTTGGGCGTCTGATCTCGACGTCATGCTTCGGGAACACAAAAAGATCCTTCCGACCCGACGCGATGAACTTGCCGATATCTTTCAGAAGGCGCAACCCACCCCCCCCTACATGGACATGAGTTTCGGGATGGGGAAACGAGGCTTTCCCGCGATCTGTATGACGCAGCATGCGGCTCGTACCTTCTGCAAGTGGTTGACCGCCAAGACCGGGCGTTACTACCGATTGCCGACGGAGGCCGAGTGGGAGTATGCATGCCGGGCTGGCACGACGACTGCCTATTCTTTTGGCGATGATCCGGACCAACTCGAGGAATATGCGTGGTTTGTAGGAAATTTACCCGAGGAAAAGTACGCCAAGGTAGGGCTGAAGAAGCCCAACCCCTTTGGCCTCTATGATATGCATGGGAATGCTGCCGAATGGGTGCTCGACCAGCATACGCCCGACGGTTATCCCAGCAGCGGAAGCGTCGTCAAGGACCCGCTTAACGTTCCCCAGACCTTGTATCCGCGGGTGGTGCGAGGCGGCGGTTGGAATCAGGAGTCGGCTTCGCTTCGCAGTGCTTCGCGGGAGGGATCCACGGAGGACTGGATAGCCCAGGACCCCCAGGAACCGGTGAGTATTTGGTATCTTACCGATGCTTTGCACGTCGGGATCCGGTTGGTTCGTCCGTTTCATGAGCCCGGAGAAGAGGAGAAGGCTACCAAATGGGAAGCCTCGTTGCCGGTAATGAAAGAGCGTCCTACACCTATCGTGCGTTGAATCATCCCCCCTTTCTTTCCTAACCTTTCGTTGGAGCCTTCCTTGATCATGTCCTCTCCTTCTTCTGAGAACTCAGCCTCGAAATCGCGCCGCCGCTTCCTGCAGGACACCTCGACGATGACGGCCGCTTCGACCTTGGTGGCGGCTTCGATCCCCAAGGTCCATGCCGCCTCTTCCGATGAAATTCAAGTGGCTATTGTCGGCTGTGGTGGGCGCGGTACGGGAGCCGTGCAGAATGCCCTGACCGAGAACAATGGCCCCATGAAACTGGTAGCCATGGCCGATGTTTTTGAGAACAAACTCAAGTCATCGCACGAGAAGCTGAAAGATAGTTTGGGCGACAAGATCGATGTGCCGGAAGATCGACGCTTTTATGAATTTGACGGTTATAAACATGCGATGGACGCCTTGCGTCCGGGAGATGTCGTAATCCTCTCGACCCCACCGGCTTTCCGTTGGGTGCACTTCACCTACGCCATCGAAAAAGGACTGAATGTTTTCATGGAGAAACCGGTTACCATCGATGGTCCCGGTAGTCGCCGCATGCTGGAACTGGCCAAGCAGTCGGTCGATAAGAATCTTAAAGTCGGGGTGGGCTTGATGTGCCGGCATTGCGAAGCCCGCGGCGAACTTTACCAGCGGATCCAGCAAGGGGAAATCGGCGATATCACCTTGTTGCGGGCCTATCGCATGGCTGGGCCGACCGGCTCAGCCGCTACGCTGCGGCAACCCAAGGACTGGCCATCCAACGAGTTGATGTACCAAATCAGTCGTTTCCACGCCTTCCTGTGGTTGTCGGGTGGGGCGTTCAGCGACTTCCTGATCCATAACATCGACGAGTGTTGCTGGATGAAGAATGCATGGCCAGTCGAGGCCAAGGGTTCCGGGGGACGGCATTACCGCAACGATTATATCGACCAGAATTTCGATACCTATAGCGTGGAGTATACCTTTGAAGACGGAACTAAGATGTTGCTTAATGGACGCACCATGCCCAACTGCCATTCGGAATTTGCCAGCTACGCGCACGGTACCAAAGGAAGCGCGGTGATTTCGGCCTCGGGGCATTCCCCGGCTAAATGCCGCATCTATCGTGGTCACCGGATGACCAACGAGAATGTCACGTGGAAATGCCAGGCAAAAGAGCCGAAGCCCTACGATCTCGAATGGGAGCATTTGATTCAAGCGATTCGGGAAGATAAGCCGTACAACGAAGTCGAGCGGGGGGTGAAGGCCAGTATCGTGACCAGCATGGGGCGGATGGCATCGCACACCGGGCAAGTCGTTACCTATGATGACATGCTCAATTGCCCGCACGAGTTTGCTCCCGGCCTCGAGAATCTGAATCGCGAGAGCCAACCACCCCTGCTGGCGGACGCCGAGGGTAAGTATCCGGTGCCACAACCCGGGATTCTGGTGGATCGAGAGTACTAACATTGCCGAAGGTTGCTATCCGCTGGGAGCTGGTCATTCGGGCAGGAAGTCCGACAGGCTTCCTGGGGCAAGTCAGGATGTCCCCCGATCGCTGTCAGCGGTTGGGGTGGCTTCCCGATGATGCCTATCGAAGGCGGATCGTGATCCGCGAGAAAGTGATGGTCTGCTAGGCGATGAAGCAAGCGGTTTGGCAGTTCGCTACGGCTGGTAACATCCGTTTCGGACGAGGAAGTCATTACGGGTTATGCGATGAGTTGGATCGGTTAGGCATCGAGCGGCCGTTAGTGGTGACCGACAAAACGATTCGAGCACTACCCGGCATGGCAGGGCTTTGGCAAACGCTGCAGCAGCGGCGACCGTCGGCCAGGATTTTCGAAGGGGGGGAAGCTGAACCTGCGGTGGGGGTTGCCGAGGCCGCGATCCTGGCGGGAAGGGAGGTGGCGGCGGATGGGGTGATCGCTTTGGGGGGGGGGAGCAACATCGATGTTGCCAAGATCGCCGGAATTGTCCTGAAACATGGGGGAACGCCTCGCGATTATTTCGGGTTCGATCGTATTCCTGGTCCCGGTTTGCCCTTGATCGCTTTGCCGACTACCGCTGGCACTGGGAGTGAGGTTTCCCATTCGGCAGTCCTCAGCGACCCCTGTGTCGAGATGAAAGTGAGTACTTTGAGTCGTTGGTTGAGGCCGGCGACCGCCATCGTCGATCCGGTCTTGACCGACTCCTGCCCGAAAATGGTAACCGCCCATAGCGGTATCGATGCCTTGGTCCATGCTATCGAGGCCTACACCAATCGTGAATATGTCGACATGGGCGATGTAGATCCTCAAGCTCGGGCTTATGAGGGGAGCTATCCCTTCACCCGCATGCTGGCGGCGGAGGCGATCCGTAATATCTCCCGCTATATCGTACGAGCCTACCAGTATCCCGCGGATCATGAAGCTCGCGATGGGATGGCGTATGCTGCGATGCTCGCCGGGATGGCATTCTCCAACAGCGGGGTGGCCTTGGTCCATGCCTTGGAGTACCCGATAGGTATTCGCACGCACTGCAGTCATGGCGAAGGGAACGGTTTGCTGTTGCCTCACGTCATGCGTTTCAATTTATCATCACGCCAGCAAGCGATGCTCGAAATCTATCATTGCTTGCAACCCGAAGCTTGTAACGAGGGAGCCGCGGAGGCAGCTATCGAGGAGGTCGTTGCCTTGCAGCAGGCGCTGGGAATTCGACAGCGACTGCGAGATCTGGGGCTATCTCGAGGAGATATCCCCGAAATGGCTAGGAAAGCGTTTCAGATTAAACGTCTGATGGATATCAATCCTCGGGTACCTGACGAGGAAGACTTGCGACAGATCCTCGAAGCCGCTTATTAGCCGTTGGGACGGCTGTCGACTGGGGCTGACCCGAGCCCGGCCGTGCACCCCCGGTCGCGGCCTTGGTTCTTCGAGCAACCTAGCGACTGAAGGCAGCTTGGCGGTAACCATCGAGCAACTTTTTCAACTGCGCGACGATTTCCGGGTGTTCGGCCGATCGGTCGAGGGTCTCCGCCGGATCGACTTCCAGCTGGTAGAGTTGACTACGGAACTGATCGGCGCGCAAGCGGATCGCTGCCGGTTTGGTATCGGGGTGGTAGCTACCCTCGACCCACTTCCAGGGACCGCTGCGAATCGCGAAATTTCCATCGGCACTGTGGACGATCACATGGTCGCGCCGAGGCTGACTGGAAGCTTCGCCCAGCCAAGCCGGTAAGCAATTATGACTATCTTCGGCCCCAAATTCCCGCGCTGGCAACTCGACGCCGACGGCGGCTGCCAAGGTCGCCAGCGTATCGACCAGACTGATCAGTTCGGTGGTTTCCGTTCCGGCGGGAACACGGCCAGGCCAGCGGACGAGATAAGGAACGTGGAAGCCTCCTTCCCAAACATCGTGCTTGCCGCCGCGGTGGTGCCCGCAGACTTTCAACCCCGCCTCGATAGCCTGCGTCGATTCGCTTGCGATTCCTGGTTTGTACACCCCCCCATTGTCGCTGGTAAACAAGACGATCGTATTGGAGGCCAGCCCTTTCCTGTCCAAGGCTTGAAGAACCATGCCGACCGAGCGATCCAATTCATGGATCCAATCGCCGTAGCTTCCGGCCAGGCTACTTCCCTGTGTAGTCAGGGAGGGGGTGACCGGGTTATGGATGGCGACCGGGGTATAGTAAAGGAAAAAAGGCCGGTCGCTCGATTGCTGTTCGATCCATCCAACCGCTCGCTGCGTAAGTTGCGGCATGACCTCGGGGTCGCTCCGAGGCGGAGCATCCAATCCGAGAAAGGGTGTCCCTTTGAAGTTGACACCGGCCTGGCCGCGGGGCTTGAGTTCACGCGAACGCAGCCCAAAGACGCGGCGATTTTCTACATAGACTCCAGCTAGATCGCCATGGTTCGAGGGTACGCCAAAGTGGTAGTCGAAGCCTAGATCAAGCGGTCCTGGCGAGAGGTCGGCTGTAAAGTCGACGCGGCTCGCGGTACCGTACCCCAAATGCCACTTGCCGATAGCCGCCGTCTGATAACCTTGCTGCTTGAGCATCGATGCCAGATTGAAGCGCTGGGGTTCGATATGCAGCGGGGCGGTGGTGCTGAGGACTTCATGTTGAAGCGAGGTTCGCCAGCAGTACCTGCCGGTCAGCAGCGAATAGCGAGTGGGTGAACATACGGAAGAGGTCGTGTTGGCATCGAGGAAGCGTCGACCTTCTTTGGCGAGACGATCGATATGCGGGGTGCGGATTAGCCGCGGGTCGGCTCCATAACAGCCAACGCTTCCCCAACCGTAATCATCGCTGAGAATCAGGACGATGTTGGGAAGGCGAGTTGCCGAAGGTGTCTTCGGGGCATCCGCGAGGGCCCAGCCAGTAAAGGAAAGAAGGCTGAAAATAGTCGGCCGCCATAGGCGAGCGGGCGCGAGGAAAGGAGGACGATGCATGGCTTGAGGTCTCCGCAGAGAAAATCGGATAGAGAAGCACTCCTTTTATGCTAATCTTTATTTTATGAGAGACGAGTCCTACGAGCTGGATCGACTGGAATGGCCCGACGGCGACGATGAGCTTGGCGACGGAGATGGCTCCGAAGCCGACCGCCGTTTGGCAGCGATCCTGTCTGATCTTTCCGATCGCTTACAGCGTGGCGAGTCGCTATCGCTTGAGCAGATCTGCGGGCAGCATCCCGAGTTTGCCGAGGATTTGCGGGTGCTGTGGGGAACTTTGGTGGTCACCGACGCGGCCGGTCGCCACGATTCGGAGCGGTCGCGACATGATTCGGGTTCGAAAGCCGATTCTGGAATTTGGCAGTTGCACCTACCGCTGGAACTTGGCGATTACGAACTGCTGGAGGAACTCGGGCATGGCGGGATGGGGGTCGTTTATCGGGCCCGGCAACGCAGCTTGGGTCGTTACGTGGCGGTGAAAATGATTCTCCGCGATCGCCTGTCTTCCGCCGCTGATCGTCGGCGTTTTTTTGTCGAGGCGGAAGCGACAGCGAGGCTCTCCCATCCCGGTATCGTTCCACTGTATGAGGTCGGCGAACT
>JBILTQ010000554.1:0-2708 GCA_044371435.1 Pirellulaceae bacterium | reverse complement strand
TTTGCCATCGACGACGAGAACTTGCAGCAGCAACTCGAACATACCTACCGCCACCTGCGCGATGGATTGGAAGGCTACCGAAGCGGGCGAGGCCAAGGGGGTGGGGTGCTGACGGCCGGTTATGCACTGTGGGCCCTGGAGCGGGGGAGTTGGCCAGGCGACGAGGTCACCGAGGCTGTCAGTCATTACCTGCTCGAAGCTCAAACCGACCATCCCTACTGGCGGCATCGCGGTTCGCGTCCCCCCTCGTCCGGCAGCGACTTCACCGCTACCTATGTCGCCGCGCGCGGCTTATCGCATTTCCATAGCCCCACACAAGCGGCTGCTTGGCGCGAGCGGCAAGCCAGCGTGGCTAGCTGGCTTCGCGCGTCGGTAGCCACGGACACCGAAGATGCGGTTTTCCGGCTCCGCGGCTTATCGCTTCAGCCAAATACCCAAGCCGCGCTCCAGGTGGCCCTCGAGCAACTCCTGGGCTGGCAGCACGCGGATGGCGGTTGGGGGCAATTGCCAGGCATGGCTAGCGATCCCTACGCTACCGGGTCGGTCTTGGCGAGCCTCGTCGGGGAAGGCCGGATCGCCGTCGAACATCCGACGGTGACGCGAGCCCTCAAGTTCTTGCTCGACACGCAAGGCGAAGATGGAACATGGCATGTTACCACCCGTGCCCAACCCTTCCAAGAATACTATGAATCCGGTTTTCCGTATGCCGAAGACCAGTTCATCTCGATCGCAGCTACCGCCTGGTCGACGGTGGCGTTAGTGCGCTGCTTAGCCTGCGAAGACGAGGCCAACTCGGTCGGCGTCCAGCGGCCGAAGCGCTGATTGTCCGGCGTTGGATGCGATCGCCCCTTGGCTACAGCGGCCAAAGTCACGAGCCGCTGGAATGGCGGCGACGGCCAACGCGAACCGCGCGGGGTAGAGTTCGCCGATAGCCCGCGGCTATCAGCGATCGGTGATCGGCAGGCAACGATTGGCCCGCAACAAGAGCAAGCTGATGCCGATCTTGTCTTCAGGCAACTGAAATTGTTCGCAGAGGACGCGACGATAGATTTTTAACTGGGGGCCGTGATGGGCCAACCGCTCTTCCGTCCAAGCATCGAGAGACGCGTTTGGGTCGAGGCTATCGGTCTTGTAATCCAGGATCTCGGCCTGCACGATACGCCCGCCGAGTGAACCGATAATCAGGCGATCGATGGTTCCTCGTAAAAGTTTTCCATCGAGCAATCGGAGAAGCCGGCGTTCATTGGTGACTTCGAGCGTCAAGCCTTCGCCGTATTGCCTACGCCAAACCTGATAGCGTTCGCGCGACAAGGCATGGCGTACTCCCGTGAGACGAAGATAACTTTCCATCTCGTCTAAACAGTCCTGGAGGCGGATCAACGGCATCTGCTCGGGCGTCAAGGTGTTCAGCGCCAAGGCATGCATGGCCGTCCGATCCCAGTGAAAATCATCCAACCAGACAATCTCTTCGAACCAGCGATGCACCAGAGTTCCGATGAGGGCCGCGATCGATTCCTCGGGTTGGATCAACTGGCCGATCGCAACTCGACGATTCTCGACGGCTGCCGATGGTTTGAGACCTTCATGCTGGCGGAGAAAAGAATGTGACTGGGGAGGGAGCAAACGGACCTGGAGTCTCGCCGGTCGCGGCGATTCCGTCTGTTCGACCACGGTGGCGATCGCCCTCGGCGTTCCATACCATGCCGCCTCGCCAACCTCAAAAACAACACTTTCCGACTTCCCTCGCTCGGCCGGGTCCACGAGGAGCGAGTGGAGCAAGGAATCCCAGCGCTGGCTTGGTCTTTCCGCAGGCATCGCATACAAGTACAGCGCCTGGCGAGCGCGGGTCAAGGCAACGTAGAACAGCGAGAATGCCTCGGTGTAGGCTTGAATCGCTTGCTGCGCGTAGGCTTGCTGCCAGGCCTGGCCCAGGAAGGCTCGCAGTTGTTCGTTGACAAAGCGCATGACCGCCTTGGGCGGTTCTACCGGATTGGACTGGCTGGTGATGAAGATCGGCGGTCGGTCGATCAATCGCCGATTCAAACCCGGCAAGAAAACCGCGTCGAATTCCAGGCCTTTGGCTTGATGGATCGTCATCACCCGCACCGGGGCTGGCCGACTGAGGGCGACCTTGTGACTGCGCACGTAATCGACGAAATCGCGATTCCGCAAGGTCGCTACCGCATCATAGCGATAGGCTAACTGTACCAATTGATCCAACCGCATTTGATCACGACTGCTGCAGGCCGGGGCTAACCGCCGCACCAGGGCGGCAATCGCCCGGCCATAGCCTAATTCGTCGAAATCGCGGCGGAGTTTCAGCGCCAGCCGATCGATGCTCGAACGCGCATCCCCGTTCTCAGCGTCGATCTCAAACAAGCCCTGGAACGGCGAATGCTGCAAGTGGAAACGAGCCACGGAATCGCCGGGATGATCCGCCAGGTGAACACAACTAAGCATCAATTCAACCGCAGCCGAATCCACCAGTGGATTGCCCCCTTCCTGGCTGGCCTCTACCTGAACTTCCCGCAACCGATGGATAACCTGCCCGACTTCCTGATTGGTGCGGACGAGGACACCGATAGAAACATCGGGCGCTCGCCGGTTCAAGTCGGCAACGTCCGCGATACAACGATCGAGCAAGGGTGAGTCCGAGCCGACATCTCCATCCTCCTCGTCCGCTTCGTTCGAAACGAACGCAGGCTCAT
>JBILTQ010000404.1:0-4910 GCA_044371435.1 Pirellulaceae bacterium | reverse complement strand
TGTAGCTCGGACGCGGACGACATATCGAGGACCGGGGCCGCCTGGCCACCGCGACCTTGGCCGGTCTCCGACATCTGATTGAAGATATCGTAAAACCCGTAGTAATCGCGCAAGGTAAAAGGATCGTACTTATGATCGTGGCAACGACAGCAGGTAAAGGTTGCCCCCAACCATAGGGTAGCGGTGGTCTCAACCCGATCGAAGACATTCTCAACGCGAGTCTCCTCGGCAATTCGCCCCCCTTCGCCATTGTGCATGTTGTTGCGATGAAAGGCAGAAGCCAATTGCTGGTCGTGCGTCGCCCCCGCCAAGAGATCGCCCGCCAACTGCTCCAAGGTGAAGCGGTCGTAGGGCATGTTGGCGTTAAAGGCCGCGACCACCCAATCGCGCCACGGCCACATCGTCCGTTCCGGATCCCCCTGAAAACCATTGGTATCCGCATACCGCGCCGCATCCAACCAGTCCCAGGCCATACGCTGCCCGAACCGCGGCGACTGCAACAGTCGCTCGACGACCCGCTCTTCGGCCCTATCGCTCCTGTCACCGAGGAAGGCGTCGATCTCTTCCAAGGTTGGCGGCAAGCCGGTCAAGTCCAAGGTCACACGTCGCAGCCAACTCTCTCGCGTCGCCGGCGCGGCCGGGGCCAAACCTTCGGCTTGCAACCGCTGATCGATGAAGTAATCGATCGGATGGACCTGGCCCGGCACCGCGGGACGCTGTGGCGGCTCATACGCCCAGTGTTTTCCCCAAGCTGCTCCCTCGTCGATCCAACGCCGCAGCCGAGCGATTTGGTCGGCGTTGAGGCGGCGATTGGCCTCGGGGGGGGGCATCACCTCATCGGGATTATCGCTCATAATCCGCTGCACCAAGAGACTCTGCTGACTATCGCCGCGGACGATGGCCGGTTCTTCTCGTTCGAAAACGCCAGCGGCCGTATGCAAGCTCAAGTCGGCCGCCCGTGACTGTTCATCGGGACCGTGACAATGAAAGCAATGGTCGGAGAGGATCGGCAGGATATCCCGGCTGAAATCGATAGCTGGCGTTTCCGCTTGCCCGGATTCAACCCCGGCAGTCAGGAAAATCGCCACCCCCATCAGCAGCCACCACCGAACGGTGGCCCGACTGATCCGCGCAACGCAGTTTGGCAGCGGACGAATCTCTAACAACTCAAGGCTCGGCAAAGGCGATCCGGTCTGGTTTTGAAGTCGCATGAATCGCAGCAAGGAAGGAGGAAAGGGGCAGGGGTCCGCGACGTCCCCTAGTGTAACCACTTTCGCCTGTTTTACCCAGATGAATCGTTGAACGGCTGACGAGCCTCGTCAGCCTTTGGCTAACTTGCCAACGCAGTGGTTAAGGGCCAGCAGTCCCCTTTTCCCGAATGGCCGCAGTAGTCGCAGACCGGGCGAAGAGTTATCCTTACGGGTACGCTTAAGGAAGCGTTGCCCGTTCTTGCCTGCCCTCTCCCTTTCCTTCCACACGAAGCGATGATCGAGCATCCTTGGCGATGTCTCGCGGTCGATCATGATGCGAATCTCGGACCCGTCGAAATGCGACAGACACTACCGATTCTCAGCGGTTCCGCTGATCGGTATGACGCTGGGGGTGATGTTCTGCGCCTCCGTGGCGATCGCTGCCGAACCGGCTGAGGATTTTTTCCAGGCGAAGATTCTTCCGCTGCTCGAGCAGCACTGTTATGGCTGCCATTCTCGGCAAGCGAAGCCGCTCGAAGGGGGATTGCGATTGGATCGGCGCAACGGTTGGTTCGATGGCGGCGACTCAGGCCCCGCCGTGGTAGCCGGAAAACCCGAGCAAAGCCTGCTGTGGCAAGCTCTTCGGGCCGAGGGTGACCGTCGGATGCCACCGGATGCTCCACTGAATGCTGACGCGATCGAAGATTTTCGGCGCTGGATCGCCGAAGGGGCGGTCGATCCGCGGCGCGACTTGCCAGCGGAGGCTGAGGCGGAACCGGATGACCTTCAGGCCCGCCAGCATTGGGCTTTCCAACCGCTGCGGCCGGTAGCCATCCCTGCGATTCCTGAAGCGAACTGGAGCAACAACCCGATCGACCACTTCATCCTCGCTGCGCTCGAGCAGCAAGGGATGGAACGGGCAAAACCCGCCAGCCCGGCAAGCTGGTTGCGGCGAGTCACCTTCGACCTGACCGGGCTGCCTCCGACCCCCGAGGCGGTGGTGGATCGTTTGCTCTCGAGCCCTCATTACGGCGAGCGGCAGGCACAGCATTGGCTGGATGTCGTTCGCTATGCCGAGACCGAAGGCTTTGAATACGATCGCTTGATGCCCGGCATGTGGCGTTATCGGGATTATGTCATCGCAGCCTTCAACACCGACAAGCCTTATGATTGCTTCCTGCGCGAGCAATTAGCCGGCGATGAACTGGACAGTCGCGATCCACAACTGCGGATCGCCGCCGGCTTTCATCGCTTGGGGGCGGTTCGCCGCAACGCCGGGAATCAGAAGGTCGCCAGTAGTCGCAACGAAGTCCTCACCGAACGTACCGATATCGTCGGCTCAGCCATCCTCGGGCTGACAGTCGGCTGCGCCCGTTGCCACGACCACAAGTTCGATCCGATTTCCCAACGCGATTATTATCGTCTGCAAGCATATTTCGCCGCCTCCCAGGAGGACAACATTTCCCTGCTGGAAGATGCCGAGCAATCGCGGTTGGCCGGGGTGACGGCCAAGCTGGAAAAAGAGATCAGCGAACTGAAGGAGGTGGTCGCCACGCTCGAGGGGGAAGCGGAATCCAAGGTAAGGCAACAGATCGAAGCCTTGGAAGCGCAATTGCCGCCGCCTGGTCCGACTATCTGCAGCGTGCGGAATGTTTGGGATGACTTTGAAAGTGTACGGGTGCTCCGCCGCGGCGATCCCGATTTACCCGGCGATAGTATCGGGATGCGACCACTGAGTATCTTGACGCCGGCCGAGATTCAGGAGTTGCCGCCAGCGACCAGGCAGCCCCGTTCCGCGCTGGCTAGCCACCTCCTCGCGCCCGAGCATCCGCTGACGGCGAGGGTCATGGTCAATCGACTCTGGTTGCAGCACTTCGGTCAAGGGCTGGTGAAGACCGCCAACGACTTCGGTAGGAATGGCTCTGCCCCGTCGCACCCTGAATTGCTGGATTACCTTGCCCTGGCCTTCGTGGAAAGCGGCTGGAAGGTCAAGGCCATGCATCGCATGATGGTGACCAGCCAGACTTACCGACAAGCCTCGCAACCGCACAGTGCAGAGCTTTCATTGACCATCGATCCTGACAATCGCTGGCTGAGCCATTTCCCGCGGCGTCGCTTGAGCGGTGAGGAAGTTCGCGATGCGATGCTGATGATTGCCGGAGTTTTGAACCGGCAGCAGGGGGGCGAGAGTGTGCTGGTGCCGGTCGAAGCCGAACTGGTCGAGCAGCTTTATAAACCTTCGCAGTGGGAGGTCTCGCCAGAGAAGCATACCCATACCCGCCGCTCGATCTATCTCCTGGCCAAACGCAACTTAAGGTTACCGTTCATGGAGGTCTTCGATCAACCATCCGCGCAGACCAGCTGTGCCCAGCGGGAGCAGAGCACGCATGCCTTGCAAGCCCTGGAACTGCTCAACGGACGCCTGGCCAATGAACTGGCCCATGCCTTCGCCGGCCGCTTGCAGCAAGCGAGCGTGAATGATCGCGATTTCCTCATCCGTTACGCCTTCGCCGCCTGTGTGGGCCGAGCCCCCTCGGATCGCGAACAGCAGTTAGCGCAAGGCTTTCTTGCCAGGAATGAACTCAGCGAATTTTGCTTGGCGATGTATAACCTGAACGCCTTCCTTTACGTGGATTGAGGATTCAAGATGACATCTGGTGTGCCTTGTTGGCCGCGTCGGCAACTCCTGAGGCAAGCCTGCTGCGGGATGGGCGGCCTTGGCCTGGCGACCCTGATGCGGGCAGAAGCGGCCGCGGCGGCGGGGATGCCTGCCTTCGAAGGACCGGCCAAGTCGGTAATCTTTCTTTTCATGGCAGGTGGGCCGAGCCACCTGGAAACGTTCGATCCGAAACCGCTGCTGAACAAACTCGATGGCCAAACTCGACCGGCCCATTTCGGCGAGGCGAAATATCAATTCGTTCAGCCCGACGCGAAACTGCTCGGGTCTCATGTTACTTTTCGCAAGTATGGCGAAAGCGGGTTGGAAGTCTCCAGCCTTTTCCCGAACCTAGCCCAGTGCGTCGACGACTTGGCCGTGATCCGTTCCTGCCATGCCGATGTCGTTGTTCACTCCGCGGCCCAGTATCAATTGTTCACCGGCCGGATCATGCCTGGTTTTCCCAGCCTGGGCTCGTGGTTTGTCTACGGCTTGGGTTCCGTCAGCCAATCGCTGCCGGCCTATGTCGTCTTGCCCGATCCGGATGGAGCGTTGGAAGCGGGACGGCCGATGTATATGAATGGCTTCCTGCCGGCTCGGTACCAGCCGATGATGCTGTTGCCGGGGAAACGCCCGGTGTTGAATCTCGAGCAGCCCGACGCTGTGTCGGGGGCCCAACGGCAACGCACGCTGCGATTGATCCAGGAGCTCAACCAAGCGGCCATGGCGGGGATGGATGATGAATTGGAAGCCAGGATCGAGAGCTACGAGCTGGCGTTTCGTATGCAGACAGAAGCCCCGGAAGTGTTCGATATCAGCCGCGAGAGTCAAGCTACCCTCGATATGTATGGCATTGGGCGCGAACCGACCCATGACTACGGTCGTCGCTGCTTGTTGGCGCGGCGGATGGTAGAACAGGGGGTACGGGTCACGGTCGTTGTCTCCGGTGGCGGGCCGGGCAACCTGCAATGGGATGCCCATAAAGACATCGTGGAAAACCACGAGCGGATGGCGGTGCAAACCGATTTACCCATCGCCGGCTTGCTGCGCGATCTCAAACAACG
>JBILTQ010000433.1:0-4416 GCA_044371435.1 Pirellulaceae bacterium | reverse complement strand
ATGGGGCGGCGAATTCGGTCGGTCCCCGGAAGCGCAATCGGCCAAGGGTCGCGATCATCACAATCTCGGTTTCAGCATGTGGATGGCTGGCGGGGGAATTCGCGGTGGTCAGGTCGTCGGTGCTACCGATGAGATCGGGTTGCGGGCGGTGGAGCGTCCCTATCATTTTCGTGATATCCACACCACGCTCTTGCACCAACTGGGGATCGCCCAGGATGATTTGACCTATCCTCATCTGGGACGAGACGAACGTTTAACCCAGATCCATGGCAAGGTCATCGAAGAAATCGCCTCTGCGGTTCGCTCCTAGCGGGCATTCAAGCCTGGGCAACGGTCCAGCCGCGACTCGATCTCATCGATCACCTCTCGATACCGCGGGCTGCCGATATGACCGAATTCGCGTTGGAATGACGCTTGAGGCAGGTCTTCAGGGAGGTCGCTAGCTTCGGGAAAAAAGTCGGACTCATCGATCGGGGATGCCAGGCGACGTTGGAGGACTCGAGCCGCAGCCAGCGATTGCGTAGCAGCTGTAGCAAAGCGTACCCCCGCACGATCGGCGGCCAAATCACCGAAGGAAAAGCCACTCCCGCCACTCAACGCGTCGACTTCCTCTTTCAGCAAGCCCTCGGCGTCGCTCAACCATGGCGGTTCCACCACCGCCAAGGCGGCGCTCAGCGAGAAATGCCGTACCCAGTCTTCCCGTCCCTGCAGGGTGGTCCCGCCTCGGACTTGCCCGGCTTGAACGACCAGCGGGCTGTGGGGATCGAGACCTACGACCCTGGCCAGGCGCGGATGCCCCAAAGCAATCCCCAAGGCTAGGATCGCCGCGCGATGCCGCGCGATGGGATCGAGGGTTTTCGCCACCGAACCCCCCTCCTCAAAAGCAAGCTGAAGCACCTTGCCCCAACGGGTCGGGTCGGCGGGCAACGCGGCGACGTTCGCCACCAATCGCTGCAAGTCCTCATGGCTTGCCCGGCAGACAGCGGCTGATGGGCCAGTCCAGTGACTGAACCAGCCAAGGCTGATCGCCAGCCCTCCGAAAATGGCTGCGGCTTTTCCATCGCGATGATAGAGGAGCAGGCCCATCCAGGCTCCAGCCACACAAGCCAGGATCGGGATGATGGCGTTGACCCCGACGGCTGGAGTGCCGCTCTTGAGGGCTCGCATCAGGCCCATCAAGACCACCAACAACGCCGGGACCAATCCAAACTGTACCAGCAGTCGAGGCTTCGGCCAAAACATCGCCAAGGCGATGGCGCCGCTGCAGCCTAGCCCTCCATATAGAGCGACCCGCAAGCAAAGAGCCGCCAGGAAATTGGCCCCCTTCCAGCCAACCCCCAGGTTTGCCTGAATCGTTTCCGCCATCCCCAAGGGAGGAAGGAGTGGCACGGGCATGAAGATGAGCAGCACCAGGAAGACGCTGCTGGCGGCAATTCGCCTTTGCCAGGTAGCATCATCCATCAACCGAGGAACGACCCGACCGGCAAAACCGCCACCGGACAATGGGCTTGATGCAAGACGCGCTCCGAGGTCGTCCCCCGTAAACCGTCGAGAAAACCATCCGGCCCGTCGGTTGTCATGATGATCAAGCCTGCTTCGAGGGATTCGGCCTTTTTCAAAATAACGTCGACTGGGTTCCCGGCTTCCGCCACGCGATTCCAGCGCCAGCCGGTATGTGTGGGAAGCCGACAAGCCGGCATCTCCGCCTCGTCGCCGACATGCAGCAAGGTCACCTGCCCATCGGGTAGGTCGAGACTTCGAATCAAACGTTCGGCCGCTTCGATGCTCGGCTGCGGCCGCGGTTTACTGGTCACCGGGATCAGGATTTCCTTGAGCGATACCGAACCATCCTCACGCGAGACAAAGCCTGTCACCCCGTGCGGGATAAACAAGCTCATTTGACCTGACCCCTTCGCCATCGACTCGCCGACCGCCTTGCCAAACCACCGCATCCTTCCCTCATGGCTGCGTACGGCCAAGACGATCAAATCGGTTGGATGCATTTCGAGGTAGCCTAAAGTCGCCTTCACCGGGTCGTGCCCCTCGACTAAAGCTTTATGGATCTGAATACCCAACGGGGAGATGGCCCCGCGATCGCTCCCGGCTGGAATCAGCTTCCATCGCTCCAGCATCTGCCGAACACTGGGGAAATCCTCCCATTCGACATTCTTTCCATGAGCGACATGCATGATGTCCAAGCTGCCCTGGGCCGCCACCGCCAACTTCAAGGCATGGGCGAAGGCTACTTCGCTGGCATCGGAAAAATCCGAGGGGTGAAAAATCGATTGGATGCGTTGAGCGATCGGTATCTGTCTCTGGGTCATAAACTGCCTGGTCGAAACACAATGCGTAAAGGGAGAACTTCAGCCATGGCGCTGCTTAGGGAACGCTCCCCACCTCGAGCCCACCTGCCAATCGCAGCTCGCAGGTGTCCCGCGGCTCGCCATGGCCTTGCAACCCGCGGACTCCCCTTATCTTAATCCAACCTTCCCCAAGGGAAGTTCGGAACCCGGCGATTTTCTCCCCACCGCCGGTGGCGATCGGCCTCGGCACAGCCGATTGCTCTCCTGCTCAAGGAATCGGGCAGGCTGGGGTGTTCCAAATACTGCTGGCGTACTCGGCGATCGTTCGATCGCTGGAGAATTTTCCCGATGAGGCGACGTTGATGATGGACTTGCGCGTCCATAACTCATGATCGCCAAAGGCGGCCGCCACCTTCTCCTGGATCGCCACGTAGGCGGGCAAGTCGGCCAAATGCATGTAAAAATCGCCGCGTTCGAGCAGCATTTCTCGAATCGGTGTAAAAATCCCATGCTCGTTGGGGCTAAAGTGATCCTCGAAAATCAGATCCAACGCGGCTTTGACTTCGGCATTTTTTTCATAATGCCACCGCGGGTTGTAAAGAGCTCGGCTGCGCTGGACCTCTTCGGCATTCATCCCAAAGAGGAACAGATTCTCCTCGCCGGCTTCCTCGGCCATTTCGATGGTCGCCCCGTCGCGGGTACCGATAGTCAGCGCTCCATTCATCATGAACTTCATATTTCCGGTGCCGCTGGCCTCATAACCGGCCGTCGACAGTTGCTCCGAAACATCGCTCGCCGGTATCAGACGCTCGGCTAAAGAAACGTTGTAGTTCGGAAGAAAAACCACCTTCAACCGCCCTCGCACCGCCGGTTCATCGTCGATTACCTTGGCTACATTGTGGATCAACTTGATGATCAACTTGGCTTGCCGATAGGCCGGCGCGGCCTTGCCGGCGAAAAAGAAGGTGCGGGGTGGGAGAGCCAAGCTGGGGTCGTGCTTCAGTCGGTGGTAAAGGAGAACGATGTGGAGCACGTTGAGCAATTGACGTTTATATTCGTGGATCCGCTTGATGTGGCTGTCGAAGATGGTCGAGGGCTCGACGACAACCCCCATCGTCTCCTTCAGCCAGGCGCTGAAATGCTCCTTGGCGACCTGCTTGGTTTGATGGAACCTTTGCCGGAACTGGCTGTCGTCGATCAACGGGAGCAGCTTTCGCAGTTCGCTCAAATCGCGGATCCAACCGGGCCCGATAGTCTCGATGATCAAATTCGACAATTGGCGATTTGCCGCCAGTAACCAACGGCGCGGGGTCACCCCATTGGTTTTGTTATTGAATCGCTCCGGGTAAAATTCCGCGAAGTCCGGCACGATCCGCTGCTTGAGCAACTCGGAATGGATTTTCGCGACACCGTTGGTACTGTGTGTCCCGCTGATCGCCAGGTGCCCCATCCGCACTTGACGCGCCGGCGTTTCCTCGACCAGACTCATCCGCCGCACCCGTTCCTCATCGCCTGGATAATTTTGGCGGACCTTCTCGAGCAAGCGGGCATTGATCTCGTAAATGATCTGCAACAAACGCGGACACACCAGCTCAAAGAAGGCTACCGGCCATTTCTCCAACGCCTCCGGCAGCAGCGTATGGTTGGTGTAGGCCAAGGTCCGAAGCGTCAAATCCCAGGCTTCATCCCACGGCAACTGGGCCTGATCCAGCAGGATCCGCATCAGCTCGGCGACACACAGCGCCGGATGGGTGTCGTTGAGTTGGATGGCTACCTTGTCGGGCAACGATCGCCAATCGGGATGATCGCGGCGAAAGCGAGCGATGATATCGTCCATCGAACAGCAGACGAGGAAATACTCCTGCATGAATCGCAATACCTGGCCTGCCAACGTCGAGTCGTCGGGATAGAGGACGCGGGTGACCGTTTCAGCCATCACCCGGTCGAGGATCGCGCCGACGAAATCTCCCGTATTGAATTCACCGAAATCGAAGTAATCGGGGGATGCCGCCCCCCACAACCGCAGCGTGTTCACCGTCTGTCCACCATAGCCGACGACCGGTCGGTCATAAGGAACCCCCAAGAGATGCATTTGCCGCTTGTCGAGCGTTCG
>JBILTQ010000553.1:0-2717 GCA_044371435.1 Pirellulaceae bacterium | reverse complement strand
GAAACCTCCTCCTGCGAGGACAACAGGCAAGTTCGTGTTCGCGTGCGAGCTGGCGTTCCCCATGCCGCTTCCGAAAACGACGGTGGTGTTGTCCAACAACGACGCTCCTCCGATGTCCTTCATCGTGGCGAGCCGTTCGAGGAAGTGATCCAATTCGGCTACGATCGCGGATTCGATGACGTGTAGTTGTCGCAACTTTTCCGGATCCTGGCCACTGTGCGAAAGATCGTGGTAACCGCGATTGATACCGGGCATGTTCGTCACCGGTAAAGCACCGCCGATGTTCAGCGTGACAATGCGAGTCGCATCGGCTTGCAGTGCCAGCGCCGCAACATCCAAATTGGCCCGCACCCGATCCATGCAGTCCTCGTTGTCCCACTTGGGCGTCTCGCCGTTGGCGACTGGCAGCGGTTTGTCGAGCCAAGCAATGTTCGAGGAGTTTGCTCGTTCAAAATCGCGCATCGCCCCCATGAACTCATCCATCTTCTCGCGATCCCAACGGTCCAGCAAAGGTGTCACGCGCTTTGCATCTTGCGCGATAAGCGAGAGAACCGATTCATTCTCGTCCAGCTCTGCGCGCCGTGACTCCGTCGCCGATTTAGGCTCAGGCTTAAAAAGCAACTGAAACGCTTTCGATGGGTCCTCGATCTTCGGAACTGCAATGCCTGATCGCGTCCACGAGATCGCATCGCCACCTCCCACGCCAAGGCACAGCGAAGGAAACCGCGTCAATCCACCTAGCTCTTCTTCGACGAGTTGATCAAGCGACACACAGCCATCGGCAAAACCAGCTGCTTGCTCACGGCGAACGCCACTGAGAAAAGCGTGAACGCCATAATGCCCGCCCTGCACGCCGGGATGCTCCAGTTGCGAGAACACCGTCATCTTCTTCTGCCAGCGCTCCAGAGGCTTCAGCAAGGGCGTGAGTTCCAACTCCGGCCCATGACCCACTGGGAAAAACGACTCAGGCCGTAACCCGAAATCCAGCCCGATGCAAACCAGCCGCCGCGGAGCCTTTGATGCCTCCGCGCCGTGCAGTGCGAGGTTAGAAAACCACGGAAAAGTCAGCGCGGTGCCGCTGAGGGTTTGGAGAAAGTGTTTTCGGTTCATGATGGCTTGTAGGTTCTCATTCAAAAATGGTTGCAGCGATATGACTCTGGGTTTTTTCTTTGGTGGCCCAGTAATACATGGCCACGAGTTTATTTTCATGGTTCGTCACCAGACGGGGATAGCCTAGATCCGCGCTGTGGTCCTTGCCCGCTTGAAAATCGTCACGCAACACCCGTTCGTCGCCCCAGGTCCTGCCGCCATCGGAACTGATCCGCGCCTTGATCTGTGCCGTCCTCCGGTCACCATAGGCACAGGCGATCCTGCCGTCTTTCAACGCCGCCAAGGCCGGAGGATTTCCATTCTGCTCCTTGCCGCCGGTTTCACCGACGCGACTCAGGAAGCTCCAGGTTCTTCCGTTATCTGCAGAACCATAAGCATCCACATGTCCGGCCATGAAACCCTCGCCCTTGGCGTCGCGTTCGACCCGGTTGGCACGGACAGTCGCTACGATGGAACCATCCTTCAAACGACATACCGCAGGCATGACGGCGCGGAAGGGACCGCTGAGCGGCGCGATCCATGAGACAAAGTGGAAGGTCTTCCCGCCATCGGTGGTTTCCGCGACGTAAGATTTGTCCCACGGAGCCACCCACTCGGACGGTTTGCCGCCATCGACTGTGCCGGTTGCTTGTCCCTTCACCTTTTTAAAATCCTTGGGGCGGGCTGCCATGAAGATCAGACAGGATTCGGGGCCGGTCACCAGATAGCCGGTGCGCGAGGTGCATTCCGTGCCGACAAGATTCGGATCTTCCATCAGACCGTTGAACCGATAAGGGCCACGCCAGTTCTTGCCCTTGTCGTCCGACACAAAGAATGATCCCACCTTGTCAGTGTGCCCATGATAACCATTGGCCATCACCTTCATCGCAAAACCCGGGGCTTCAAAGTTGATCTGTCCCGGCGAAGCGACGGGCGGAGCGCTTTTCCCGGCGAAATTTCCCGGTTCTTCCGTGGCCCATGTCATTCCGCCGTCGGTGCTTCGTGCCAGCAGGTTTTTGCGGTCCGTTTTTCCGATGTTGTGGCCCTCCGTTTCTATATAAGGTCCTTTGGTAAAGCCAACGAGGATTTCTTTTCCATCGTCCCACGTCCAAGCGCCGTTGTTGGCAGGCCAGCCTGCAAACGAAGTCGGCTCGGCGAAGACAACGACGTTCTTTGCTCCTTTGGGCGTGGGCGGGTTGGTGGCAGTCCCGGCGGACGGGTCCGCAGCGAGCGCGGCGCTTCCGGTAACGGTTAAGACTGCGATCCAGGTTCTCAATATGCGTGTTGTTTTCATGGTCAGTGGGTTCATTTTGAAGGCGGTTGTTGGGTTTTGATAAGAGGACTTGATCACGGGCGGCTGCGGCCATCGTTCCGGAGCTTTGCCAGCAACGCAGTGAGCCGAGCAACGCGTTCCGGATTCTCATGGTAGAGGTTCTTCGTTTCACCAAGATCGTCGTCAAGGTTGTAGAGTTGACCGGCTGATTCAGCGGCGGGAGGCAGCGGGTCTTGTTTCGAATAGAAACCGCCGCCGTCCTGACCGACGATGAGCTTCCACTGTCCTTCTCGAATCGAGAACAAGCCCATCATGCTGTCGTTCACGAGACTTTGCCGCAGGTCTTTCGCTTCGG
>JBILTQ010000552.1:0-2720 GCA_044371435.1 Pirellulaceae bacterium | reverse complement strand
CGCGTTCGATCGAACCTTGGACGACATAACAACCGGCGATCGTACCCACCCTCGACACGCTGAAAACCTGTTTCACCAGAGCTCGGCCCAGTTCGACAACCTTCTCTTCGGGGCGCAGTCGGCCCTCGACGATGGCTTTGATATCCAAGGCCAGGTTGTAGATGATGTCATACCTACGGATTTCCACTTTCTTGGCTTCCGCCAGGCTGCGGGCGGCTTCATCCGGGATGACATTGAAACCGACAATCACCGCATTGGAGGCGGAAGCCAGGGTAACGTCGGCGACGGTGATACCGCCAACCGATTTTTGTAACACCTTCAACTCGACTTCGGGATGCTCGAGTTTGGCTAATTCTTTCTCGATGGCCTCTACCGAGCCGCGGGTGTCGGCGCGGATGATCAGGTTCAAAATGACCTTATCATCCTTTTTGTTAAGGCGTCCCGACTGAACCAGCTCCTGGAAGGTCTCGAAGGAGACCTTCGGCGAAGTTCCAGCCAAGGAATCCGAACGGAGGTTGTTTTCGCGAGCCAGGGCAATTTCCCGCGCCTGCGCGATGTCGTCGAGCACGTAAAATCTTTCGCCAGCCTCTGGCGGCTTTTCCAAACCGGTGATGTTCACCGGTGTCGATGGTCCAGCTTCGGTCAGTTGCTTATTCGGGCGAAGGGTGTCATAGATAGCTTTGACTCGTCCAAAGGTCGATCCGCAGACAACGATATCACCTACCCGCAGCGTGCCATTCTGCACCATGACCTTCGCGATCACCCCTCGGTCGGCCGATTGCTCGCTTTCCAGGCACACGCCTAAAGCGGCCCGCTTGGGATTAGCTTTGTAATCGCTGAGCTCGGCCACCGTCAGCAGCGTATCGAGCAGTTCATCCATCCCCTGCCCGGTGATGGCGCTGGTCTTGACAACTTCAACTTCGCCCCCCCAGTCGCTCGGCGTCAGCCCATGCTCGGTCATCTGGGTCATGATTCGATTGACGTCTGCCGCTGGCAAATCGCACTTATTAGCTGCGACAACAATCGGAACATTGGCCGCTTTGGCGTGGGAAATAGCTTCCTCTGTCTGTGGCATGATACCGTCATCGGCGGCCACCACCAGAACTGCGATATCGGTAACATTGGCTCCGCGGGCCCGCATTTCAGTGAAGGCTTCGTGGCCGGGAGTATCGACGAAAGACACCTTGCGTCCGTCTTTGTCGACCTGGTAAGCACGAATGTGCTGGGTGATCCCACCGGCCTCACCCGAGACAATCTTGGTTCCGATAAGGTAGTCCAGCAATGAGGTCTTGCCGTGGTCGACGTGCCCAAGGAAGGTCACGATCGGTGGTCGCGGCACCAAGTCGTCTGGGTTGTCGGTGATGGCTTCGATGGCTTTGAGCATCGAGGCTTCTGCCGACTCGGCTTCCCGGAACTCCACCTCGACTCCCAGTTCGGCCGCCAGAAACATGGCTTGCTCGCCTTCCATCTTGGCATTGATGGTGGTCGGCATCCCCATGGTCATCAGCGAACGGAGGACTCTGGCCACCGGAACGCCAGCGGCTTCGCAAAAGCTGCGTACGGTACAAGGCAAGTCGAGAATCACCCGTTCTTTACGGGCCGTCGACGCCGAAGAGGCGCGTTGGGCTCCCCCCCGCTTTCGTCGCCGTCCATCCGAATCATCCTCTTCGCCTGGCACAAACCGCAGGTTTTCGTTGCGGCTACGACGACGTTCGGCCCGGGCGCTGGAAACACTCCCACCCGCCTTGCCATCCTCGCCATCGGCACCCGCCTTCTTGCCCGATTTGGCTCGATCGGCAGCGTCTTTGAACCCCTTCAAGCCACCTTTGGCGGCCACTCCGCTGCCGGGAGGTGGAGCCGCTGGACCACGAGCCGCAGCCGGCAGGGCTTCCTGTTGGAGCTTCTCCAAGGGGGCTTTCATCCCCTGCTTCGTGCCAGCGATCATATCTGGCGTCAAGCGGATTTCCGGCTTCTGGGCGGCGGGTTCGGCGGGTTTGGCCGAGGGGGGAGTTGCCGTCCGAGGGATGCGGGTCTTCAGGTTGATCACCGGCTCGGGGCTGGAACGCTTCTTGCGACTGCTGTCGTCCGGACTTGCCTTGGGTTCGTTGCTCTTGGCCCGCGAACCGATGACGCGAATGCCACGATTCGCCCCTCCGCCGCTGGGCATCAGATAATCTTGCCGCGAATAGGTTGGGGTGGGTGCCGGCGTTGGAGCCGGGGAATCGACGACCGCCGCGGATTTTTCCAGAATCTCGTCTTCGACTGGGGGGGGCGACACCGGCGGCGGCGGTACTTCCGCTTTGGCTATCGGTTGCAGCGCTGTCTCTTCAGCGACTTCGGCAACCGTCTCTTCTTTGGTTCGCTTGGGGGCTTCGATGACCCCAGGACGACCAGCCGGAACCGGCCGGCGACCGATCTGACGAGCAGGACCGGTCACGGCTGCTGGGAGAGCCGGCCGCTCCGGTGCCAAGGCGACGGGCGGTGCGGCGGCGGCCGATTTGGGAGCCGCGGGCATGGCGGCAGCCGCGAGATGCTTCTTGACTTTGGCGACTTCCTCGTCCTCGAGACTCGCCAAGGCGCTACCCTTGTTCAGGATACCGATTCGCGCGCAAAGATCTGCCAGCTCTTTGCTATCCAGCCCGAGTTCTTTCGCAAGTGAATAAATACGTACAGCCACTGGGCAAAATCCCTCAGGTTTCCCGCTAACTTACATAAACCGA
>JBILTQ010000212.1:0-9412 GCA_044371435.1 Pirellulaceae bacterium | reverse complement strand
TTTTCGGTAATCATCATGCCAGAAATCCAAGCCTTTCGCGGGTTACGGTACAATCTTGCCCAGGTCGGATCGCTTTCGCAGTGCATCGCTCCCCCCTACGACGTCGTCGATCGCCAGCTTCAGGATCATCTCTATGGGTTGTCCCCGTACAATTTTCTTCGGCTAGAACTGAACCGCCCCGAGCCTGGGGACGCTGACGAGAACGCGGTTTACGAGCGGGCGGCGAGGATTTTCCGGACTTGGCGCGGCGAGGGGGTACTCCAGCAGGAGCCGGACCCGGCCGTCTACGTCTACCACCAGGAATTCGAGTATGCCGGACAAAAGCTCGTTCGGCGCGGCTTCATGGCGAGGGTGCGGCTGCAGCGCTTCGGCGAAGGGAATATCTATCCTCATGAGCAGACGCACGCCAAAGCGAAGGACGATCGGCTGCGTCTGACCCGGGCTACCCAGGCCAACCTCAGCCAGATTTTCGGCCTCTACCCCGACCCGAACAACGAGGTGCAGACGATCCTGGAGGGGAAGATTCAAGGGGTTCAGGGGCTGGAAGCGGTCGATCACTTGGGGGTAATCCACCGGATGTGGCCCGTCACCGATGTGCGGACCATCCAGGATGTCGCGGCCTTGATCTCGGCGCGGGACATGTTCGTCGCCGACGGCCATCATCGCTACGAGACTGCCTGCAATTATCGCGACGAGTTAGCCAAGAACGGACCGCTCCCCAGCGAGCACCCGGCGAACTTCGTGTTGACGATGCTGGTCGGGATGAACGATCCGGGGCTGATCGTCTTGCCAACCCATCGCTTGCTGAGCGGGGTGCCAGCGATGACTACCGCCCAGCTTCACGAGAAGCTGATGCCGTACTTCGACTGCGATGTGGTCGCTCAAGGACCGGAGTCGGCGGGAGCGGTTTGGGCCGAAATGGATCGCTTGAACGAGCAGGAAATCATGGCGGTCTATTCGAAGGCCTCCCAAGAATGGACCCGGTTGACCTGCAAGCCTTCCGCAGTGGCTCGGATGAAGCAGATCGCCGCTGATCAAAGCGACGATTGGAGAGGCTTGGGGGTGGCGATCCTGCATCGGCTGGTGATCGAAGATGCGTTGGGGCTGCAAGGCCATCCCAAGCCGACCTATGTGCATCTGGTGAAGGAAGTCATCGATGGCCTCCAAGGCCGACTGGAAGGCAATCTCGATTACCCGCTGGCCGCGCTGGTGATGCCAGCGACCATCGACCATATCCGCGCCGTCTCGCTGCACCAGGAACGAATGCCGGCCAAGAGCACCTATTTCTACCCGAAGCTCGTGTCCGGTCTGGTCGTCCATCCACTTGGCTGAGTTCGGCTCGGATGCAACTCGAGGCGAACAGCATCCAGCGGCGGTCTGTTTCTCGTGGAACGAGTCGCCGCGTCGTCGGGTAAGCACGCCGCAGGCGGCGCCATGGGTGCCTGGGCTGGTTTCTCGTGGAACCGGATGGTTCCGGCTACGAATGGTTGGCGGCTTGGGGTATGCTGTCGAGGATGAATTATCCACTAGCAACCGAAGGAGGCGGGGAGACGATCGACTCTCATCGCTGGAAGCAAAGCCTGAAGATCGCCTTCCGCTCCCGTCAACAGCTAGCGGAGCACTTGGGCTTATGCCTCGAGCCCGACTCGGGCGACGGGGATCATGGCTTCCCCTTGTTCGTTACCCGGGAGTTCGTCGGTCGGATGCGGCGCGGCGACCGGAAAGATCCGCTGCTGCTGCAAGTCTGGCCCGATCAGCGCGAGGGGGAAAGGACCCCTGGGTTCCTCGAAGATCCGGTCGGGGACCTCGAGGCGCGGCAGACGCCGGGGCTGTTGCAGAAGTATGAGGGGCGGGTGCTGTTGATGATGAGTGGGGCCTGTGCCATCCACTGCCGCTATTGTTTCCGTCGGCATTATCCGTATGCCGAGGAGCCCAAGTCGCTAACGCAGTGGGAGCCAGCCCTGGCCAGGATTCAAGCCGATCGCTCCATCCAGGAAGTCATCCTCTCAGGTGGCGACCCTTTGATGGCCGCCGATGAAACTTTGGCCGCGATAGTTGATCGGCTCGACCGCATTCGGCATTTGGAGCGGTTGCGGCTGCATACGCGTCTGCCGATCGTTTTGCCAAGTCGCGTCAACCCTTCGATGCTCGACTGGTTGCAGGCCAGCCGCCTGTCGAAGTGGGTCGTTGTCCACTGTAATCATCCGCAGGAGATCGATGAGAGCGTCGTCGAGGGCTGGGAGCGGCTGCGTCAGGCTGGGGCGGTATTGCTCAATCAGGCGGTGTTGCTGCGCGGGGTGAACGATGACTTCGAGACGTTGGCGAGCTTATGCCGGACGTTGGTCAAGCATGGCGTGCTTCCCTACTACCTGCATGCCTTCGATCCGGTCCAGGGGGCCGCCCATTTCGACACACCAGCGGCGGTTGGGGTCCGCTTGGTGGAAGCCCTGCGACGCGTCTTGCCAGGCTTCGCCGTCCCGCAACTGGTGCGCGAGGTAGCCCATCATCCGTACAAGCAGCCATTGGCATGACCCGAGCTGTGTCGCCGCCAGCCGCAGCCTAGGACCATCGGGGTGACAGACGGCGAGCACTAGCCGACAAGAGGCCTGGGATGAGAAAGATGGCCGAGGGCTTGGCGAGGCCCGCAGCCTTCGTCCCCGCTTACCACTGGCAGTATTCATCCAGTGCGTCGCGCATCAGCGACAGGTCAGGGAGGTGCCCGGTCCAAAACTGAAAGTTCACCATCGCCTTGGCGGCGGCAATATCGGTGGAACGCAGGATGCGAAGGTTGGAAAGCTTCAAGCTCTGGATGGCTGCTTCCCAACGCGGATTGGGCTCCAGCATCACCAGCGTCGGGGCAGCGGTCCAACGGACCTTGCTGAGCTGTTTCCCCGACGGCGCCTTGGCCTCGGCATCGACGATCATCACTTCGATCGGGCAGCCGTGTTCCCCTATCTGTTCGTACTCCCATCGCTCAATGCTAGCACTGGGCAAGGACTCCGGCGGGGAGGCGGTTCCCTCTTCGCTGGCGAGAGGGGAGACGGCCATGGGAGGGGGGGGCAGCTCATCGTGCACGGGAACGGCTTCGATCAGCCTGGCCTTCCAAGGTTCAGGACAGGCTATCCGCAGCAGGTCGGGAAGCCATGATCGGCCACTTACCGCTACCCGCGAGCTCTCCTCGACCACCGCTCCTTCGAAGCGAAGGATCTCGACGATGGCTTGGCCCAGGGTATCATCCCCCAGCCAGGAATCGCCATCGCGTCGGGCGACGCGGACCTGGCCGCTCCGCCAAGCCGACTCGGTGGTCGAATCGACCAGTCGGCTACCGAGGGGGCGATGGGGAGGGAGGAGGGCAGCCCCCGAGAAATGCAGCGCGCGTATTCCTTGAAAGGCTTCCGCGACCTTGTCGGTAGTGACCTCGGCCGTGACAAAGGTCCAGTCGAGCCCCAAGGCCTCGGAGGCCCGCTGCATCAGGAACTGTGTAGGATTGCCCGCGACCGGATACCCCAGGCAGCAAACTACCGGTTGGACATTGCTAGTCATGCGAAGTTCCAGGTGGGGTGAGGGCGATGGATAGCTGGCAGCAGGGAGCGGCAAGGAAACATCAGGACGACGAGCGCGGGTTGGGACCACCGAAGGCGGTCCGCCGACAAGGGACTGGCGTCCCCCCATGGCCGACGGGATGCTTTGGCTGGGGGTCCACCGTTTTGATTCGGAGGGACGAATTCAAGGCTCGTCAGGTACCGCTTCCGACCTGCACGCCACCCGCACCCTGCTCGATTGTAGCGAAAGGAAGCGGTACCGGGGTTCGAGGGACTTTGCGAGCAACCTCCAGGAATCCGACAAGCCCTCGGCGGGCGGGCGAAGCAATGCCTAGCCCCCCTCCGCAAGGAAGATCTCGCAAGGATCCAGAAACGCTAAAATCTCAACGACAGAGCGGCGAGTCGTTTTTTGGTTTCGGCCATCAAGGCATCTTCGGCTGCCTCGTCCTCCGCCAGGTAGGTGACCGAAAATCGAAGGAAGGAACCGGCGTCATCCCAAGGGACGGTGACCATCGAATGCTGGGTGATGAAATACTGCGAGGCGGCTTCGGCATTCTCGAAGTCCGGTCCACCTGTAACCCCCTTGGGAGCCGCGACATACAAGAAATAGCTACCGCCAGGCATGGAGCAGGTGAAGCCGCATTCGCCGAGGGTCTTTACCAGTTTCGCCAAACGTCGCCGATACTTGGCGTGAATACGGGCAGGTATCGTCGGGTCGTCCAACGCTGTGATCGCGGCCCGTTGGATGGCGGCGAATTGACCGCTATCACAATTGTCCTTGACATCGGCAAAGGCTTGAACAATCCTCGGGTTGCCGCAAACCCAACCGATTCGCCAGCCGATCATATCGAAGCCCTTGCTCAAACTATGAACTTCCACCCCGACTTCGTCGGCGCCTGGAACTTGCAGGAAGCTCAGCGGCGGATCGCGGAAGGTCAACAAGATATGAGCCGCATCCTGAACGACCACCAACCGGTGACGCTTGGCTAGATCGATCACCCGTGCATAGAAATCGCGAGTAGCTACCTGGCCGGTGGGACTGTTCGGGTAATTCAACACCAGCAACTTGGTTTGCCGCCAAATATCTGCCGGTACCCGATCGAAATCGGGATAGAAATCATTTTCAGCCAGGAGCGGCAACCGATAAATGGTCCCACCGTAATAACGGGTGTGGGTTCCGGCCACCGGATAACCCGGCACGGTCATCATGGTGATATCGCCGGGATTGATGAAGCAAGCAGGCAACATGGCCAGGGCAGTCTTGCTGCCGATGCAATGATTGACCTGCGTGGCCGGATCGAGCCGCACCCCGAATTGTCGCTCCATGAAGCGGGCTGCAGCCTGCTTGAACTCGACGATCCCGTTATCGGCATAGCCGCGATTCTCGAGTCGGTTGATCTCGAGGGCCATCTGTTGCCTCACGTTTTCAGACGCCATCGAGTCGTTCTCGCCGATGCCGAAATCGAGCAGGCTGCGATCTGGGTAATCCGCCAAAGCTTTGCGCTTTGCTCGCTTGATCTTCTCAAACTTGTAGATCTCGTTCCCCTTCCCGTAGTTCACACCGCCGATACGTTCGGCGAAAAGCTCTTGGAAATAGGGATCGGCAAGGACTGGTTCGGTCATAGGGATTCACTGGTCAATAAGGAGAGATGGAAAGTTGGGCTGGACTTCAGCCCACCATGCATCGATCTTCGGGTTGGTTTCCGAGGATGTTGGGTACGAACGTTGGCAATGCCCAGCCATCGGCGTGTCCGCCTTGGCTGGAAGGATGAACCATCGCGGATGCGATCGCCGGACAAGCTGGGGGCACGGCATGGGGCCGCCACCGTCGCTGGTGATTGGTTTCCCCGCCTGTCCCCCCTGCCTGCGGCTTGCGGCGGTGGGAACCCTCCGCCGAAAGCGGTCTGGCTGGACTATCGATAGGACGATAGGACACCTCGCCGGTTGGAGTGCCCAGAGCTGGGCGATTGCCAACACGCGTCGTTCAACCGAAAACTTCCCGTGTAGTTGTAACCCGCGGCGATAGCTTTCGACAAGCCGCCACGGCTGACTGGCCAAGTGGATGGGCCTGATGAACGGACTCCTTCCATTGAAAAATATAGTGGCTGGTCTAAAATGCCGGAGGCTGTTTACTTTCTATGAACTTCGGAAGGAACATTATGCGTCGCTTTGTTTTTGGTTTGTTGGTGATTTCCGGGCTTTCCCTCGGATGCACTCCCCCGGCTCCCGCCCCGAGTGAACCCGCCAAGCCCGCGGGTGGGCCGGCTCCGACCAGCGGTTCGACGTCGGCGGCGATGCCGAACGCCGAAGTGAAATTGGTTTCCATGAAGGTCGAAATGCATTGCCCGCATGGTTGCTATCCGACGGTCAAGAAGACGCTGGAGTCCTTGGCTGGGGTACAGGCTGTCGATTTGGCCGAACAAAAGAATCCGGACGTGATCGATAACCCCAAGGTCTACATCAAGCTGAACGGTGATTTCGATCCCGCCAAAGCGGTTGCAGCCCTGGAGAAGGAAGGCTTCAAGAGCGAACTGCTCCACTAAGCTTCCGCGGTGGTGGGGGCGGTGAAGTCAACCTTTTCTCGGCATGGCCCCACCCGATGGTTTGAACAGGAAGCCGCTGCACTGCAGCGGCTTTTTTCATGATGCGGTCCTGAGCGGGGGACCATGGCTTGGGAAATCGCCGTGGCTTGTTGGCTGACCAGCGGCATCCGACCCTCGTGTATTCGCGATTGTCCGCTGACCGCTCGCGCCGCAGCAACTTCCGGGAAAGAGGGATATCCCTATCGACCCCCGAGCTCCTCGACCGCCAAAAGCTAGGGTCGAGGAGCAAGCCTCGCCTGGTTCCAACGAACGTGGATACCAAAGAGTAAGGCCTGGCAAAACCGCCAGGCCTTACAGTGTGATGAAGGGGCTAAGCTAAGATCGCGATGACAAGAAAGTGGCCTCGAACGCGATTAGCCAACCAAGCCCAACCATTAACGCTTCGAGAACTGCGTTCCGCGGCGGGCACCGCGCAGACCATACTTCTTTCGTTCCTTCATACGCGAATCCCGCGTCAGGAACCCATCCGCTCGAAGGGGTGGGAAGTGGTCGGCATTGAGGCCGCAGAGCGCCCGAGCCAATCCCATCCGGATGGCTCCGGCCTGACCGATCGTCCCGCCACCGGAGACCGTGGCCGAAATATCAACCGCTTCCCGTTGGCCGACATGATCGAGCGTCTGCAGGATCGCCTGCCGCTCGGCTACGTTTGGGAAATATTCCTCGAACTTACGACCATTGACCGTAATCTTGCCCGACCCGGGCTTGATCCGGACACGGGCGACGCTCGTCTTGCGGCGGCCAGTTCCTAGGCATTCGCCAGTGAGGTTGTCTTTCTTGGTTGCGACCATGGCTTGTTCTTTCCTGCTGCCTTACTTCTTGCCGAGTTCCAGAGGGATGGGTTGCTGTGCTTGATGCGGGTGCTCCGAGCCAGCGTACACCTTGAGCTTCTCTAGCATGTGACGGCCCAGGGCGTTCTTCGGGAGCATCCGCTTGACCGCCATCATCACTAGGTCGGTGGGACGCCGTTCGAGACGCTCCGCATAGCTCTCCATCTTTTGCCGGGTGTACCCGTTGTACCAGGCATAGTGACGAACCTGAAGTTTCTTGCCGGTCATTACTACCTTCTCGGCGTTGATGACCACGACATACTCACCGGTATCGACGTGCGGGGTGTACTCGGGACGATGCTTGCCCATCAGGATCATGGCAATATCGCTGGAGATCCGGCCGAGCACGCAATCGGTGGCGTCGACCACGTACCATTTTTGTTCGACTTCGCCGCGTTTGGCGACGTAAGTCTTGGGGATAGCCAACATGGCGGTAACTTTCTCCGTAGGCACCCCGCGACGAGGTGCAGATTCAACGCGTGGAAAATGTCAGGGGCTAAAAATGTAGTGGCCGGTGGGACCTTTCGCAAGTGGAAATATGACATCCCGCCAGCCAGCGAGCTGCTTTTGGGCCGGAGAGAGTTCGTATCTGTCACATTTTCTCAAGGTCCACGCGATTCCCGGAGATATATCGTCCGGAAACGGGGGGGGGCCTCTTAGTAATGCTGGCGATTTTGCTACGATAGAGTCCTTCGGGTGGATCTTCTCGTCGGGCTTCAGTTCTTCGAGTGCGATCCCTGTACTGAGACCGCAAGTGATTTTTGAAGGCGAAAACATGAATCTAGTCGATTTATTAAAACAGCAAATCGGTGGCGAAGTCGCCAAAACGTTGGGAGGCATGGTCAATGCCAGCGAAAGCGACGTCAGCAAGGTTTTGGGTCCGGCCCTCCCCGGACTCCTGTCGGGATTGGGGGCGTTGGCCTCGACGAAAGAAGGTGCCGGCAAGATCGCGAGCGCCGTCGGCGGGTTGGATTCTAGTCTGCTCGGGAATTTGGCCGGGATGCTAGGGGGCTCGGTGGCCAAGCAGGGGAGCAGCATGCTAGGCAGCCTGTTCAGCGGCGTGGCCATCGACGGCCTGGCTTCGGCGATCAGCAAATTTACCGGTATCAGCCCCTCGATCATCAAGCCGCTGCTCGGCTACCTGACCCCGATGGTCTTGGGTGGGGTCGGTAAGTCCTTGGCTGGAGGCAAGATTGATGCTTCCGGGATTTCGCGACTCTTCGCCGACCAGAAGAGCAGCATCGCCTCGGCCATGCCGAGCGGTTTTTCGCTGGCGGGGATTCAGGGTTTGGCTGACCTAGGCAGTGCGGCTTCCGGTGGCCGTCCAGCCCCAGCCGCCCCGGAGGGTGGTTTGGGCAAGCTGTTGTGGCCTGCCTTAGCCCTGGCGGCTCTGCTCGGGCTGTTCCTTTACTGGAATAGTGTCCAGAAGCCGGTGAAGGAAATGGTCCAGGAAGGGGGGGCGGCCGCGGGGGCCTTGGTCGAATCCGCCAAGGAGCAGGCGGCGAAGGTCGAGGCTTCCGCGCAAGAGGCGGTCGCCGACGCTGGGAAGGCTGTAGCCGACGCTGCGAAGGCAGCGGTGGACAAGGTCGGTGACTTGGCGAAGGTCGACGTCTCGGCCCTGACCAAGGACTTCAGCGGCATGTTCGATGGGCTTGGCGAAAAGCTTGGCAAGCTGAGCGATGCCGCCGGAGCTGAGGCGTTTCTCCCGGAACTCAAAAAGTACTCGGAGCAGTTGGATGGCTACGGCAAGACGATTTCCGCCCTGCCGGCGGAGAGCAAGTCGATCTTCACCGACTTGATTCAGTCGCAGCTCAAAAAGCTGGGGCCGATTTTCGAGAAGCTGACCGGCTTCCAGGGGATTGGCGACGAGTTTGTCAAGCTGATCGGCGAGATCAAGGATAAGCTGGCGAAGCTGATGGCTTAGCCGCGCTGTCGCCCAGGCGACATCAGGGTATCAAGGAAAGGCTGGTTGAATAAACCAGCCTTTTTCTTTGGTTTTTCGCCACAAGCCCGATGGCTATGTAAGTATGAATCCATTGATTTTAATAGGTATGGATTTGTATATTATTTGCTGTCTTGTGGTCGTCCATGGGTTGGTGCGGAGGCGAGAGGGTTGGTGCGGAGAAAAAGGCAGCTTGGGCTATAAGCCGGGTTCTGTTGGCTCGACGTCGTCGAGCCCGATGACCATTTCTCTAGGATCGCCATTGCTGGCGACCTCCAGCGACCTACCCGAGAGGGCAGCGAACCGAGTCGATTCCCGGAGCCTCCCGATTTTCACCGGGAGGGCTCAACGCCTCTCTGTTTGGTCTTGCTCCAAGCGGGGTTTGCCGAGCAGGCCGAGTCGCCTCGGCCTCTGGTGAGCTCTTACCTCACCGTTTCACCCTTACCAGCACACGGCTCGGGCCCGAAGGTCCGGGCCATGACGCTGGCGGTTTGCTTT
>JBILTQ010000550.1:0-2749 GCA_044371435.1 Pirellulaceae bacterium | reverse complement strand
TACGATTTTCCGGTTTACTACGATCTGATCTTTGGGACGGATTGGGCGGCCGAGTACCATTTCCTGTTGGCAGCCTTCGCCAAGCATACCAACGTCAAACGCCGCTCCGGGACTCCCTGGCGATTGTTGGAACCGGCTTGCGGGACGGGGCGGTTGGTCTATCGTTTCAACAAACAAGGCCATCACTGCGATGGTTTTGATCTGAATGAGAAGGCTATCGATTTCTGTAACCAGCGGTTGGTAAAACACGGGCTTCGTCCGTCGACCTGGGTCGCCGACATGACCGACTTTGCGGTGAAAAAACCCTACGATGCCGCCTTCAATACCATCAATTCTTTCCGACACCTGCAGAGCGAGAAGGCCGCCCTCGACCATTTTCGCTGCCTGGGCGCAGCGATTCGACCCGGGGGAATCTATGCCTTGGGCTTTCACCTGACGCCGCTGGTGGGGACCCCGACCGACGAGGAGAGTTGGTCAGCCAGACGAGGCCACCTGGCGATCAATACGCAGATGTGGCCCAAGGAGAAAGATCCCAGGAAGCGGATCGAACAGTTCTACCTTCGCTTCAATGTCCATCGCCCGACTGGCAGCCTGCAGATTGACGACGTGCTGGTACTGCGGTCCTATACCCTTCGCCAATTCCAGGCCCTGATTCAAAAGACCGGCGTTTGGAGTATCGAAGAAGCCTACGATTTCCGCTATAGCATCGACGATCCGGTGGAACTGGACGCTTCCACGGAAGACGTCGTCTTTATCCTGAAACGCCAATGAAACCTGGCCGCCGGTGCCATTCGCTAGCAAGGCTGGACGCCGGCAAGGCTGGCCAGTCGATGGTCGCTGTCGACCACGATGCATGCGTCGCTCGCCGTCGAACTCAGTCGATAAACGAAATCGGGTGGGCTTGTGCAAAGCCTTGAACGTAAACCCCATGCTGGGGAGCCAAGGCAAACAGGCTGAAATCGGGAAGCGACTGAAGGTTGGCAATCACCGGACCGAAACGCAACCCCATCCGTTCCATGAGAGGCTCGAAATCCTGGCTGTCGCGGGGTACGAACTCGACGTGGCATTGAAGGCTCAGCCGCTCACGGGCAAAGACGTTCGGGCTTTGACTTTCGTCGCGGATCAGCATCACATGGCACGGTGTCTGCCGACTGAGATTCTTGGTATGAACAGCCAGTTGGCTGACGAAGATATAGAACTTCTGTCCATGCCACAGGAAAGGTGCATAGCTGGCATGGGGCTCACCCGTGTCGGAGACGGTAGCAAGCGTCAAACTCTTGCGGGTCCGGACAAACTCTTCGATGGCCGGAAGTAACGATTGGGTTTCCGTGTTCATTGCTTGGCGATGCGATAAAGGTGACGGTCGGATCGCAACAGCAGCGAATCCTCGGTGATGGCCGGAGTAGCGTTGAAGCTTTCGTCTGGGGTTCCCAACTGAAAGATCCCCAATTCGCGATATTCGGGAGAGGCGGCTAGCGTTAAGACACCAGCATCGCGGGTGGTCATGAGCAAGCGGTCGCCGGCCAGGACGATCGACGCATAAACCCGCGCCGAGGTCGGCAGCCGTTTCCGAAAAACTTCCTGCCCATCCTTGGCCCGCACACATACAGCCATCGACTTGTCGTGGGACCAGTAGAGGTTGCCTTCGTAGAGGAGCGGCGAGGTCACGTTGGCTCCAACCACGCTCTCCCAAACTTTGTGGGTCTCGGTGACGTCGCCGCGTCCACCCAGCCGGACCGCGATCGTTCGATTTTGGCGACCGCCACTGCAGTAGGCAATCTCGCCATCGCTGACAACGCAGGGGACCACGTAATCTTCGATCCCCTTGCAACGCCACAATTCGCTGCCGGTAGTCGGGTCCAAGCCGAGGATCCAGTCCTTCTGATTGAGGACCATTTCGGTCGAGCCATCTTTGAGTTGGACCAAGGTGGGCGTGGTCCAAGCCTTGAGGATCCCTTCCGTTCGCCAGCGGATTTCACCGGTATGCTTGTCCAGCCCATAGACGGCCTGATCCTCGATCGAGGCATTGATGATCACCAGATCCTGGAAGAGAATCGGCGAAGAAGCTGAACCAAAGCCTTCGGTTCGCTTGCCGGTGGAGCGTTGCCAAAGTTTCTTACCGTCGAGGCTATAGGCGATGACACCGGAGGGGCCGAAGGCGGCGTAGACGGCTTCGTCATCGACGCAGGGAGTTGGCGAAGCATACCCATGATCGACAATTCGCGGGGTCGCCTCCTGCTCGGCAGCCGAGGCGGAGATCGATTCGTCCCAGAGGAGTTTGCCGCTGGCGTAGTCGATGCACAGGGTATGCAACCGCAAATCACCCAAGCTACCGGAGGTTCCCACTTCCAGGCCGTATCCGGTGAAAGCGGTCAAGAAGATCTTCCCATCGCGATAGACGGGACTGCTCGAACCCCGACCGGGGAGTTCGAGCTTCCAGGCTACATTCTCGTTTTCGCTCCAGCTTTCCGGAATCGAGGCCTGTGGGGCCAAGCCTGAAGCGGACGGACCGCGAAAACGCGACCAGCTCTCATTCGCCGATACCGGGACCAGGAAACCGGTCGCCGCCAGCAGCAGGCCTGTCGTCGGGAAGAGTTGGCGTAAGCTCACGATCGAAGTTCCTATTGAAAGCAAGGGTCCCTATGGACAGTCGATCATCGTTGGCGGCAACGAAATGATACACTATCCACCAATGTAGCTTATATCTTAGCGATTGCCCGACGCCGTGGATTCCACCTCGATGAATAAT
>JBILTQ010000209.1:0-9483 GCA_044371435.1 Pirellulaceae bacterium | reverse complement strand
CCCAGCTGCTCTGGGGATTCGCTTTCGTCATTTTGGGGTTGGCGATGGTCCTGCTAGGGCTGCAATTAGCGCTGTTTCCTCTCGGCGAAGAGATGGCGAACCAGTTGACAGCCGGCTTGGATGGGGTGGAGGGAAAACCCTGGTACGCCTACTACTGGACATACCTGTTTGCTTTCGCCATCGGCTTCAGTGCGACGATTGCCGAGCCGGCGTTGCTGGCGGTGGCGATCAAGGCCCATGAAGCTTCAGGGGGGACCATCTATGTATGGGGGTTGCGGGCCGCGGTGGCCTTGGGCTGTGGCACGGGAGTGGCGTTGGGAACCTTTCGTATCGTGACCGGAGTTCCCTTGCCTTATTTTATTTTGACCGGTTACTTGATCGTCATTCTTCAGACGTTCTTTGCGCCGCGAAAAATCATCCCGCTTGCCTATGATTCCGGGGGGGTGACGACATCGACGATCACGGTCCCTCTGGTCACCGCCTTGGGATTAGGACTAGCGACCCAGATTCCGGGCCGCAATCCGCTGACCGAGGGATTCGGGATGATTGCCTTGGCGGTGCTGTTTCCGATGATGACGGTGATGGGCTACGCCAGCTTGGCGGCGTGGATGCAAGGGAGAAAGCTACGAAGGCAGTGACGAAATTATGATGGAAGAAAGATATCCTGCATTTTCAAGAGGGGAACGAGCGGCACATGCACTTTAAATTAATCATTGCGCTGGTCGATGATGACAAGACGAAAGCGGTCATCGATGCAGCGAGGATCGCCGGTTCGACGGGAGCGACGATCATCGGTAACGCTCGGGGAGAAGGTATCAAGCCGATGAAGTCCTTCTTCGGTTTGTCCCTGGAGACGCAGCGTGACGTTCTGCTGTTTCTGGTGGAGAAGCATTTGAGTCGGCATATTCTGGAAACGATCGAGGAAGTGGCGCAGTTCGATACCAAGTCGGGGACGGGGATTGCTTTTCAGTTGGATGTTGAAGATGCCGTGGGCGTAAGCCATCAGATTCAGAAACTGACCCAAATCGTGGAGGAGAAATTATGAATAGCCCAAGCAAGATCCGGGTAGCGGATGTCATGAAGAAGGAATTTGATGTCGTCGACGGCAAGTTGACGGTCCGCGAAGCCCTGCTGGCCATGAAGCATCCCGAGACGCGAGCTCTGATCGTCGATAAGCGGGACGCTGACGACGAGTATGGGCTGGTCTTGATCTCGGACATCGCCAAGCAAGTGCTCGCTGCGGACCGCTCGCCTGATCGGGTCAATCTCTATGAGATCATGGCCAAGCCTGTCTTGAGTGTCCCACCCGAGATGAGCATCAAGCATTGCGCACGCCTGTTGGAGCGTTTTTCCATCATGCGGGCACCGGTGATCAGCGCTGGACGCGTGATCGGAGTGGTCAGCTTCCATGACCTCGTCCTGCGAGGTTTGAAGGAATTGTGCATGCAATCGCCTGACAACTGAAAGCCGGGGACCGTAGTCTAGGGGATCTGAGGCGCGGCTTCGGATGATTCCCTTGCCTTGGGCAGGGGGATGGGCGGGGGGCGGTTAGCCGCAAGCTTGGGGGCCGGGCCTTACGGGAAAGGTTAGGGGAGTGGGCTTGCCAGCGAAGTGGGCTGGGACGATCCAGGAAGCGGGCTGGCCCGAACGCCTGGACTTGCTCGAGTTGCTGGAGATATCAGCTCCTTGGCTACTGACAGGGAGGAGTGGCCCGTTCAGCGGCTTCTTTGAGTTGCCGGTATGGAGTACCCTGGTCGTGTCGGTCAGTCTTTTTTCCCGTTGTGGAAGGGTAACATGCGTTGCGTGCGTCTCCTGGTGGTTGTTCTCCTGTGCCTGACAGGCATCATGCACCTCGCGCGTATGGGGATGGAGGAGGCGCCGGCCGGCATCATCATCGCATTCGGCTTGGCCTATTTGCTGATTGCCGGTTTGCTTTACCGAGATCACCGCGTGGCAGCTTATCTGGGGGTGATGGTGCCGGTGATCGGGCTGTGCACGGGGCCCTGGATTTTGAGTAATCCGCCGGCTGGTTGGGTGATCTTCCTGGGGGTGGTGGAAGTCGTGATCGTGCTCGGTTGCTTGTGGCTGATCTCTCGAGCTCGACGGGCTTCCAAGGAGAATGACTTTTTAGAGCGTCGCTGCCGGTAAGTCGGCCTCCTCAGTGTTCGTCATGCAACGGGAACGCGATTTTTCGTCGAAGAGGCTGGGCAGCTGGTACCGCCCAACAGGAAACTGCCTGGCAGGAAGCTCGGCTGGAGTGGGGCCGTTTCCCAGGCAAACACGGTACTGCCCCACCGCGATCGCCTGGGCAGACAAGAGTAGGCTGCCTGCGGCTGGGTCGGAATACGCTAACGCAGCCGAACGTGGACTTGCTTGAGCCGACCGCTGAAGGCATTGCCGTGGCCTTCGCCGTAGGCTTCATCGACGGGCGTTCCCGTGTCGACGCCGGTATCGGCGGTATCATCCAAAGAGAATGTATTGGCATGCGTTCTCCCGACGGGACCTTCACCGACTTTTTCATCGTCGATGTACAGGCTGGCCGTCCCGCCACCGCCTCGGACCGCTTCCTGTGCCTGGTAGTCGAAGGCCAGCTTCAGCGAATGCTTGCCGTCACCAAGAGGGCGGGTGGCCGAAACCTGGAAGAGCTCCAGACCGAGAAAGTTGTAGCTGAAGACAGGTTTACCCCGGTTGACCCAGAAGGACCATCCGCCGAAGCGGCCTCCTTGGGCCAGCAGTACTCCGTGGTTCTTCTCGCCGCTCACCTCAACGTCAGCGATCAGGTCAAAGGAGGAATTCTTGACGTTGATGAAAGCATTCTCGACCATGTAAACCATCCCCGGGTAGACGGTAAGTTCGGTCCGTCCATCCATCAAGTCGGGGCGTCCGGCGATTTTCGGATCAAAGCGCTCGATCGTGCGGTCATCGATCGGGAGGACGTGGTGGTCGATCGCTTCCTCGGTGAAAAGCCCCTGCAGTTCCTTCAGCTTGGTCGGATTCGCCTCGGCCAGGTTATGAGACATACTGAAATCCTTGTCGACATGATAGAGCTCCCAAATGTCCTGGGTGAGTGGTCGTCGCGGCGTGGCTTCCCAGGGAGCTTTGTGGATGGTGCCTGCCAGCCAACCGTCGTGATAGACTGCGCGGTTCCCGCCTATCTCGAAATACTGAGTCCGTCGTCGATCGGCGGCGTCGGGATGATCGAAACTATAGGCCATGCTGATCCCCTCGATCGGCTGTTGGGGCACGCCGTCGACTACCTTCGGCGGGGGAACTTTGGCCGCTTCGAAAATGGTAGGCGCTAGGTCGACTACGTGATGGAACTGGCTGCGGACCTGTCCTTTGGCACGAATGCCTTGGGGCCAATGGAAGACGATCCCATTGCGTGTGCCACCAAAATTGCTGGCCACCTGCTTGGTCCAGGTGAAGGGGGTGTTGCCAGCCACGGCCCAGCCGGCGGCGAAGTGATTAAAGCACTCGGGCCCACCCCAGGCATCGATTTTTTCCAGCATGAATTCGGTCGATTCGGCGACCCCGTTGAAGTAGGTCATCTCGTTGTACATCCCGAGCATCCCTCCTTCCGCGCTGGCGCCGTTATCGCCGACCAGATACACGATCAACGTCTGGTCGAGCTCCCCCATATCCTCGAGGCTTTGCACCAACCGCCCGATCTCATGGTCGGTGTGCGCGGCGAAACCGGCGAAGACTTCCATCTGCCTTTCAAACAACCGCTGTTCGTCGGCGGTAAGCTGCTCCCAATCCTTGATCGCATCCGGCTTGGGGGCTAACTGGGTGCCGGCTGGGACCACTCCCAACTGGATTTGACGGGCCAAGGTTTGCTCGCGTAGCTTATCCCAACCCATCGTGAACTGCCCGCGGTACTTTTCGATCCAAGCTTTGGGGGCGTGATGCGGAGCGTGGGTTGCCCCGGTGGCAAAATACATGAAAAACGGCTTGTCGGGGGTCAACGATTGCTGCGCCTGCATCCAGGCGATGGCCCGCGTCGTCATGTCGGTGGTGAAGTGATAGTCAGGATCGTTTTCCGGTTTGCGTTGGAAGGTGGTACCATGGGTGATCATCGGGTCCCATTGGTTGGTTTCGCCCCCGATAAAGCCGTAGAATTCCTCGAAACCCGAGCGGGTTGGCCAGCGATCGAACGGCCCGCTGACACTTACCTCCCAAGGGGGTGTTTCGTGATACTTTCCCCACGCCGAGGTGGAATAGCCATTGAGTCGCAGGACTTCTGCCATGGGGGTGATCGTCTGCGGTCGGATCCCGGTATTGCCGGGAAAGGCGGTCGCGACTTCCATGATCGCACCCGCATTGTTGCTATGGTGGTTATAACCGGTAAGCAAGGCGGTTCGCGTCGGGCTGCAGAGGGCTGTCGTATGAAACCGGTTGTACTTCAGACCTCCCTGGGCGAGTCGCTCCAGCGTCGGCATCTGACACGGACCGCCGAAGGCGCTGGAGTGTCCAAACCCGATATCATCGATCAAGATGACCAACACGTTGGGGGCCCCTGCGGGGGCTTGCACAGCCCAGCGTGGCGGAGGGACAGCATTGCGGGCATCGAGTTGCTTATAGACGGGAGGCGACGGTTCACGGATGGGCAAGTTACTGCGGTCGATGGGCAATTGGCCGAGTGTCACTGGAAGGTCCAAGATACTTATCAGGAGAAGGCAAACCGCCATCCGACTCCCTTGCGTCCAAGAATGTGTCGAGCAAACTCTTTGCATCATGTCACCTGATAAATACTGTCGCCTGAAAAATCTCTTGTGAGGTCCGACCAGTCACCTGCTGAAGCGGACACGTGCCGGCTCGATGGGGACGAACCCGTTGCCGCGAGGACTTACTCGCTGAATCCGACGGATCGCGGTAGGATTGCATGATGGCATTGAACAGGTATCTCATCAATGGCATCCGATGGGATCTTTGGATATTTCTGACCTTGGGCATCGCTAGGGTGGGTGGTTTTTGCATCCTTGGGTCTGGTTATCTTTCGTCGGGCTAAAGGTTGAGGTAACCCTTCAGCGCGACGGGGGGAAGGAGGTCGAACGGCGAAAGCTTGCCCCATGGGCAGTCTGGCGACGGGTTCCTTGGAGGTGGAGCCTCCGCCTTCCACGCCAGGGGCTTGCAGGATCAAGAGCCGATGCCATCCCCCTTTCAAGGCGTGGGAGGGTAGGAAGGTCGAGGTGGGGCCTTCGACCGCGACCCGTTCCAGTAGAATGGTTTCTGAACTTTATCCCCCCCTTCTCCATTCCTAGCTATGAAATCCTTCTTCCCCTTCGTCATGTTCCTGTGTCTTTTGCCGCTAGCCGTGCTGTGGGCTGACGATCCACGAGCGAAGCCTGGATTGCTCGAGTCGCCAGGCGATCGACCGATCGCTGGGGCGCCAGCCATCGCGATGGATGGACCGCCGCAGGTCTACCTCGAGCCTTCGGCCACCGAGGTTTATCGCCGAGCGAATCGTACCTGTAGCGGCGTTCCCAGCCTGGCCATTACCCCCGGCGGTCGGCTATGGGTGGCCTGGTATTCCGGAACAACACCCGGAGAGAAGATCGAGCGTTGTCCGAACGCGTATGTGGTGGTAACCACGAGCGGCGACGGTGGCAAGACGTGGGAGGAAGTGTTGGCGATCGACCCCGATGGTCCTGGGCCGCTCAAGTCGATGGATCCGCGTCCATGGGTGGATCCTGCGGGAAGGCTTTGGATTATCTGGCATACCACCATCAATGGAATTTCCCATGTCTATCAGCACAAGAAAGCTTGGGCGATGCTGGCCGACGATGGGGAGAAGGAGAATCCTGTTTGGTCGCTGCCTCGCTACATCGCCGATGGGGTCATGATCAATCAACCGGTGGTCCTTTCGACCGGCGATTGGCTGTTTGCGGTGCATGACCGCAAGTCGGTGGAGATGGGGCTGATCAAGGCGGTCGTTTCCGAAGATCGCGGCCAGAGCTTCCAGGTTCGGGGAGCGGTCGAGGTCAGTCACGAGTTGCACGGGATCGAACCGATGGCGGTCGAGCGCAAGGATGGTTCGCTATGGATCCTCATTCGCACCGGGAATGCAGGAGACCTCGCGACCCCTCAGGGGATCTCGGAGATTTTTTCCAAGGATCGCGGGGTGACCTGGTCGCCACCGCGGCCGTCCGCCATCAAGCACACCGCCTCGCGTTTTCACCTAGGCCGGCTTCAGTCGGGAAACCTGCTGCTGGTGAAGCATTCGGCGATCGACGTTGACCTCGCATCGATGAAGAAGCAGCGGCGCGAATTGACCGCCTTCCTTTCCCAGGACGACGGACGTTCCTGGTCGAAGGGGCTGGTTATCGACGAACGGGTGGGTTGTTCCTATCCTGACGCGGAGCAGACCGCCGACGGCACGATCTACGTGACGTGGGATTTTAACCGTTCGAAGGATCAAGAGATTTTGATGATGACCTTTCGCGAAGCGGACGTGCTGGCTGCCGCGGAGGAAGTGCGAACTCGGGTCCAATCGAGCTTGCGAGTGGTCAGCAAGGGTGGCACACCGTAAATCCTTTTTAACCCTGGTCGTCGCTTTCGCGAACCAAGCCTTGGTTCCTCCGAGGCACACCCCTGGCGTGCTGCTGGAAAGACGCGGGGGACGCTCGGCGCTATGCGCATTTTGATGGTTTGTGCCGAGCGTCGTGCAAGACGAAAAACGCCTTGTCGACTACGATCACGGACGAGTGTTTTACCGAGGCTAGGGCATTCGGTTTTTTCCGGAGGATCAGACCCATCACCCGGCGGGGAGCGGTCGGTGGTGGAGGTAAGCTTTCCGCGGCCGGCCCAAGGGATACCAGGAGTGGCCAGTTGCTTGCCATGGAAACAGATACGATGCGAATCTTTGGCCGGCCTGGAATGAGGACGATGCGAGCTTTCTGCGATAGCGTGGCGGTGTTGGCGTTCGCCATCTTCTTATGGGATGGGCAGGGGCGGGCCGCCGAGGAAAGGTCGGCGGCCGAGATCGCGCAGCAGGCGCGGCTGGCGGGAGATGCCAAGGCTGGGGCCTCGGTGTTTTACGCGACCCAGCTGGGATGTGCGCGTTGCCATCTTCCGAGCGAGGTGGGGGCGACCGCCATCGGGCCGGACTTGGCGGTTTATCCCGAGGGGGAGCGACCGTCGGATATCGCACTGGTCGAGTCGATTACTCATCCGTCGAAACGGATCCGCCGTGGTTTTGACAGTCATCTGCTGTTGACTACCGATGGCCGGACCGTCGGAGGGCGGATTCTGGAACGGCAGGGGCAGGCCATCCGGTTGCTGGATACAGCGGGGCAAGTGCAGGAGTTTACCGCCGAGGATATCGAGGAAGTGCGGGCGACCGGCCTTTCCTCGATGCCGACGGGTTTGGCTGACCAGTTGGCGGGGCGTCCGTTGGATGACCTGGTCCGCTTCTTGATCGAGCTGCGCGATGGCGGTCCTGAACGAGCGGAAGAGTTGCGACCGAGCGCGGTCGCGGTTCACCTTCCCATCGCTGAGTATGAGTCGCAAATCGACCACGCGGCATTGATTCAGACGGCGACGGCCGAGGTCCTCCAAGAAGGAGCGGCGATCTATGCTCGGGTATGCGCGAATTGCCATGGAACCTTGTCCGAAGCGGGGTCACTCCCTCATTCCTTGCGGTTCGCCGAAGGTAAATTCAAGAACGGTAGTGATCCTTATTCGTTGTATCGAACGCTGACCTACGGTTTCGGGATGATGACCCCGCAGCCGTGGATGGTTCCGAGGCAAAAGTATGCGGTGATTCATTACCTTCGGGAGCATTATCTGCGCGAGCGCAATCGGTCCCAGTGGTCCGAGGTGACCGAAGCTTACCTGGCGGCCTTGCCGAAGGGGGACTCGTTGGGTCCTGAGCCGAGTCGCATCGATCCGTGGAACTCGATGGATTACGGTCCGGCCCTGACGCATACCTATCAAATCTCCAGCGAGCCGTTGAACATCGCCTATAAGGGAATCGCGATCCGGCTGGATGCCGGGGTGGGTGGGGTAGCTCGAGGAGATCATTGGACAATCTTCGACACCGATACGCTGCGGTGGGCGGCTGGGTGGCAAGCCGCCGATGCCAAGAACCGTTTCATCGATTGGCGCGGGATCCAATTCAACGGGCAACACAATATCCATCCGCGGATCGAGGGCGAGGTAGTTTTTGCGAATGGCAACGGGCCCGGCTGGGCGAACCCGGCCAATCTATCTTTTGCTGACGATTCGCGAGTGGTGGGGCGCGATGATCGTCGCTATGGTCCGCTACCCAGGGACTGGGGGAAATTCATCGGTCAGTATCGCTGGGGGAATTCCGTCGTGGTGGCTTATCGGATTGGGGGGACGCCGGTTCATGAGATCCCCGGGCGGTTGCCGGCCGTGGCCGAGTCGCATGGATCGGTCTTTTTACGTACCCTGTGGCTGGGGCCGCGGTCGCAAGACCTGTTGCTTCAGGTCGCCGATTGGAGTGGGTCGGCCAAGGGTTTGCGGGTGGGCTATCGAAGCACGCAGGACTTCCTGGAATGGGAGAACAACGGTCGGGCGTTGATGTTACGGGTCAAGGCGGGTGGCCCTTTCCAGTTCCAGCTTGGCATCGCCGCCGACCAGCGACCTGCTGTCAAAGATTCTCCGCGAGCCGCATTGGATCTGCCGTTAGCGGAAGGAACTTTGCCTGACAGTTCCTGGCCCTGGTTGCGAGGCGGACCGGCGGCCTGGACGGTCCCCATCCAAACGGCGACGTCGCGTACCGGGCGAGCTACCGATCCGTTTCTGGTCGAAACCTTGAATGTTCCATCCAGCAACCCTTGGTCGGCCCAGATGCGGTGTACCGGTTTGGACTTTTTCTCCGATGGCAGCCTCGCCGTGTGTACTTGGGATGGCGATGTTTGGAGAGTAAGCGAGCAACCGGTAGCCGCGGATGGGGAATCGGGAACGTCGGTGGCTACGCTCCTTTGGAAGCGGATCGCTTCCGGCTTGTTCCAGCCGTTGGGCTTGAAGATCGTCGAGGATCAAATCTACGTAACCTGCCGCGATCAGTTGGCTAGACTCCATGACTTGAATGGCGATGGTGAGATCGATTTTTACGAATGTTTCAATAACGATCATCAAGTCACCGAGCATTTTCATGAATTCGCCATGGGTTTACAACGCGATGCCCAGGGTAATTTTTACTACGCCAAGTCCGCGCGGCACGCGCTCAAGGCGGTGGTGCCGCATCATGGAACGCTGCTGAAGGTGACGCCCGATGGCGCGGGGACGGAAATCATCGCCAACGGCTTTCGCGCGGCCAACGGCGTCTGCCTCAATCCCGATGGGAGTTTCTTTGTGACCGATCAGGAGGGGCATTGGAACCCCAAGAATCGCATCAATCGAGTCGAGCCCAACCCGGGTGGTTCGCCGCGTTTCTATGGCAACCTGTTCGGCTATACCGCGGTGACCGATAGTGACGACAGCCTCATGGAAAAGCCCCTGTGTTGGATCACCAAC
>JBILTQ010000548.1:0-2770 GCA_044371435.1 Pirellulaceae bacterium | reverse complement strand
TCCCGATTCAGGGTGGCTGCTGGCGGGATTTCGGCCATGCGCGTCAGGCGACGGCTTAGCGAACCGGGAAGCGTTCTCGATCCTGGGACACCGCATCGCGCCAACTCCGCTCCTGCGGGTAAGATCCCAGAGCGTACCAGCTCGACCGGGGAACCTCGTAACCGCGCATCGCCAGCGCCTTCAGTTCAGACCACTGCTCGCAAGCTTCCTGCGGCCACGACGACCATTCTGTCTCGATCGGCCGACCGACGATCGTCCTTCCAAAAATCTGCTGCATCTCGCCTAGGCCAACGGATCCCTGCCCGGCGAATTGCCGCTCCGTTCTGTCCGTGGCTTGAGCCCGCGTTGACTCGAGCCATCCCTGCCACCGGCTCAGCGGGCCCGTCCAGGCCGCCAACGCCTGGGCCGCCCATTCGGCCTCGGCGGATCTACGCCAGTCGGCGACGGCGGCGAGCATCGGCCGAAGCCCGATTTCGATCTCCCTGATCCACGGCTCCAGGGCGAGCTTCAGGCGGATCGGTCGCCAGGGTGGCGACTCGATCGAGGACCGGCCGTGGACCAGGTCGCTGGGGCTGGAAATCACTGGTGGAAGCCGCCGATCGCTGGTTCCGCGCCGCTCCGCATCATAAGGACGATACTCTTCCTTCAGCAGGCGACTCGCCAGCAGGTCCAAACGTTTCTCCGCCGACGTCTCGGCTCGCCAATCGGCTTCGAGGCGCGACGGTTCGTCGACCGACGGGCTTTCCTTCCACCTCTGGCTTGCCTCAAGCCATCGCTCGGCTTGCGTCAGCCCGCGGTTGACCTTAGCCAGCCAAGCGTCGATCTGGAGCCCTTGCCCAAACACGGCCGTGGACCCGCCGAAACACACGATACTGAACAGCCAGGTAATGCGGAAGCAGCCAATGATAGCTTTAGCCATATTCATCTCTCGGGGTAGAGGTAAGAATGCCTAGGTTATCGAGTCCCCCTCGCTCTTGACTGATCGGAAAAGCTTTCCCCCGCCGTAGATTCCGCTGAATGCGGAAGGATTCCCCACGTTGCAAGCTTTATACCGCTTGTATCGATTCTCATTTTCCGTCTTGGAAATTCCGAAGCCCTTTGATACGCTGCCGACCCGTCCGCCAGGAATGGCGGAGGCGAACACATCTCGCGCGCTACGCAGGAAGAAGGAGTTGATTGCGATGCCAGGCACCGATAAGGATCTCTCGTGCGTTCACATACGTTGGATGATCCGCCGCGACATGCCCGCTGTGCTGGAGATCGAAAGTCACAGCTTCGAGTTTCCTTGGTCGGAAGAAGAATTCATCCGCGCCCTGCGGCAGCGGAATTGTATCGGCATGGTCGCGGAAATGAATGAGATCGTGGTCGGCTTCATGATCTACGAACTGCACAAGAATCGACTGCACATCCTCAATTTCGCAGTCCACCACGACTATCGCCGTTTGGGTGTCGGCAAAGCCATGATCGACAAGCTAGTCGGCAAGTTGAGTCAACAACGCCGCAGCCGCATCCTGCTGGAGGTTCGCGAAACCAACCTGCCGGCGCAACTTTTCTTCCGCCATGCTGGGTTCCAAGCCGTCTCGGTGCTGCGCGACTTCTATGCCGATACCGATGAAGATGCCTATGTGATGCAGCTCCGCTACCAGGCCATCGAAGACGAGGAATTACCCAGCAGCGAAACATTACCGCGAAGGATGGCCGGCTGAGGTCATTCCCGGCCACCGCCATCACCGTCGGCAGCGCTGACGGCCTGAGGCTAGGCACGCCACGAGGCCCAAGGATGGCGCCACGGTTGAAGAGCGAGTTCCGGTCCAGGGCAAATGGAAGCTCGAAGGCGAGCCAAGGACTCGGGAAGAAGGATGGCCGTCTGACTATCATCTCCCCGCCCGAGGGCCGATGGCCTTCGGCTAGCGGCTAGCGGGCAGCGAGAGGAAAAGCGTCGTGGCCTCTAGCCAACCTCGGCGTCGGAATCACCACCGCGTGGCTTCGCCCACCTAGTTCTGGCTGAAGCCGAAAGGGGTCGATTTCTCTTTCCCTAGCGGGTTCTTGCAGAAATGGCGGTAACATCGGACGCATAGATCGAAACGTTTGCGTTGAAAGAGTTCATCGCCGAGCGACGCACTCCCATCATCGTCGCTCGATTCCAGAATCTCCTCGAGTTCCTGTAAACGATCGACGTCATCTTCGATATCACCGGTCAAATGCTCGATCGCCGCTTCGATCTCGAGCCGAACGACGTAGCGCAGCTCATGAGACGGATCGATGGCGCGTTTGCAACGGTCGCAAGAATAGTGAATCATCGTGTCGAACTCCGGGTTGGACGACTTTCCCAACCGGCCTCTACAGCCGGAATCGAGGACAAGAATATCGAGACAAGCACCACCGCCATGGATTGCCAGAATTTCTCTCGCCAAACATCCTACCCGGACTTGATCGCCTATCGCAAGTACTTTGCCGAGCGAGCGGATGCGGTCGCGGTGGGTGAGGCTGCGCGGAGGATCGACCTCGAACCTTCTCCCGCGGTTGTCGTTGCGGGCGAACCAGCTATCGTCCATAATAAGAGGATTCTTCGATCTCCTCCTCCTCCAGGCATCCTCTGACATTGACCTACCCAGACAACCAACCTTCATCCGGTAACTTGCAACAGGCTGCGGAAGCATGCGGCATCACGGAGGTTCGGCCGGAAGCTTGGCCACGACTCGAAGATTATTGCCGGCAGCTTTGGGAATGGAATGCAAAGATCAATTTGACGCGACACACCAGCTTCGAA
>JBILTQ010000118.1:0-13828 GCA_044371435.1 Pirellulaceae bacterium | reverse complement strand
GCCGATCGGCTTCTTCTTGGCCGGGTCGGCAAATTGCGTCTTATTAGAGATCGGCTCGACCAGACTACCGACGTTGGCAATGAAGGTTGCCTTGCCTGAGTTGTAGAGATCGCGGAGGTAGGTAAACCGTGGATGGACGCCGAAGGTTTTCCCCGAGGCCGAATCGACGATTGGCTGGAGGAAACCATAGGTGGGTCCATCGGCCGAACCCTCGGATTGGAAATCCTGCCGCTTCAGCGACATGTTCGTCCGCGAGCTGACGTAATAACCGTACTCGGTGTCGTTGGCGGTCGTCCCATAGGGGGTCAAGACCTGGGAGCCGTCGATGGCACCGTTGAGAAACACACAAACCAACGCCCGATACCCGGTCGTCGGGATACTGGCGGTGGCGAAGGCAGCGCTGGTCAAACGCATGTTGACCATCGCCGAAAGCAAGGTAGTGTTGGTCATCGCACCGCAGGTCCCGATCTTCAGGAACTGCCGCCGAGACTCATGAATGCTGGAGGAGGATTTGCGTCGAAACATGTTAGATGAGACCTTATCAGTAAGAATTCTGTTTGTGTTGATCGCTCGATAAACCAAGTCGGTACGGAGCGGATCCAAGCGATCCGCCCCGTTCACCAAATCACTACTCAGTCACCAAGAAACTCGGAGAAGTCACCACACACGTAATCGCCGCCCGGGCCATTTCCAGGGCTTCCGCTACCGTAACGTTAACGTCCGCATAATGGGCCGTAAGGATCCCATCCAGCACCTGGATCAGTTTGGTGCGATAGCCCTCATGCAAAGTGCCACCGCAGAGATACAAATCGAGATGTTCTACCAACGGTGCCGAGCCGTTGGGAGTGTTCAGTAGGGTTCTGGCGATCGTTGCCTGCCGTGCGAACGAACCATAGGTTGCATCCGCATCGAAGACCACTCGGCAGCGGGTCGGCGTATTGATGGTCGTCACGTCGTTGGCCGTGTTGGTCGACGTCGCATTCCGGACACTCGGGGGCGAGCCGGCGACGAAGGTACCTGTCCCCAAGTGTGTCTCAGCCCGGTTCCCAACTCGCACCAAATCGCGGAAGAGGTTGGCGGTCCGATTCGAGGTGATCGCGTTGACGATCTGAAACTCCGGAGCTAACAGCGAACCGTTGGGAATGCGGCTAGACGGGACATACTGCAGGATGTCGCCTGACGGTTGGTAGTCAATCACGTAGAAGTTGAAGACCGACGGCGACTCGTACGGGCTTTGCTCGAACTCAGCATCCCGAGTCCCGATGCGGAACTGACTGGAGACCGGCGGGTTGGTCGTATCCCAAGTCGTCGTCACCCCGGTCTGGGTTCCATTCAAGGAGGTGACACCGGTTTCGTACCGGGCTGCTGCCTTGAAGAAGCGGTAGAAACGGGTGTAATTCATCACCGGTTCCTGCAATCGGGAGTCCTCGGTTCCCATGGTAGTAACCACAATCCGGTTCGGATTCCGCAGGTACTGCGTCCGAATCGGCTGCCAAGCTTCCGGATCCAAGAGAATCGCTTTGACTACCGCCTTGAGGTCGCCACGAACGCTAGAACCATTGTTCTTGTAGACCTGAACCACGCGATTCAGGTAGGCCCGTGAAGGGTTGGATTTCACGAAGCGTTGAATCAACGACCGGCAGATGAAGGGTGGGTTGCACTGATGGTTGAACAAACCATCCAAGGCCGCCGTGATATCGGCGTTGCACTGAGCCCGGGTCGGCGAGGCAGGCAACGCAGGAATCGTCCCGTGCAGCAATACCTTGGACGACGTGTCATGCTGGGCCGACACCATATCCATCGGGAACTGGAACCGCACCGTCCCGTTGAAGGTCGTGGTGGTCGAAGTCGCGTATCCCAAACCGGTGAAGACCTGGGCATATTCGCGGATGTCATCCTGGTCGTAGGTGGGGATCGGTACGCCGTTAGCGTCCAACTGCTGCACGCCGGAGTCGTTTAGCTGATAGAGCCCGATCGAGAACAGCTGCATCACTTCCCGAGCGTAGTTTTCGTCCGGGAAACGATTGATCGATAAGTCTTCTTTGGCGTTGCCGCGGTGGCTCAACCAATCCCCCATGATCCCATGGTAAGTCACGTCCTGAAGCACATTCCGATAGTTTCGAAAGGCATTATTGATGAAGATGTCGTAGTAGCTGGAGAGCCCGAGAAACCGCGATTTTCCAGTCCCACCTCCCGGAGGTGCCCCTTCGCGCTCTTCTTCGTTGAAGTTGTTAAAGTTGTTACCCACCGAGCAAATCTGCGACAACGCCCAGGCCATCTTTTGCCGCAATTGGTCGGGGTTCGAGATCGAGCGATGCCACCAGGCGAACTGGCGATAGCGGTTCCGGCTTGGGATCTGCACCGAAGTCACTGGGATCGAAGCCGCCTGGCTATTGACCGCGGTGCAAAATGCAGTGTCCTCGGCGATCATCGTTTCGGCCAAGGGGAGGTGACGAGCATCGTTGGTGGGAGTGCCCGCCGCATCGCTGCTGTTGATGGTGAATTGATTATTGATCCACTCGGTGGCGGCGGCGATCGTTCCGATCTGACGCATCCGGTCGGCCAAAACATTGATTTCGGTCTCGGTGGCCCCGAAGGTGGCGTGCGTCAAGAATTGAGCGGCCTGAATACGCGAGGTCAAAATCAGCAGGTCATCGCGGGTGGCAACGGTGAAAGTGCCTGCCGGAGCGATAGGAGCGAACGACCCGAGCAGGGCCAGCATCGCCAGGCAAAAAAGAGGAGAAAACCGCTTACTCATCGAAGCCTCCTGGAGCCGTGAACTGAGTGGTGCAGAGAGAGAAAAGGGAGTCGACGTAGTTTCAGCAACCAAGGCGGCTTCGGGTACTCGCATTTTGATGCGATTTTCCGAAATTTTTGTGCGTCAAATCCGCGATAGCTTCCGAAGTTCGGCGACAAGGTTGATCATTCTTCCATTAAAGCAGCCGGAAAAAGGGAGTCAATGGCATCTCCGCGTTGGCAAGCTGGCAAATCAAATTTTTCCAAAAAATTCTGGCCGACGGTCTAAGGTTGGCGAAAGGCCACCCCGATTCCCGAGGAGTAGAGGAAATTTCTTCAGCCCATCCTAAGACCTAAGACGCGACTTCTTTCGAATTCGAAAAAAGTCGGCGCTCGGGGGATCTGGTGGAGGCTGGTGGTCAGTGGGCGGAGCAGATGGCTGCTTCCGGTCGTACTCAGCGAGCGGTCGGGCCGGGAGGAACTTCGCGTACCTTGCGACCCCGTCGCGAGGAACACCGCCAGGCCATCGGTCGCATGGCAGCCGCCGACACCAGGCTCGATTCCCGGCCGGTCCACTCCGCTTGGGCAAGGCAAAACCAGGAGGGGAGGATTTTTCCTCAGTTGAAAAGGAAGTGACAGATATCGCCGTCTTTCATGACGTACGCTTTCCCTTCGACGCGGAGTTTCCCAGCCGCTCGGATCTCCTTCTCGCTCCGGAAGTGCTCAAGGTCCTCCAGACTGTAGACCTCGGCGCGGATGAAGCCTTTTTCAAAATCGGTATGGATGACTCCAGCCGCCTGGGGAGCGGTGGCGCCGAGAGGGATCGTCCAGGCCCGAACCTCTTTTTCCCCGGCGGTGAAATAGCTGTGAAGACCGAGGGTGTGGTAAGCTTGGCGCGCAACGACCTGAAGTGCCGGTTCCGCCAAGCCGACCCCCGCCAGCATCTCCTCGCGATCCGGCGAGTCTAACTCGGCGATCTCCGCTTCCAGCTTGGCGCAGACCGGGACCACCTGGGCCCCCGAGCGGGCCGCAAAGGCTCGGACCGCTTGGACTTTCGCCCCTTCGCCGCCGAGGTCATTTTCATCGACGTTGGCGATATAAAGGATCGGTTTGGCGGTCATCAGCCCAAAGCTGCGAACCGCTTTGGCTTCGGCCTCCTCCAAAGCCAATCCCCGCAGCGGGAGTTCTTTCTCCAACTGGGCCATGGCTTTGGCGATGACCCCGACCCGCAACTTCGCCTCTTTATCCCCACTCTTGGCAGCGCGGTCCGCCTTGGGCAAGGCATTTTCTAGCGTTTGAATATCGGCCAGCAGCAGTTCGGTTTCGATCGTTTCCATGTCGGCGACCGGATCGACTTTCCCTGACACATGGGTGACATCGGGGTCATCGAAGCAGCGGACGACTTGCAGGATGGCATCGACTTCCCGGATGTGGGTAAGGAATTTGTTCCCCAAGCCTTGCCCTTCGCTGGCTCCCTCGACGATTCCGGCGATATCCACCAGTTTGAAGATGGCGGGGATAATCTTTTGAGGGTGGATGATGGCGGCGATCCGCCCTAGCCGTTCGTCGGGGATGCTCACGATCCCTTCATTGGGTTCGATGGTACAGAAGGGATAGTTGGCCGCTTGAGCCCCCTGCGACCCGGTCAAAGCGTTGAAAAGGGTGCTTTTTCCGACGTTCGGTAAACCGACAATGCCTGCTTCCATCGAAGATCCTGATCTCTATGCTTTCGTCCGACTCGTTCCGGCCGGCATCTATGATTACAATCGTCGAACCACGCCGGAAAAGTTTTAGCCGTTGTCGTGACTTGAACAAGTGCCCTCCACCTCGCAAAAGATCCCTCCTATGCTGCGCCGTGAACTGCTTCAAGCTTCCGTCAGTACCTTGGCCGTCGGAGCCGCCTCGACCGTTTTGGCCGAACGCTCGCTGAAGGCCCAGCCCGCCGCTTCCCAGCCCTCCAGCCTTCGCTATTGCCTGAATATGAGCACGATCGAAGGGGGGAAGGTGGAGCTTCCTCGGCAGATTCAAATCGCAGCTCAGGCTGGCTACGACGGGGTCGAACTGTGGCTGCGCGACATCCAACGCTATGTTTCGGCCGGCGGGAAACTTTCGGATATCCGTAAGCAGTTGGCGGATGCCGGGCTCGGTGTGGACAGCGCCATCGCCTTCGGCAAGTGGCTGGTCGATGATGAACAGGCTCGTCGGCAAGGTTTGGAGGAGTGCGCTCGCGACATGGATATCATCCGCGAACTGGGCGGTCGCCGCATCGCGGCCCCGCCAACCGGGATGACCACCGAACCGCCGATGGATCTCGACCGCGCCGCCGAACGCTATCGAGCCTTGCTGGAACTGGGAAAAGCTCACGACTGTATTCCGCAAATCGAGGTCTGGGGCTTTTCGAAGAACTGCTACAGTTTGAAGCAAGTCCTGTATATCTGCGCAGGGGCCGCACACGCCGATGCTTGCATCCTCCCCGACGTCTACCACCTCTACAAAGGCGGGTCTGATTTTGCGGAGCTACCGATGCTGGAAGGGAAGCGGGTCCATGTCTTTCATATGAACGATTACCCCGCGACGCCGATCCGCGGCGAAATCAAGGATGAGCACCGGGTGTACCCGGGCGATGGTATCGCACCGCTCGACTTTATCCTCAAGACGATGGTCGGGAACGGTTTTGTCGGCAGCTTGTCGTTGGAGTTATTCAATCGCGACTACTGGAAGCAGGACCCGCAGGTCGTCGCCCAGACTGGCCTGGCGAAAATGAAAGCGGCCGTGGCCAAGGCTATCGCTTAGCCTTCCCACGCTGAGCCTTACCGATTCCTCAGGGAGAAACCGTATCTCTCTTGGTTACTGGAGGGTTCGCCCGTCATGTGTCGGGGCCGCGACGATGAGGCGGGAGATCGGCGGTAGCTTTGATGCTCGGTGCACGCCTGCTTGAGCCGGTGCAAAGGGAGCGAGAGAGAATAAAAGCAAAAGAGAGCAGCGGAACCGAGAGGGAAAGCCGGTTCGCTGGCTTCGCGTCGCCAAGCCAGCGAGCAACAATCCACTCAGAAATCTCACCCCATCGCTATCCCGCTGCAAGCGGAACAGACGAGCGATGATTAGACGAGTAAGGTCAGGGAGTCGCAACGCTGCCAGAGCTAACCACGATGCAAGCCGCGACCGAGAGACGATCGGACCGACGGCGAACTCCATGAGCCCCTGGCTCGCGATCTTCTGCCGTACTATCGATGCTGCTGGAACACTCGCGCCAGCCTTCCCGCGACGGCGATCAGCGATGAAGCAACACGAATAGAAGTGGAGGATAGGGGACTTGAACCCCTGACCTTTTGCATGCCATGCAAACGCTCTCCCAACTGAGCTAATCCCCCGTCGGCGACGACCGAACGCGGGGGTTGGCGATCAACCAACCCTGACGCTCGCTCTTCGTCTTTCGGAGAGACGAGTATCACAAGACTTCGCGTGGGTGTCAAGTCGCGAAGATACGCGAGGAATGCTCTCCCGCGATTTCCTTAACTTCACTAAGATACGAGGGGCTGCGAGGATTGGTTGCCGTCCCGGATGGTCGCTGGTCTCGAAGCTTCGCTGACGGCTTGGTAGCCGTTGCCCCGGCGGGTGTCGACTTGCGGCGTAGGCCAGCGCCACGACGAAGCTGAGGAGGCGGATTGCCTCCTCGGCCGGCGAAGCCGGTTTGTCCTGCTCCCATCCCTCCATCACGGAAGCCATTGATGATGCGATTTGCTCCCTTGAATTTCTTGGTATTCATCGGTTACTTGTCGACCATGTCGATGACCGGCTCGGCGCAAGAAGCGGTGCCGGCCAGCGTTTCGGACCCTGGTTCTTACCTGGTGGGTTTGAATGTTGGCAGCGATTTGGCGCAGAACGGATTCCTGGAAAGTGATTTTCAATTCGATCAATTCGTCAAGGGGTTGCGCGACGCCTTGGCTAAACGCGAGCCGTCGGTGTCTCAGAAGGAGTTGCAAGCGGCATCCGAGGCGTTGAGCGCCAGGATGCAGTCGCGGGCTGACGAGCAGATGAAGGTGAGAATCAAAGAAGGGGAAGAGAATCTGGCCAAGGCCAAGGCCTTTTTAAGCGAAAACCAAAAGAAGGATGGGGTGCAGACGCTCAAGAGCGGCCTGCAGTATGTCATCCTCAAGAAGGGCCAAGGCAAGACGCCTGGTCAAACCAGCGTGGTTCGCGTGCATTACGAGGGGAAGTTGCTCAACGGCCAAGTTTTCGATAGTTCGCTGAAACGCGGCGAACCAGCCGAGTTTCCACTCAACGGTGTCATCCCGGGATGGACCGAGGCGCTTCAGCGGATGGCGGTTGGCGATAAGTGGCAGTTGTTCATTCCGCCGGATCTGGCCTATGGGATGAATGGTGCTCCCGGTGGCAAGATTGGGCCGAACGAAGCCCTCGTCTTCGAAGTCGAACTGCTAGATATCGTTCGCTAAAAGCTACGACGCGAGAAGTCGAACTGCCGAATACTCCCGCTAAAACCTACGACGCGACGAGTCGAACTGCCGAATACGTTCGCTAAAAGCTGCGACGCGAGAAACGGCAGGGGTTTTTCAGGCGGGGGGATCCATGGCAGGCTTCCTCGCCCAGGATGGTCTGCTCGGCCAACGCTAGCGAAGAAGGCTTGGGGTAGTCGCCCCGGAGGCGGCTTATGGATCGGCTGGCGGGTGCGGTGTGGTTGGCTGTGGAATATCTTGCTGCCGAGCCTCAGGGCTTGGCTGGCTTTCGCTGCTGTTCGCAGGCTTCGAAGACCCTCAGGATATTTTGATACATCACCTTGTGGATGTCGGCTTCGCTGTAGCCCTTCCGCAGCAGCAGTTCGGTAATCAGCGGATAGCAGGAGACATCTTCCAAGCCGCGGGGGAGGGTATCGACCCCGTCGAAGTCACTCCCTAAACCGACATGGTCGATCCCGGCCATGCGGACCAGGTGGTCGATATGTTCGGCCACCAAGGCGGCGTCGCCGGGGAGGATCGGGTTTCCCGCCTTCCAACGTTGGTAGGCCCGCTGGCCGTCCTCGCTATCGCTACCGTACTGGGCTTCGATCTGGCGACGCACTTCGAACATCTTTTGCATGTTGATGGCCGACTGCGGCTCGATAAAGCCGGAGAAAAAATTCACCATCACGACCCCGCCGTTGGCTCGAACCAGCGGCAAGATATCGTCGGGGACGTTGCGCGGATGGTCGGCGATCGTACGGGCGGATGAATGGGAAAAGATAATCGGGGCGCGGCTGAGTCGCAGGGCATCGCGCATGGTGGCTGGCGAGACATGCGATAAATCGACAAGCATCCCCAAGTCATTCATCTCGCGGATGACTTCCTCGCCGAACGCGTTCAGTCCATCATGCTGGGCCTGGTCGGTAGCCGCATCTGCCCACTCCAAGGTGTCGGCGTGCGTCAACGTCATATAACGAGCCCCTTCCGCATACAGTTTGCGCAGCAGGCCGATCGAATTCTCGATCGAGTGCCCACCTTCGACGCCGATCAACGAGGCGATCTTGCCGTCGCGGCGGGCTGCCAGGACGTCGCGTGTGCTGGTTGCCCAGGCGAAGGTCTCGGGATACTTGGCCACCATCGCCTTGACCAGTCCGATCTGTTCCATCGTCGACTGGAAGGCGGTCCCGCTTAACCTTTCCTTGGCTGGGACATAGACCGACCAGAACTGGGCCCCGACGTTGCCGCGTCGCAGTCGGGGAATATCGGTATTCAACTTCGGTTGTGCTTGGGCGATATCCAGCCGATGGAAGGTCCGGTCGCCGGCTTCACGCATCGCCCACGGCAAATCATTGTGGCCGTCCCACACGTAGCCTCGGCCGTGAATGGCCATGGCTTCCGCGGAAATGGTGAAGTCCACAGGCGAGGCGATCGGCTGGGGGTCGGCGGCCGGCAGGCTACCGGCGATCCCCAGCCAAACGATTGGGCGTAGCAGGCCTCCCCCTAACCGGCTCGGGCTTCGCAAGCAGTTATCGATTCCAAGAAATTTCCAGAGGTGCATAGGGGGCTCGTCGATAAACTGGTTTCGTCTTTCACATCGTATCGGGCAGCGGGTACCATTACCCTCTTTGCTCACATCCTAACAGCTGGGGAAATCGCGGTGAGCCAGCCTCTGCCGAATGTATATCAACAAATTATCGCCCGATACCCGCAGATCGCCGAGGCCCACGATCAGATGGCGGCTGCGGTCGAGCAGGTCGGGCCCTTGGATGCGAAAGCCTGCGCCTTGATCAAGATCGGGATCAGCGTCGGGGCGGGGCTCGAGTCGGCGGTCCGCAGCCATGTTCGGCGCGCGGCAGCGGCGGGGGCCAGTCGCGATGAGATCGTGCAAGCCATCTTCCTCGGGATGAACACGGTCGGTTTTCCGCGGACCGTGGCGGCCTGGAGTTGGGCCCAGGTTCAATTTGAACGCGATGATCGCCATGCAAGCGATGTTCGCACCTCATGACCGAAACCTTACCCGGCTATATCCTGGCGGGTGGGCGTTCTCGCCGCTTCGGGAGCAACAAAGCGAGGATGCTGGTCGAGGGCAAGCCGAATATCCTGCGGTTGGCCGAGTTGCTGTCGCGGCATTGCTCTCACCTCACGGTGGTGGCTGGTCCCGACGAAAGCTATCTCGATCTCGGCTTGAGGACGATCCATGATCCGGTAGCCTGGCAAGGGCCGCTGGTCGGTGTGCAGCGGGCCCTCGAGGATGACCCCGAGTTGTCCGCTCTCCGGGAAAGCTCGCCGAGGCTGGCCGCTGCGCCGGCTGCGGCTTCGCCGCTCCCAGCCGCGGCCGGGTGGCGGTTGATCGTCTCGTGCGATCTGCTGGAGTGGCATGCTCGCTGGTTCGAGCGGTTGAGCTCGCGGTTATCGCCGCAGCTGGCGATCGTGGCTTTTCATGATGGACGGTGGCAACCCTTTCCCGCCCTTTATCATCCGCGGTTGTTGCCAAGCCTGGTCCAGGGCCAGCGATCACCAGCATCGTCCTTTCAAAGTTTGTTCCAGCGACTCGGGGCTGCCATCGGGCGGATCGAAGGAGCGATCGACCCCCCTTTGCGCACGGCAAATACGGTGGACGAACTTCGCGCATGGACGGAGCGAGGTGGTGGTTGATGGCTCCCCTTCGGATTGCCCCGAGGGCCTTGGCCGCCGAAAATGTTCGGCTGGTCCACCCCTTGGTTGAGGTGGCCGCGGTTCGCCGGTCAGGTCGGATTTCGACACTGGCTACTGTCGGGATCGCTACCGAGGTGGGAAGGTTTAGCGGTAGCCCCACGGGGGTTGGGCCGCATACTGGGCGGGAGGCGTCGTCGCTGGCGGTCCCGCGAACTGCGGTTGCGGCAGGTAGTAGGGAGCTGGCGGGAAGGGGGCTGGTGGGGTCGGCTGGGCCGGGATGTGCGGCCCGCGTTCCTCGACGAGGAATTCGGCCCATATCGGATGATGGTCGGAGAGCTTGAGGGCTTCTTCCTTGGTGATATTGAAAAACTCATCCAGCTTCAAGACGCCGGCATGGCCGGTGAATTCGGCGGTGGGGGTCGGGTCGAAGACGAGGTTGTCGTAGATTTGGGTCCCCCGCACGTTGGTCGGTTGGTTGCGGATCACCGGTTGCATCCCAGCCACACGCTGGATATTCCCGAGCTTTTCCGGGCCGGCGTTGAGGTCGCCGAGCAGGATGACATCATCCTCACCGGCCGATGTGAACTCGAAGTTGCGTATTTCCCTGAGGATGCCACCCATCGCGTCGACTTCCTGTTGCGCCACATCCGGATCGGTGTGCAGGTTGACCAGCGAAAAAGTCCACGGCTGGTAGGTACGGGCGGTTCGGACGACGAAACGTCCGACCAGCGGTTCGCGATGCAACGCGTTGATGTCATCGTTGAGGGTATAGGTACATTGCTTGTTGGTGATGATCCGGTCGGTATCGTAAACATAGGCGTACTGTTCCTTCGAGACGGTGTCACCCAAACGCGGCCCCAAGAGGAAGTCGTAACGCTGGCCAGTGGCGTTGACATACCGCAGCAGGTTAGGCAAGAGGGCTTGGTCCTTGGAGCGAATCTCTTGGATGGCGACGACGTCGAAGCGGCGGATGACTTCGGCTAATCTTTCCATCACCCAGCGATCATTCATCTTGGATTCGCCAAATGCTTGTATGTTGAAGCTGGCGACCAGGATCGTCTCCTCCGCCTTCGAGGGTAGGCCTCGCGATTGGACGGCGGTCGAGACATAGTGGGCCGGGAGGTGCATCTTGTCCCGTAAGGCTGAGAGCTGTTCCGGCAATCGCCCTGGATCGAACTGCTGCAAGCCATCGAGTTCGCAGCCGAGGTAGCCAGCCAGTCCCATGATGGCGGTGCCGAGATAAGGGAGCAGGCTCGTCGAATTCGATTTGAGGAAGCTACGCGCCTTGTTCCGTCGGGCCCTGGCTTTGCTCATGAAAGGGTCCCTAGCAGTTGCTTGGCCTGGTTCGCGATGCGGGCGGAGCTATCGCGCGTGCAGGCTTCGATGGCTTGGCGGGACTCCGCAGGCAGGGGGCCGAGTCGGCCTAACGCCACCAAGGCTTGGTACCTGGCCGCCTCCGGACCGCTCGTGTCGCGGAGCACTTGCACGAGCGCAGGCTGGGTCCGCCCCGCCGCGGGGCCGGCCCGACCGAGAAGCTTGCAAGCCCAGTAGGCGACATCCGCGGTTGGCGAAGCCAAGCAGCTTTGGAGGAAATCGAGCGCCGTATCCGGAGGAGGACCGCAATTTTCTAGAGCTTCGGTAGCCCATTCGACGCGCGCATCGGCGACCGTCAACGCCTGGAAAATGGCGGGCAGGTGGGCGGTCGCCGCGGCTGCATCGTTAGCCCAAGCCTGTAACTCTTCTTGCGTCGCCGCGACATTTGTCCTGGTCACCCTGTTCGCCTCCGTGCAACACCGGCCGATCGCGACATGCGTTAGACGCGATACAATTCGCTTTCCTGACCACCGCCATCGGCGACGCGACGACGTGTTCGCAATTCCTCGCCGATATGGGCCACGGACCGATATCGGTAACTTCCCGCTTGGGCGAATAATCGATCGGTGGCTTGCAAGGCAAGGTCAGTTCCCCCTAATGCATGAGGTCAGCCCGAAGTGATGCGTCTGCGAAACGCCTCCCATTTTCGCGCGGAGAATAGCCAACTTCTGCTTCTGATCGGGGCGAGTTGTCGCGCGGCTGCCTGGAGCGCGCAGCGGGCGGGGCTGAGGGTGATGGCTCTGGATTTGTTCGGCGATCGGGACCTGCGGCAACGCGCCGAGTGGCGCTCCATCGAGAGTTACCCCGATTCTATCGGCTGGCAGGTACGGGCGTTACCGGCGGCCCCGGTGGTGCTGGTTGGCGGGATGGAAAATCATCCGACGATCGTGGAAGGGTTGGAGCAGGAGCGGCTGGTCGCGGGCGGGGGAGCGGAGAGGCAGCGTCAATGGCGATCGCTAGCCAATTGGCAGCGGTGGGCGGGTGGGGATCCAAGGTTCCCGGAAATCGCTTTCCCGGTGGTCGTCACCGAAGCCGACGCGGTCTCGCTTCCCTCGCCGCGGGCAGGTTGGCTTTGGAAAAGCTACCGGAGTGCAGGTGGCTTAGGCGTCCAACGCTGGAACGGCGAGCCCATCCTCGATTTTGAGCAGGGGTATTTGCAGCGGCGGATCGTCGGCCAACCGCTGGGGATCACCTTCGCTTGCACGCCTCAGCAAAGCTGGGTGCTCGGGGTGACCAGGAATTGGCTCGCCAGCCAGGTCCAAGGGAAGTTGGGGGAGCAAGTCTCGGCACCGCTCCACGCTTATGGCGGAAGTTCCGGTTTGGTGAGGTTGGAACCGCGACTCCGCCATGCCCTCTCCGGCTGGATCCAAGGGATCGCGGCTGAGCTCGATTATCGAGGGATCATCCAGGCGGATTTTGTCTTGAGCCCGCGAGGTCGTTTGTACTTGCTGGAATTCAATCCGCGGTGGACAGCCAGCCTGGAATTGATCGAACTGGTAAGCGGCTTGCCTATCATGAGCCTCTACCTGGATCCGAGCCTCGCCGCAGAGTGTTGCGCGCGACTTCCCGCCGAAGAGGAGCCCGGCGAACCGGGCTCCCGGGTGGCATTGAAGGCCATTGTCTACGCTTCGCAGTCGTTGCTGGTTACGCCATCACTTTCCGAGGCGATGATGCGGGCGGAATTCGCTGCCCGCTGGCGACAGCCTGGCGATACCGCCATCGGTTGGGCCGATATTCCGATGCCTGAGACGCGACTCGAGGCTGGTATGCCGCTGGCGACTATTCTGGTGACGGGGAACCACGGGGATTCCGATCGCCTGTGGCAGCATGCCAAGGAGCTTTTGACAGCGTGGACGCGCTGGGGAGCTGGCGAGTCGAGCTGAGTTTCTTCCGATGGCCGCAAGATGGCCGCGGCTTGCTCACGCAACCCCGACGATCGTAGCCCCTTGGCGCAAGACGCGTGCCGAGCAAACCTCAGGATTCTCAATCCGCGGGGGGCGGGTCCCCTCTTCTCGCAACGGGTATCGACGCGGTAGAACAGAACCTGGAAGGGATGCGCCAGTTTTTGCCTGGACGCACTCGCACCGGCTCCTCCGTGATGGGCTGGCCGAATCCAAGGTGCACTGTATCCGCCGGAGGTTGGGGATGATGAACACTCGACATGACTGCTCCATGGATCATCGGGTTTGGCGAGGTATGCTACTCGGCGTCTGGTTGGGGTGGTTGGCAAGTGCGGGGTTGGCCGCTGAGGCCGATCGTCCCCCCAATTTTATCGTGATTTTGGCCGATGATCTGGGCTATGGAGATTTGGGGTGTTACGGTTCCACGACCATCGCCACACCACGCTTGGACCAAATGGCGGTCGAGGGGCTGCGGTTTACTGAGTGCTATGTGGCCTCGCCGTTTTGCAGCCCCTCGCGAGCGGCCCTGCTCACCGGGCGTTTGCCAGCGCGCTGTGGCGTCCCGTACGTTCTCTTTCCTTGCGAGCATACCGGCTTGCCGTCAAGCGAATGGACAATGGCGGAATGGTTGAAGGCGCAAGGGTATGCGACAGGCTGCGTGGGTAAATGGCATCTGGGTTGGCAGAAGCCGCTTCGCCCAACGGC
>JBILTQ010000058.1:0-19197 GCA_044371435.1 Pirellulaceae bacterium | reverse complement strand
TTCGATGAATACTACGGGTTGTTGCATACCAATGATACCGAACACTGGGAGGTGGGACGGGCTTTTCACCAGCTGAGCATGTTTGAACCGTTGAGCTTGCGCGATGGGGAGTCGGTGGTTGAGGCTCCGGTAGATCAAAGCCTGTTGACTGAAAAATACACGCAGCGGGCCAGCGACTTCATCCGTCGCCACCGCCAGCAGCCGTTTTTTCTTTTCCTATAGCATACCATGCCGCATATCCCGCAATACGCTTCGCCCGCGTTTCAAGGTCAGTCACGCGATGGTCTTTATGGGGATGCGATCGAGGAACTCGATGCCAGTACTGGCCGTATCCTCGATACCCTTCGCGAATGCCAGCTCGCCGAGCGAACGTGGGTCATTTTTACCTCCGACAACGGAGCGGGAGTGCGCGGTAAGCAAGCCCAAGGGAATGCTATCAAGTCGCAGCCGAGCAAGGCCCAGGGACGCTTTCCTGGACGATCGTTCGGCGGGAGCAACGGAGTTCTGCGCGGAGGGAAAGGGACGACGTGGGAGGGAGGCGTACGCGTCCCCTGCATCGTCTGGTCACCGGGGAACGTCGGTCAGCCGGGCGAAATATCCTCGCCGATTTGTACGATGGATTTCTTCCCTACCTTCGCTGGCTTGAACGGGGGCCGGCTTCCTGAAAGCCTGCAGCTGGACGGGGTCGACCTCGGCGAACTTTGGCGCAGAGGTGTTGCGGCTGAAAGCTCGCGGCCTATCTACCATTATTTCGGCGTCCAGCTGCAAGCGATTCGCCGCGAGCGGTGGAAGCTGATTCTTCCCATCCAGCAATATCCTCGGGTGCGCGTGGCCAGTGTTTGGTTCGAGCACCAGCCGGGATTGTTCGAACGCCAGCATCGCCTGTGGCCCCAGCCGACGCTGTATGATTTGGTCAGCGATCCGGCCGAGACCGTCGATGTGGCGGGGCAGCATCCGGAAGTGGTGGCTAGCTTGCAGGCCGCCGCCGAGTCTTTCGATACGGCCTTCCAGCAATCGCTGCCGCCGGTCAGCTACCTCCCTGGTCCGATGCTGCCGCCACCCGGGCGAGTCCGTACCGCCGAGGACGACATCACGGCTTGGCTTCGCCTGGTCGAGTGAAAGGGATGTTGCCGATCGCCTCCCTGCCAGCGGTCTCCACCGGTGCACGTCTTGGGGAAGGGGGGGGACGCGGCCGGGCGGAGGGTTGGCGATCAGCGGCGGTCGTGGCACTGACGCTGCCCTGGCTTGTGAGAGCGGCAGCTTTCAGCGATCATCGTGGCGTCGGATGGCGGTTGTCGCCGAGGAGTCCGGCCCGCGCTATCTCTCTTGGTTGCTTTGGCGATAGTCGCGGTCCCCTCAGATTTTTCGCGCTGTTGGAGAAGTTCATGATGTTCCGATCGTTGACGGGTTTGGTCTGCGTTGGGAGCCTGCTGCTGTTCGCCGGGAGCCCCTGGGCAGCGGCTCAATCGCTGACGCTGCCAGAGACCAAGCTGTGCGCGATTGAGGAATTATTGGTCAGTACCGATTTCGATCAGCCCACAGCCTTGGGTAGCAAAGGAAGGCCGGGGACTTGGCAGGGAGGGATCGGCAAGTGGTCGATCGACGCCGGGGTGCTTCATGGGAGCGAACTGGTGGCCGACCATCATCACGCGTCTTGCACCTACCGCACCCAGTTTCAGGACGTGGTCATCGCTGCCCAGTTTAAACTAGGGAAGGCTTCGCAGATCGCCTTCGGTTGTCGCGATGATATTCCGCCGAACCATCATCTGGCGCGGGTCTTCATTTCACCGACCGGCCTTTGGGTGCAGAGGATGTCGGGGATCGCCAAGACCACCCGGGCTGAAAAACTGAGCGAGCTTCCGGCGAGTTTCGCTCCCGAGCAATGGTACGACATCGTGATCGAAATCTGCGCTGACCAGTACCTGGCGACTGTCGGCGGACATACTATCCAGGCGAGGCACGAACGGTTTCGCGACACCAAGGGGCTGGTAGCTTTGATCGTCAAAGGCGATGACGCTCAATTCCGTCAGTTGCGTATTTGGCGGGCATCGGCCAAGCCGTAGTTATCGGTGAGCGTGACCAAGGCTCGAGCGAGGGGGGGGGGCGTTCGAGCAGCATTCAAGGTGTAAGGATGAAAAACATGCAGCGCTTCCAGTCGGTCATCGTTTATCTCGGGTTGCTCGTCTCGCTTTGGGCGCGATTGATCGCCATCGGGTGCGCCCAGGGAACCGCCTCCCTGGATCCCCCGGATCCGCTGGATGGCCCCCCTTTCGTCACCTGCAAAGGGTGGGCGATCGCCGAGGGGGCGACCGGCAAATTATTGTGGGGTAATCGTGCTGACCAACCGATGAAGGCCGCCTCGACGACCAAGATGATGTGCCTGTACGTGGTGTTGTCGCTGGCTGACCGCCAACCCGAGGTGCTCGATGAGACCATGACTATTTCCGAGCTTGCCGATAAGACCGATGGATCGACTGCCGATCTTCGCGTCGGCGAGTCGTTGTTGGTTCGCGATTGCTTGTATGGCTTGATGCTGCCTTCGGGCAACGATGCCGGCAATGCCTTGGCCGAACACTTCGCGGGACGCCTGGAGCCGCCGGCTGCAGGGGCGGCGGCGGGGCCAAGCCATAGCCGAACCAACTTTATCGCCGAGATGAACCGGATCGCGGCGAGTTTAGGGATGAAGAATACCAGGTATTCGAGCCCCTTCGGCGATGGGATCGGCGAAGACAATTTCACCGCCTCGCCCGCCGACCTGCTGCTGCTGGCGGCGGCAGGGATGAAGCATCCGCTTTTCCGTCACTACGTCTCCACGGTAACTTACCGCTGCGAAGTACAGCAACCGGATGGAGGCAAGCGAGTGGCCAGCTGGAAGAACTCCAACCAACTCCTGGCTATTGAAGGGTATGACGGCGTGAAGACCGGGACCTCGACGCCGGCGGGCGGTTGCCTGGTCTCCAGCGGTCGGCGCGGCGAGGATCATCTGTTGGTCGCGGTCCTCGGGTCCACCTCGCTCGATGGTCGATACACCGACACTCGCAATCTATTCCGGTATGCTTGGCAACAGCGGGGGCATCGAGCCGACCCCACAACGCCTCCGCCTAGTCCCGCCACCGAAAAGTAGAAGAGAGACGCGAACCATCGAGTGAGAGGCCAGGGGGCTGCACGCAGGCGATGGGAGTGCCAACCGACTCAACAGGGCGGGATGGCTCCGGGATGGGCACAGGTCGCGGCGGCGACACGGCAGGCATGTTCCGCTAATAGCGGCAAGTCCATCCCCCGCCACAGACCAATGCCCAGGGCTGCGGTGAAGGCGTCGCCAGCCCCGACCGTATCGCAAACCTCGGTTGGTATGCCCGCTTGCTGAACCGCCTGCCGGGCATCGATCAACCAAGCCCCTTCCGCCCCTTGGGTCAGCGCGATCAAGTCCAGCTGGGTCTGCTGCCTCAGTCGCGATAGGCTACGTGGTACGTCAGCATCATCCGGAAGGTCGTAGACGGCGCTGACGATCGGCAACTCGCTATCGCTGATCTTGAGAACACTCGCGTACGATACGGCTTGTCGAATCAACTCCGCATCAAAAAATGGTGGGCGGAGATTGATATCCAGGATCCGCAGGGCTCGAACTGTCTGGGCCATCTTCAGTGTTCGCTGGATGATCGCCCGCGAAGCTGGACCACGCTGCCCCAACGTCCCGAAGTAGACGATGCTGGCCGGAGTAATCCGCTCGATGAGGCGCGGATCCCACTCCAGGTAGTCCCAAGCCGAAGGGGCATGAATGGTGAATGTTGGCGAACCGTGTGCATCGAGCGTTACCGCGACGGTTCCGGTAGGAAAGTCGGGTCGGTTTTGTACCAGTTCGGTGTCGACCCCATAATCGCGGAGCAGTTGCCTGGCCGCTTTGCCGCGGGGGTCGTTGCCGACGGCGGTCAGCAAGCGAACGTCACCGCCCAGCATTGCCGCCTGGCAGGCAAAGTTGGCCGGCGCTCCCCCGAAACACGTTCGATCGGGAAAAAGATCCCAGAGCACTTCACCGCAAGCAATGATCGACGGGCGTTGCATCGAGTGAAAATTTTTCCAGGACTTAGAGTTTCGGGGGTCGATCAGCCAACCATCGCGGGTTGGATCCGCGGTGGATGGTCGAGTCACGAGCCAGGGGCAGGGCTGCCGAGTTTTCGACGGAGCAGCCAATCCTCGGCGCGATCGGGCCAGGTCCCGATGTTGGAGTCAGGCCGAGGGCGGGTACCATAACCGTGCCCCCCATTTTCATAAATGTGCAGTTCAGCTGGGACGTTGTTTTCCTTGAGCCCCAGATAGAACCTGGCGGCGCCGGCCGATGTCGAGGCATCATCCGAGGTATGGACGATAAAGGCCGGGGGCTGGGAAGGATGGAAGGTCAATTCCGGCAGGAGCTTCCCGGTGGCCTTCTCCTGAATGTTCCAGGGATAGATCAGCAACGAAAAATCAGGGCGGAACGGCAATTGGTCCATCCCATCCTGGGCTGCATAAGCCGCTTCCGCCCCCCGGGTATGCAGCAGGCAGGCGACCTGGCCCCCTGCGGAAAATCCCATGACCCCGATCCGATCGGCTTGCAGTTTCCAGCGATCGGCATGATGCCGCACCCAACGCACGGCGCGTTCCGCATCCTGGAGTGGACGCAGGAAGGAGGGTTCGTCGACCGGCTTGCTTTCATTGGTTCGATACCGCAGCACGAACGCGGTGATGCCCAGTCGATTCAAACGCACGGCGGCCTCCGAGCCCTCCAGGTCCGGGACAACTTTCCCAAAGCCACCTCCGGGGAGAATCAGGATGCCCGTCCCCTGCGGTTGGGCGGCCGGGTAGATATCGAGACTCGGACAACGCACCTTCTCGACGCGGGTGATAGGAGGTTGGTCGGTCGAACGCGGCGGCAGGGCCTCCCCCATGCCGCGCGAGCTTTCCCCCGGCGCTAAAGCTGGCCAAATGGGGACCATGGCTTCGGCTGGAAGGTGAGGCGGCGTCGCCTCCTGGGCGAAGGTCAGGTAAGGCCAGGATCCTGGCCAGACGCTGGTAAGGGCGAGGAGTAGCGTGGAAGGCAACAGTTTCCGGCGGCACATGGTGACGAGAGGTTCTTTCGCTAGGGGAGGGAACAGATACAGGCCAGGGCGGACCTTCACGCGGGAGTGAACCCGGGGTTCTATGTCGCTGCTACCCGGGATCAAGCCAGAGGCAGCGATGGGGCCAAGGATCGCGAGTGTCATCAAGATAGTGTGGCCCGAAGCCCCCTTCAATGCACCTGCTGGGATCCTCGATTTTTCGATGCCGGAGAGGGCGAAAGGAAAGAGTGGCGGTTGCCAGCTGAATTTCCGATGAGATATAATCAAGAAGTCTCTCACCCCGGCGAATCACTCCCCCCGCCTCGCCCCACGATCCCTATGCGCTCGCAATCTTTAGCTATCCGGTCGTTTTTATCAGTCGCACCCCTTGGTCGATGGATGGTTTGGTGCATGGGTTGCTTGGTTGGCGGGGCATCGTCCCTCGCCTCGGCCAACGACAAGGTGGCGAGCGACCTCAAGCTTTCGCAGCAAGCTTTCCTGCAGCAACACTGCCAGGCATGCCATCAGGGGAGTGAGGCTGAAGGGGGATGGGATCTCGATACCTTGTCCGGAGACTTGTCGCAGTCCAAGACGGTCGAGCGTTGGGTGCGGATTTTCGATCGGGTGCAGAGCGGGGAGATGCCGCCAGATGACAGTCACGAACTTTCGGCAGCGGAACGACAACGCTTTCTCGACCACACATCCCGGGCGCTCGTCGACCATCAGCATGCCATCGACGCGAAAGTCGGGCGGGTACGCGGTCGCCGCTTGACGAACCTTCAACTGGAACGTTCCTTGCAAGATTTGTTGGGTATCGACATCCCGCTTGCCCGCGAGATGCCGGTCGAGTCCAAGTCGGGAGAGTTCAATACTTTTTCCGATGGCCAGAGCATGTCGCATTTCCAGCTCGAGCAGCACTTGAAGATTGTCGACCTGGCGCTGGATGAGGCCTTTCGTCGCGCACTTTCCGACGATGAGCAAGGTGTCCGGGAATTCACTGCCAAGCAGATCTCTCGCAAGGTCACCCGTTGCCGCGAACCGGAATTCATCGATGGCCGGGCCGTCGTCTGGTCAGGCCAACTCGCCTTCTATGGAAGGATGCCGGCGACTGAGGTCCGCGACAGCGGTTGGTATCGAGTCTCGTTCCAGGTTCGATCGTTGAAGGAGCCGGATGGCCACGGGGTCTGGGGGTCGGTACGGACTGGCGAATGCGTCGCCAGCGCTCCGCTCTTGGGTTGGGTAGGGGCGTTCGAGGCGACGAAAAAGCCGAAGCTCGTCAGCGTTGATGCTTGGATTCCAGCCGGCCACATGCTGGAGATTCGTCCTTTGGACAAGACGATGAAGCAAGCGGCTTTCGCCGGTGGTCAGGTAAGCGATGGCGAGGGTGGCAAGCAGGATGTACCCGGCATCGCGCTGGATTGGTTGAAGATGGAACGTATCCATCAGGGGCCCGACCAGCAGGGGTTGCGCCGGATGTTGCTCGGCGATTTGGAGGTGGTCAAGAGCGAGGTGAAGGGCCCGGCGGTCAAAGCGGTTTATCGTGTCCAGTCCGAGCGTCCTCGGATGGATTTGCAGCGTCGGTTATTGGACTTTTCGCGACGGGCCTTCCGGCGGGATGTAGTGCCGGCCGAGATTCAGCGGTATGTCGATTTCGCCCACCAGCAGTATCGCGAGACCAAGGACTTGGCGGCCGCGTTGCGGGTAGGCTATCGCTCCTTGCTGTGTTCACCGCGGTTCCTTTACTTTCAGGAGCAACCCGGGACGCTCGATGACTTCGCCATCGCAACCCGTCTCAGCTACATGCTGCTCAATAGCACGCCCGATGACGAGCTGCTGGCTTTGGCCAGCCAGGGTCGGTTGCGGCAACCAGCGGTGCTCGAGGCTCAAGTCGAGCGGCTCCTGCAGGGGCCTCAAGGTAAGCGGTTTATCACCGATTTCGCCGCCCAGTGGTTGGAATTGAACCAGATCGACTTTACCGAACCCGACAGTAAGTTGTATCGCGACTTCGATATTGTGGTGCAGAATGCGATGCTCCGTGAGACTCAGCAGTTCCTTCAGCATCTGCTGGATGAGAACCTGAGTGTGGTACGCTTCGTCGATGCCGATTTCAGTTTCGTCGATAGTCGATTAGCTCGGTACTACGGGTTGAACAAGGCCGGCAGCAGCGACTTGCATCGAGTCGTTTGGCAACCCGAGGATCGTCGCCGGGGTTTGTTGACTCAGGGGGCCATCCTCAAAGTGACCGCCAACGGCACCAACACCTCGCCGGTTCTACGCGGCCTGTGGGTGGCTAAACGGATCCTCGGCGAGGATATCCCACCGCCGCCGGAAAGTGTGCCGGCGATCGAGCCTGATATTCGCGGCGCGACGACGATCCGCGAGCAACTGGAGAAGCATCGCAGCGATGTGGCTTGTGCTGCATGCCATGCCAAAATCGATCCTTCCGGTTTCGCTTTGGAGAATTTCGATGCCGCCGGTCGATGGCGGGAAAATTATCTCCAGCTAGAGAAAGGCAAGTTGCGGCCGGGAGTTGCGATCGATGCGGGGTATGTCATGAAGGACGGCCGCGAATTTCGTGACCTGGAAGAATTTTGCCGGTTGGTGGCGGAGAAGCCCGAGCCTTTGGCCGGGAATTTCGCTGCCAAGCTGATGGCGTATGCGACCGGAGCCCCGATCGCTTTTGCCGACCGGGCGGCGATCGAAGCGATTGTCGAGCAGGCGCGGGCCGACGACTTTGGGATGCGGACGCTGGTGAAGCGTGTCGTAGCCAGTCCCTTGTTTCAAACCAAATAGATTTTCTCCGACCTTCCCTCCGTTCAACATCCAATAAGGTTCCACACCTCATGGCTACTCCTTTTTCGCCTCGTTGTGTGCAGTTTCATTTCGGCCGCCGTTTGGATCGTCGCCAGCTGCTGCGCGGCGCCGGGGTCGCGATGGCCCTGCCGTGGCTGAGTGCCATGGAAACGTCGTGGGCCAGTCGCGGTGCGTCTCCCGGCAACCCTCAGCGGTTCGTGGCCTTCACGCTGGGGCTGGGGTTGCATCGGGATAATTGGGTTCCTCAGGAGAACGGGCGGAACTACCGAACGCCTCTCTACCTTTCACGCCTGGAGGACTTGCGGTCGAAGCTGACGATCATTTCCGGAACTTCGCATCCGGGGGTCAGCGGTGGGCATCGGGCCGAAGCCAGCCTGTTGACGGCGACACCGATGAGCAGTTCCGGTACGACGCGGAACACGATCTCGCTCGATCAACTGATGGCCAAGCATCTCGGGGGAGAGACCCGCTTCCCATCGCTGGTCCTGGCGGCCAACGGCAGCGACAGTCCCTGCTACACCGAGAACGGGGCGATGATCCCGGCGGAGTCCTCGCCGCGAGCTCTTTTCGAGAAATTATTCATCGACGACAGCAAGACGGTCCAGCAGCAGCAGGCGCAACGGCTCGCCCAGGGACGTTCGATCATGGACTTGGTCGGCGACGACGCGCGGGCGTTGCAGCGTGAATTAGGGGTCGGCGATCGCGATCGTTTGGATGCTTACTTCACCAGTGTCCGCGATTTGGAGAAACGGATGGCCGAACTGCAAAGTTGGGCAGAGAAACCCAAACCCAAGGTCGGGGCCAAACCGCCTCGCGACGTCTCCTCCCCCAACGACCTGATCGCTCGCCAACGCACGATGGGGGATGTCATTCAGTTAGCCCTGCAGACGGACTCTTCGAGGTTCATTACGTTCCATATCGGCGGTTCGGGTGGGGTGGTGCCGGTGGAGGGAGTCGATGAGGGGTATCATTCGTTGAGCCATCACGGCATGGATGAGGAAAAGCTGGATCAGTTGGCGTTGGTCGAGGCGGCGCTCGTCGAGCAGTGGGGGGCTTTCTTGCGGCAACTTGCCGGCACCCGCGATGGAGAGTCGAACTTGCTCGAACATACCAGCGTGCTGCTGACGAGCAATCTCGGCAATGCTTCCAACCATGATAACCGGAATATGCCGGTGCTCCTGGCCGGCGGGGGATTCCAGCATGGGCAGCATCTCGCCTTCAACCAAGAGAAGAACTATCCTCTGCCCAACCTCTACCTGTCGCTGCTACAAAAGGTCGGACTGGAAACAGACCAGTTCGCGTCCAGCACTGGGACGATGACCGGGTTGGTATGAGACCAGGTTGGTATGATCCGCGCCCTACAGCAATGGTAAGGCTTGGCCGGAAGGTTGGGACGGCGCGGTGAAGGTCATCGATGTCGTGCCGAGTTTCGATAGGACACTGGCTTTTGGCGGTCTTGGCCGGGTGCCGCTGGTATTCCTCAGAGATGGTAATTCATGGTGATGGTTTGTAGAGATCGCTGGTTCTGCTGGTTGGGTTGCCTGGGGATGGGGCTGGTGGCCTGGACGCGGCCCTGTCCGGCTGTCGATTTTTCGCATGAGGTGGTGCCTATTCTGCGGCAGCATTGCGCCGAGTGTCATACAGCGGGTAACAAGAAGGGGGGCTTCTCGATCAACGATCGCCAGCAACTGCTGGCCGGCGGGGAGAGTGGCCCTGCGATTCAGCTGGGAGCTAGCCACCAAAGTTATTTGATCGAATTGGTTACCTCGAGCGATCCGGAGTATCGGATGCCGCCGACTGGTGAACGCCTCAGCCCTGCCGAGGTCGATACCCTGCGGCGGTGGATCGATGAGGGCTTGGTCTGGGAGTCAGGCTTCGCCTTTGAGGTATCGGCTTACGATCCACCGGTAGCCCCTCGGCGTCCCGACTTGCCGCCCCCCACCGACGGACGTACACATCCGATCGATCGGATCATCGATGCCTACCTGGCCGATCACTCTTTGGCTATTCCGCCAGCCTTGGACGACCAGGCCTTCCTCCGCCGCAGTTCGCTCGACCTCATCGGCTTGCTACCGGAACCGGCGGAAGTTCAGGCCTTCCTCGATGATCCCCGGCCCGATAAACGGCAACGCTGGCTGGAATCGCGGCTGGCCGATGACGTCGCCTATGCCGATCACTGGTTGACATTTTGGAATGATTTGTTGCGGAACGACTACAGCGGTACCGGCTTTATCACCGGCGGTCGCAGCCAGATCAGCCGGTGGCTGTACCAGTCGTTGGTCGATAACAAAGCTTTCGATCGTTTTACCCGGGAGCTGATCGCACCGGAAAGCGACGATTGCCGAGGCTTTATCGATGGTATCCGTTGGCGCGGCGATGTCAGCGCCGGGCAGACGGTCGAGATCCAATTCGCCCAGAGCGTCTCGCAGAGTTTCCTCGGGATCAACATGAAGTGTGCTTCTTGCCATGATAGTTTCATCGACCGCTGGAAACTTAGCGAAGCCTACGGGTTGGCTTCCATTTATGCTCCGAAGCCGTTGGAGATTTATCGCTGCGATAAAGCCACCGGGCAGGCTGCCAAACCGTCGTGGCTGTTTCCGGAGTTGGGGCAAGTCGATCCCGAGGCTTCGCCACCCGAGCGCCTCAAGCAGTTGGCGGAGCTGATGACCAGCCCCAGGAATGGTCGTTTTGCCCGGACGATCGTCAATCGCTTGTGGTATCAGTTGATGGGACGCGGCATCGTGCATCCCGTCGATTCGATGCAATCGCCCCCATGGAATGCCGATCTGCTGGACCATCTGGCGACTGAATTGGTCGACCTCGACTATGACCTGCGAAAGTTGCTGTTGCACATCGCCTCGTCGTCCGCCTATCAGTCGCAAGCCGAGATCGTCCAAGGAGCTCCAGACGAGGGCGATTATCGTTATCGAGGGCCCCGCGCCAAACGTTTGACGGCGGAGCAGTTTGTCGATGCGGTCTGGACCCTGACCGAAGCGGGGCCAAAGGCTTACGATGCTCCGGTCTTCCGCGGACGAGTGGATGCAGAGCGAGTCGCCCAGTTGAGGCCGGCGGCCGAATGGATCTGGGCGGATAGCAAGCCAGCCAGTGCCGTCGGGGATCCGGCTAAGGCCGAGGGGGCTAAGGCTGCGCGCAAGGGAAAGGAGGCCAAAGCCAAAGCTCGCCAAGCCAAGGACAAAGATCCGCCTGTAGAGGCTAAGCGGGATGAGACGGAGGCGAAGGCCAAGCCGACCGAGGACAACAAGCTGACTGGTCCGGTCCTCTTTCAGAAGGATTTTCAGTTGGATCAGCCGGTGGCGATTGCTGGCGTGATGCTGACGGCCAACCGCGAATACACGTTGTTCGTCAACAACCGTTACATCGCCAAGCAAGCTGATTGGCAAACGCTGGAGATGTATCCCGTCCATCAATGGTTGCGGCAGGGCCGCAACACGCTGGCGGTGTTGGCTTCCGGTCCGACCAATAACCCAGAGTCGGGGACTTTGTATGTCGAAGCCAAAATCGGCTTGACCGATGGCCAGGAGGTGACCATTCGGTCGGATGCCTCCTGGAAATACACGCGGGAGGTCCCTTCGGCCAACGAGAAAAGGCTGAAAGCCATCGATGCCAAGAGTTTGGCAGGGGTGAGCGTCAAGCCGGCGTCGGCGGCCATGAAAAAAATCCTGGCGGCTCAAGGGGCCATGCTGCTGGCTCGGGCGACCACCCGCGATACCCACATGGTCCGCGCTTCGCTGATGAAGTCCGACTTCATGATGCGAACCTTGGGGCGTCCCAACCGCGATCAAATTGTCTCGATGCGTCCGAGCGAGTTGACGACGTTGGAAGCCATCGATCTCTCCAACGGGCAGGCGTTCGCCGACCTGCTGGCAGCCGGAGCCAAGCGATGGATGGCGGCCTATGGGGATGATTCCAAGCAGCTGGTGGAAGGCCTTTACCAGCGGCTGTTCACCCGCTCTCCAACCGATGCGGAGTTGTCCGAAGCACAGGAGGTGCTCGGCGATACGATTTCCCCGGCAGCCGTAGCGGATTTGTGTTGGGTGCTCTTGATGAGCCCCGAGTTTCACTACATCCGCTAGGATGCAATTCATGATTCGAACTGCAAGCATGCCTTGGTCACCGAGGCCATTCGAGAATCGATGAGCCGGATAAGGCCTTGGTAGCTTAAGCCTTCCCGTCCCGGATGATTCGCCTTGGATTCCTTCCCAAGCCAGAAGTATCGAGAATAAAGATGAACGACTTGCTCCCTCAAAAACTTCAACGTCGCCAACTGCTCCGCGGTTTAGCGGCAGCGAATGCTGCCGCCTGGATGGCCGCCGAGCCACGCGTAGTACCTGGCGCGGCCGCTAAACATGAGCAGCCCCAACCGACGGCCGATGCCTGCATTCTTTTGTGGATGGGGGGCGGGATGGCCGCCCCGGAAACCTTCGACCCGAAAGCGTATAGCCCCTACGAGAAAGGTTTGGAAGTCAAGCAGATGCTCAGCACCTTCCCGGCGATCGATACCGCCGTCGATGGGCTGAAGATCTGCCAAGGGTTGGAACATATCGCCGCTGTCATGGATCGAGCTACCTTGATCCGTTCCGCCGTGCAGCCCGACCTGGGCAGCATCCTCCATTCACGGCACCAATACCATTGGCACACCGGCTATGTCCCGCCGCAAACGGTGGCGGCGCCTCATCTGGGGGCTTGGATGGCGAGGGTGCTCGGGCCGCGCAATCCGGTCGTTCCCCCCTTCATCAATATCGGCCAACGCCTGGAAGGGGTCGGAGAGAGCGAAGAATTGAAGGCTTTCACCACCGCCGGTTTTTTCGGCAGTGAGTACGGCCCGATGAATCTGCCCTACCCCGAGGATGCGGCTCAATCGGTTCGCCCACCGAAAGGGATGGAAGCCAACCGTTTTCAAAATCGGCAGCAACTCTTCCAACGCCTCATCGACAACAACCCCCATCGCGAATGGATGAGCGATTATCAGCAGCAGTCGCTGCTGCGCAGTTTGGAGAATGCCTATCGTCTGCTGAACTCGCCCGAACGCGAGGCATTTGATATTCGCTTGGAGCCCAAGGCTACCCGCGAGATCTACGGTGACACGCGTTTTGGTCAGGGATGCTTGCTGGCCCGGCGATTGGTCGAGGCAGGAGCCCGCTTCGTCGAGGTGACGACCGAGTATGTCCCGTTCCTGCACTGGGATACGCACAAGAGCGGCCATGAGACGGTGGAACGCTTGCATTCGGAGATCGATCGCCCGATCGCCCAGTTGATCCTCGATCTCGAAGCCCGCGGCTTGCTCGAACGAACGCTGGTGATTATCGCCAGCGAGTTCAGCCGCGATGCGATTGTTGAAGGTAAGCCCGGCTCGAATGCCAACGACCAGGCGACCTTCAAGGTCGACCGCGTCAGTGAACCGGCCCACTATGGTCTACATCGTCACTTCACGGGCGGTTCTAGCGTGGTCCTGTTCGGTGGTGGGATGAAACGCGGCTTCGTCTATGGTCAGACGGCCGAAGAACGGCCGTTGGTGGCGATCAAGGATCCGGTCACCATCACCGACTTGCATGCGACGATCATGACCGCCATGGGCATCAGTCCGAAGACAGAGTTTCAGGTCGAAGGCCGTCCCTTCTACGTGACGGAGGATGGCTTGGGCAAACCGGTGAGGGACGTTTTCGCTTAGCCAGCGTTGTTATCGATCAGCCGCCGCGCTGCACCGTCGTCGGGCTTGGGTTCAGCGGGATCTCACCCTGGTGCCCGCCCGCGAATGCGGTGATCGAGGGAGAAACACTCACACACGCCCGGCGGATCCGTCCGCGTAAAGCCCGCATGCCTCGGGGCGCCTGACCATCGCCGGGCAGATCTGGGAGGCTGGGGACGATGGTTTGTCGGCGAGCGACCACCAAGCCGCCTTGACGCCGCCTCCTTCTTTTCGGTACTGACGTCGGCAATCATGCCGATCACCCTTATTGGCCAGTCCGAGGATCGTCTTCTGTGCATCAGTCATCCGACAAGCTAGCAAAGCTCCCAACCTCGGGGCTCGGTCTGGCTCGTGGTGCGCAGTCGGTTGCCAGGATACCCCGCCGTCTCGCTGGCTTGATCATTGCGGTCTACCTGGCCGGCTCTACCGGTTGCCAGCATGCTTACAACGATTTTTATACCGAGAGCATGGCCGGCGAGATTCGCGAGCTGGAAAATCGAATCTACGAATACGATGAGGCCTACCAATCCCTGGAACAGGAAGTCGGGGTTCTTGAATCGGAAAATGCCCGCTTGCATCGGCAAGTGATCGATTTACAGAAGGAACACGCGACGCCTCGTGGTTCGAATAGCCTGCTAACGCCGAAGGAAGGTGTCGACCTTCGCGGGCCCGCTCCTTCGAAGGTACCGTCGGCTGACCACTTGCCCCCGGCCAAGAATTCGTCCTCAGCGAACGAACCCAAGGTCGTGCCCAAGGTTGAACCCTTGGAACCTCCGCCGACGGCCAAGCCGGCCAGTCCCAGCCCAACGCCGAAGCCGGCCAAGGAGAAGCCCAATTCCGCCGATCTCGAGCCCCCGTTGATCGAACTCGGGGTACCTAGCACCGATAGCAGTCTCCTGCCCCCTTCCAGCGAAGCACTGCCGACTTTGCCCGCGCCGGTGCAGCCCAAATCCCCTTCGTCCTTGCTCCCTCCGCCGGTCGAGTCGCAGCCCTCCCCAGGCCCTTCCTCGTTGATGCCACCGACCACCCCCCCCGCCTCGTTGACCCCACCCTCATCGGCCCCTTCCTCGTTGACCCCACCCTCCTTGCCTCCAGCCAACCCGACCCCTCCTTCGATCCTGCCGCCGCCAGCCCAAGGTGGCCAGGGAGCATCGAAGGGCAGTGGATCGGCCAGTCAGGCATCGATTCGCACGGCCCTTCCCGAAAGTCTCGACTGGAACGCTATCGGCCAGGATCAGATCGCTGTTCCCGATGCCCTCGCCGCCGAGGCGAACGAGATTGTCGCGGCCGGCTACCAACCGCCCCCCAGCAAACGCGTCCCCGGCGATCAGAAAGTCGCCGAGATCGGCTTGCACCCTTCGATGTGCCGCGGGCAGAACATGGACGAGCAGGATGGCGATGACGGATTGTATCTGGTGTTGCAGCCACGCAATCAATCGGGGGAAACGGTGGACCAACCCGCAGCCGTCACCATCGTCGCCATCGATCCAAAACTCGAGGAAGCCGATGCGCGGATCGGCCGCTGGACTTTTTCACTGGAAGAAGTCGAAGCCGCCCTGGAGCCGATTGGGGTGGCTCACGGCTACCACCTCAGCTTGCCCTGGCAGGGACTCACTCCCGCGGGAGATTCCGTGCAGGTCTTTGTACGCTACGAGATGCCTGATGGTCGACGGCTGATCAACGAACGCCTCGTCTATATACATCAGCCAGACACGGCCAGTAACGTTTGGACCCCACGCGTCCGTCGCTAAACGAACGGGGGCGGTGCACAGGGGGCTAGGCATTGGAACGGCTTGTCCAGGCGAGAGGCTATTCCAGCGAGTCGATGCCAAATTCATTCGCCGGTCGATCGAGCATCGACGGTGAGTTGGCGGCCGGCGATGAGAGAGTGGTGTCGGCTGCGGAGCCGGCTCGCTGGTCGGCCGGAACTACGTACAGTTGCCCCATTTCCTCATCGATCACCCGGACCTTCGTCCCCGGCGGGATCAAACCGCTACGGCTGGTGGCCTCCCAGCGACGCCCATCGATTTCGATATCTCCGGTGGGGAGCATTTCGCATAAGGTCTTGCCTTCACGCCCGACCAGGTGTCTGCTTTCCCACGTGAAAGCCTCGGCTTGCGTCGGTTCGATGATCATGCGCCGACCGAGCGGGGTCAGTGGCCAGATCTTGACGAACAGCCAGGCGAATACCGGAACCAGGGCGAGTTCGCCGATCATCAGCCAGATCCCGAAGTCATAGCTGTGACGAAAGGCGAAAAGGATCGAGGCCCCAGCGCAGATCAGCGACAGCACGATCAGGATTCCACCGGTGGGGAGAAACAGATCCGCGATCAGCAAGCCGATGGACGCGATGACGAAGAGGATGGTGATGATCACGGGATCGTTCATATTCAATCATTGACCTTCTCGGGCAGGGGAGCCGCAACCGGTGGCGGCGTTCGCTTGTAGGCGCGACTCTTCCAGAGCAGATGGGTAAGCTGGCCATTGGCCTGGCTGACCGCGGTGAGCCTTCGGGCGTCGAAGCCTGGTTGGCCGCGCGCCAGGAGGTGATGCTGGTCTAACCGTTGGATCGGGCGGCCATTGCCGTCGACGAGTTGCTGGTTTTTCACCTTTAGCTCGATCAGATTGTTTCCGTTGCGATACTGTCCAAGGTACTTTGTCCACTCCTCGGGCGGGATATCCTCAGCCTTCAGCGCGGGGGACGCCGCCGAACTCGTCCCCAAGACCAGACGGATGGCTTCGTCGACGACCGTCGGCAGCGAGACTCCCGTCTTGTTGCATAGCACAATGACCGCTAACTGCTCCTGGGGACACATCCGTACCAGGCTCCCGTAACCGGTACGGCTGCCGTTGTGGGTTAGCCAGGTCCGTTCGCTTTCACGACTAACGCTCAGTCCATACCCATAATGTCGACCTTCGTGGGGAATCTCGACGTGAGGGGCGGCCATCCTGGCTACCACCCGTTCCGATAGCGGTGGGGCAGCCTCACCCGCGAGGGCTCGCATAAAAGCGATGCAGAAGTTAGCGAATTCCGGCGCGGTGCTGAACAACTGGCCGGCTGGCCAAGCCGCGGCGTTGTCGGCCAGTGGGCGAATCACGGTAGGTGGGGCGGTACCCTCCGGACCATGCCCCACCGCCAAGGGCCAAGTCATGGCTTCCATCGGCCGAAAGGTCGATCGCCGCATCGCCAACGGTTCGAATAAACGCCGATCGAGGAACTCCGCGAAGAGGAGCCCCGAGCGAGCTTCGAGGACACGGCCGGCCGTCCAATAGCCGATGTTCGAATACGAATAGATGGTTTCCGGTCGATCGAAAAAAGCACTCCCACCCAACTGCTTGATTTTCTCAGCCAAGGCCTCTTCATCGTGCGGGCCAGTCATGGCGTTGGGATCACTGAGACCGGCGGTATGCGTTAACAACTGATGCAGCGTCAATCGCCTCATCTCCGGTTGAAGCTCCGCGACGTACCGTTCGATCGGGGTCTGGAAGTCGAGTTTCCCTTCTTCCGCCAGGATGCATAAACCGGCGGCGGTGATCATCTTGGTGATAGAACCGGTGCGAAACAACATGTCGGAGGCGACGGGTTGTCCGGTATCGATGTTGGCGACTCCGTAACCCTTGGCATAGGCCAATCGATTTCCATGAACGATCGCTATCGCAGCTCCCGGGCATCGCTGGTCGGCCAACTCGCGAAGGACCACCGAATCCAAGCTGGTAAAATCGACGGCAAGAGCCTCGACCGTGACCGGCCACAACACGCACAGCAGCCACAGTCGCCAGTCGAGGGGAAGTAGAGGCAGTGGCTGCGGTTGCCACCATCGAGTGCTTTGCATGATCATCGAGCCCTTCTCCCTTATCCCGGCATTGTAGCAGCAAATGCTCCTCCCTTCCCGCGGGGATTGCCTCGGGGAACGGTATCCGCTCGGCGGGGGTTGAAGGTTTTAAGCCGACTCGCCTGACCGAGGCCATCTGGAAATACCGGCCGGGGGCGATACACTAACGTTTTAGGCTGATAGCCTCCGGAGCGTTTGCGGCTCGGCCGCAGTTGCTGAATCCGCGGCCTGGCCAAGGGAGTCTATACATTCCGCCCCCGTAGCTCAGTTGGATAGAGCGCGGCTTTCCTAAAGCTGAGGTCACACGTTCAAGTCGTGTCGGGGGTACTGTTCAGCTCGTCGGACTGCTGCCTGCACGCACTCGCCTCCCTACGGCTACTGGCTTCGCATCGGTGACGATCGGCTCTCTATCGCAGGCCAAAGCAACCGATGCATTCTGACCAGAGAGGCTCCTCTTTCCGATGGATAGCTTCCGACGGTTGGCTGCTTGAAAAGAGGGTTCCCATGGCTGGCGGCAGCGGGCGGCGAGGCCCGCGCCAGAGGATAAGTGAATGGAGCCAGCGGGGCGAAGAGCTTCGAAGCGGCTGGGGACAAGCAGCCGACGACGTCGACTAGCAGCGGATCACAGCGATTGTTATGCTAACCACCACAAGTCAGGGTAAGTTCGTCCTTCCTGATCCCGCTCGGCGACCTATGGTAGGAGCGGGTCGTATCGCCTACATTTTGGCCAAGGCCAGGGTGGGGTGTTCGCCTCGGAGGGGCCGGCCACGGTCCAGCGGCCAGCGATCCTCGCCGGCCAGGACTTGTCGGTTCACGGCTAGCCGGAGTCGCCGTTCCCGTAATAATGGAAACACGGGTCCACTACCGATGGCGTGGTTGCCATCGCCTATTTTACCTCTCGCCGATCGTTGTCAGCTTCGACTGTGAAACTTGACCAACTAGCTGAAAACTGTGGTGAATGGTTACGCGGTAGCGGACCGGAATCGGACATTGTGATCAGCAGTCGCATCCGCCTGGCGCGGAACCTGGCCGAGTTCCCCTTCATCCGCAAGTGCACCTCTCAAGATCGCAAGGCGATCGCCAAGCTGGTCAAAGGCCGTGTCGAAGAGACCGCCTTATCGGAGTCGGTGGAATTCATCGGGGTCGAGCGGTTGAGCGATCTCGATCGGCAATTCCTGATGGAGCGACAAATCATCAGTCGAGAGCTCAGCGATAGCGATGGCCCTCGCGGGGTCATCCTCGACCGCAACGAACGCTTCAGCGTGATGGTCAACGAAGAGGACCATCTGCGGATCCAGGTGATGCAGAGCGGGTTGGATCTAGTGGCGGCTTGGGAAAAGATCAATAGCCTCGACGACCAGCTAGAATCGGTGTTGACGTACGCCTTCCATGAGCCGGTCGGTTACCTCACCGCCTGCCCGACCAACGTCGGTACCGGCCTGAGGGTAAGCGTCATGGTACACCTGCCAGCATTGGTGATCACCAAACAGATCGAGAAGGTCTTTCGGTCGCTCCACAAAATCAATATCGCCGTCCGCGGTCTCTTTGGTGAAGGTTCACAGTTTAGCGGCGATTTCTACCAGGTGAGCAACCAGATCACCCTGGGGAAATCCGAGAGCGAATTGATCGAGCAGGTTTCGACCATCGTCCCACGCTTGATCGACTACGAACGCAAGGCCCGGGAATTCCTGGTCAAAGAGAGCGAGCACGAATTGCAGGATGATGTCAGCCGCGCTTTGGGGATCTTGTGCAACGCCAAGAAAATTAG
>JBILTQ010000009.1:0-33059 GCA_044371435.1 Pirellulaceae bacterium | reverse complement strand
CAGCTTCTTTCGGTTATTCTACGGGGCTTCCGAGTTCGGGTGGGAAGTCGATCCGCCCGTAGGCCAACCGCCTGCGGCGAATCATAACTCGCTTAGCCGCGGAAATTCAATGCGAAGCGGCCATCCCAGCTCAGGCCGGATGGCTGGTTGCTTTTTTGATTTTGCTTTTTTGAGAAGGTCAGCGAGGAGAAGGAAGTGGGAGTTAAGAAAACCGGGCGAGGTCGGCGGAAGATTGGTCGCAAGAAGCGACGGATGCGCGCTCGTATCCGCCATCGCAAGAAATAATTCCTCCCGGTAGGATTTCCTCCCAGAAATAGGCTTCGCCGAGTCATCGATTGGTCGGGGCCGGATTGGTTTGGGGTATGGGTGGTTTCAGTATCGGCAGCTCGCCACCACGGCGAGCTGTCGCTTCCTGCCCCCTTCAGGGTGGTTGGCCCTCGCCTTGCGTGTTGAAAAGTTTGGGCATTGAAAAATTCGACCGCCGGGCGCATCGTAGTAATCGGGGGCTATCCGGTCGATGATGGCTGGAGGTTGGCGGCGATCGCCAAGGGTAGTCCGTGCGGGGGACGAAGCGGAGCGCGATCGACCTGGCTACCTTTTCAAACCTGCTCGCCCTGCTTTCAAACCTGCTCGCCCTGCTTTCAAACCTGCTCGCCCTGCTTTCAAACCTGCTCGCCCTGCTCGGCTACCAATTGCTTGACCATCGCCAATCTTTTCAGCATGGTCGGCGAGGCATAGCCCAAGTCGCGGAGCGCTTCCAGGCGATGGATCGATTGGGAGCGGCCGTAGAAACTCGAGTAGATACTGGTTTCCATGGCTTCGGTCACGGCGGCGATCAGCCAGCTCCCCAAAGCGTCCCGCGGTGGCAGACGATCGTAGCTCGCCAAGGGGGGCAAGAAAGGCTCGGCTAGATCCAGCCGGCGATGCTTTTCATAGGTTTGTAGCAGTCTGCCGAGGGTCTTGAAAGCCAACGCCCGGCATCCGAGATCCAGCAGGATCCGAGCGAAGGTGGCACAGCGGGCGAACTCGGGGGCCTGCACTTCGCAGAGCGGCGCGAGCAGGCGGCTGGCTTGGATCAGGGCCACGTAGCGGTCAGCGATCGAGCCTTGCGGATCGCGACTCATCGCATACAGCGCCAGGGCCGCGATCACCGCTTCGCTCTGGCCTTGATTCGCAGTTCGCTTCCAATCTTTGGCCAGCCTTTCGCCAAAGGGTAGCTTGGTCAGCCAGGGACGATAATCGTAGTGGTTGGTCGTTTTGGCTGCCTGGCTGGCCTGTCGGAATCGCTCGACGGTAAGTTCTTCCGCTCGGACCAGCTGGCCAGCATCCACCAGCGTTTGGGCGCGGTCGGCTTTGCAGGAGAAGAGGTTGACGACCGATGGGTCGAGCGTTTGCTGGAGATCGACCGGGACCAGCGCGTTCAGGCCGGGCACGAGTCGATAGGGGGTATACTCCATCGCCTGCAGTCGACGCGGGATCTCGTAACTCTGTGAAAGTCCAGACTTGATTTCGTACTGGATCAAAGGCGAATCCGATTGCAGGAGGCTTTTCGCCCCTTCGAGGATCGCCAGTTCTTCCCCCTCGGCATCGATCTTGATGAAGTCGATCTGGTGCCAGCCGTACTGAAGGCGGCAGGCGTCGAGGGTGGTAGCTTCCACCAGCATGGAACCGAGGGCGCTCGACGAGCCTTCGCGAGCGATGGAGATACCTTCGGCATGTCGATGCAGGGCTAGCGGCACGGTTTCTACAGCTCGGGATACGGCCCGGCGATCGACCACGACCTCAGGGAAATGATTGAGCTGCACGCTTTGTTGCAAGAGTTCGGCCACCGGAGGGTAGGGTTCGAAGGCCCAGACCTTACCGGTGGGGCCGATGACCTTGGCGAGGGCCAAGGTATAAATTCCGAAGCTGGCCCCGACATCGATCGCCCGTTGACCCGGACGGAGGCAACTCCTCACAAACTTGATCTCATCCTCGAACCAGTCTTCTTGTTCCGCCAGCACATAAGCGGTGATCTGCTGGATACGGTTGGGGACGTGGACGCGTACCCCGTCGACGACAGGCAAGGTCGCAATGGTCTGGTTCACTCGCGATCCAATCTTTGAGTTAGAAGCAGCGTTGGGAAGTTCGACAGCCAGGCTGGTGCGTCCTTTGGTTATAACGGAGGTGACCGGGAGCGCGAAAGAGCCCCTGCCGAGGACGATCGCCGATCGGTCACGGCTTGTCGCCAACGGAGGGGTTAAGCGAGCAGTGGTTCGATCACCCGCGCCGGTTCGACTCCGGTCAAGCGATTATCCAAGCCTTGGAATTTGGCGGTGAAGCGCGAGTGATCGATCCCCATGAGGTGAAGGATGGTGGCATGAAAATCGCGAATGTGCACCGGATCCTTGACGATGTTGTAGGAGAAATCATCGGTTTCCCCATGGATAACGCCGCCGCGGATACCGCCGCCCGCCATCCACATGGTAAAGCACCGAGGATGGTGGTCGCGTCCATAGTTTTCTCGGCTGAGGCCACCTTGGGAATAGATCGTTCGCCCGAATTCACCACCCCAGATGACCAGGGTCGAATCGAGCAGGCCGCGTTGTTTCAGGTCGGTGATGAGACCATAGGTGGCCTGATCGATATCCAGGCATTGCGCGGGTAAACGGCCGGACACGTTGGCGTGATGATCCCAATTGTTCAGGTAGATTTGGACGAAGCGCACATCGCGTTCGACCATCCGTCGGGCCAACAACGCCGTATTGGCAAAGGTCCCAGGCTTCTTGGCCTGTTCGCCGTAGAGTTGGTAGGTGCTTTCCGGTTCATCGTCGATCGCCGTCAACTCGGGTACACTGGCTTGCATCCGATACGCCAGTTCGTATTGCTGGATCCGGGTGTGGGTTTCCGGATCGCCGACCGCCTGGTAGTTGAGTTCGTTGAGGGCACGCAGTCCATCCAGATTCAGTCGGCGGATTTCACGGGGGATCCCCGGCGGGTTGTTGATGTAGAGGATGGGATCGCCGCTACTGCGGAAGCTGGTCCCTGCGTGTTCCCCCGAAAGATAACCGGAAGACCACAGGCGAGCCGAGATGGCCTGAATCTGTTCGGTGTTGGTGGGCTGGGCAACCATGACGACGAAGGTCGGCAGATTCCGGTTCATCGATCCTAAGCCATAGGAGAGCCAGGCGCCCAAGCAGGGACGCCCCGGAACCATGTTGCCGGTCTGCAGGAGGGTGACGGCGGGTTCATGGTTGATGGCTTCGGTGTGCATGCTGCGGATGAAGCACAGGTCATCGACAATCTTGCTCGTCCAAGGAAGCAACTCGCTGACCCACATACCGCATTGACCGTGCTGAGCGAAGCGGTATTTCGAGGGAGCGATCGGAAAGCGAGCCTGGCCGCTGGTCATGGTCGTCAAGCGTTGGCCTTGGCGGACGGTGTCCGGCAAGTCCTTGTCATACCATTCATTCATCTGCGGCTTGTAGTCGAAGAGGTCCATCTGCGAGGGCCCCCCCACCATATGCAGGTAGATGACGCGTTTCGCTTTGGGGACGAAATGCGGCAACCCGGGGAGCCCAGCCGTCGGGGCTGGCCCCTCCTCGGCCCAGCCGGGCAGCCCCAGCGACACCAGGGCGGCAGTGCCGAGGGCATGGGCACCTTGACGGAGGAATTGTCGGCGGGTTTCGGCTTGGAGGTAGGCTTTGAGCGATGGATGCATAGCGTATTCCTGAATAGGAGCGGACTCAACGCGACCGGTGCCAGCCGCGGCCGAGGGCTCGCTACAACTTCTGGGCCCGAGGGGAAAGGGGATGGCCGGGATCGACGCCGTCGCTCCGGTTACTTGCAAAGGGTTTCGTCAAGGTTGAAAAGCTGATGGGCGACCAAGGTCCAGGCGGCATGCTCGACCGTATCGAGTTGCGGATCGCGCGGGGCTAAACCAACCTGCAACAAGGCGTTGGCTTCCTCGGGCTTTTCCGCGTAGTGCTGCCGCAGTTTTACCAGGCCTTGGCTGACGATCGGCATTTCCGACGCCCGCAGCGGGCGACCGAGGACCTGCTCGGCCAACCACTGGATGCGGGAGGGATCATCGGATCGCGAGGCATGCAGTAAACGCTCGGCGAGGCAACGAGCTGCCTCCACGAATTGCGGATCATTCATCGTGACCAAAGCCTGCAACGGCGTATTGGTGCGTTCTCGCCGCACGGTGCAGACTTCGCGGGTCGGCGCATTGAAGATCTCCATCGAGGCCGGTGGGGCGGCGCGTTTCCAGAAGGTATACAGGCTCCGCCGATACAGCGATTCCCCCTGGTCCTCTTGATAGGCTTTGGTGTTGCTGTTGGGCATCGCTACCGCCTCCCAGACACCGGGAGGTTGGTAAGGTCGGACGCTTTTGCCGCCGATCTTCGTGGCCAGGAGCCCGCTGACCTTCAGGGCGTAGTCGCGCACCATCTCCCCATCCATGCGAAACCTCGGGCCGCGGCTGAGCCATTGGTTGTAGGGGTCGATCGCCAGTTTGGGCGGATCACAAAGGCTGCTTTGCCGGTAGGTGGCGCTGGTGACGATCTGGAAGAACAGGTCTTTGACATTCCATCCCTTGCGGCTGAAGTTGACCGCCAGGTAATCCAATAATTCCTGATTCACCGGCTGGGAACCGGCTAAACCGAAGTCGCTAGCGCTGGCGACCAACCCCTGGCCGAAGAGCTCCTGCCAAAATCGATTGACCGTAACGCGGGCCGTCAAAGGATGTTCGGGCATCACCAACCACTGGGCGAGGCCCAAGCGATTCCTCGGGAAAGCTGCCGGCATCGGCGGCAGAAGGCGCGGCGTATCCGGCGTCACTTCCTCGCCGCGCTTATCGTATTCGCCGCGCATCAATACATAAGCTTTGGGCGGTTCGGGCTTCTCCGCCATCACGTGCGCGATCGTGCCACGTGCTTCAAGCTCTTGCCGCTGACGCTCGCCATCCATCCATACCTGATGGATGGCTTGATACTCCGGTTCGAGGTTGGCGAAATACCAGGAGCATATTTCGTCGAGTTCGCCAGCCGACAACTCCGCTTTGCCGGTCAAATAGGCTACTCGACTCAAGGCAACGATCGACGATAGCTCCTCGACCGGGAGCACTTGTCGGTAGAGACGGATATCCTGGAGGCTGCACTGGTCGGCGACCTTCGCACCGGGCCTACCCCCCAGGCGAAATGGTCCCTCGGCGCGGAATTTCTCGGATAAGCCAGCACCGGTGACTTTGCCAGCGAGCATTTTACCGTCGGCAAAGACCCGCAAGCTGCTGGTGGATCTCGTCCCATCGTAGGCGATGGCTATCGACTGCCAGCGTTGGATCGGCAACGGACTATCGGCCACAAAACGCAGCGACTGGCGACCGGTTTGCTCGGCCCATTGAACGACTAGCTTACCGGCCGTCAACGCAACCTCCCACCCGCGGGCGGCTTTGTCGGTATCGAAACAACCTAGCAGCGAGCCGCTATGCTTTGCCTCACCGAGATGCAGTTGGAAGCTGATTGTCAGCGGCTGCTGACCCTCCCAGGGGCCGAGGCCCCCAATAGTCGGACGCAAGCCCTGGCTTAGCCTCCAGGCCTTGGGCGACAAATGCCCCTCGCCCAACGTTGCTTCGGCAGCCAGCGGCAATTGGGTGAATCGATCGTGGATCATTACCGTCAGCCAACGCGTGTCGCTGTGCATCAGAGGGAGATGGAGCCACGGTGGCGGGAAGCTGGCGGCCGAATTCAACAAGTCCTGCATCAATGGCTCGTGATCTTTGCGCCAGCGGTCGAACTTGGCCTGGCCTTGCTGACGCAACTCGTCGAGTTTCTTAGTCAACAGCTTCTGCTGTTCGATGATCGCGAGGTATGGGGCTCGGTCTTCTTCGAGAGGGACACGGATGATCGGTGGCGTGTCCTGGATATTACCATCGCGGACGTTCTGGGTCGTGTTGTTGAAGAAGGCGGCTAGCTGGTAGAACTCGCGCTGCGTCAGCGGATCGAATTTGTGGTCGTGGCAAACCGCGCAACCAGCGGTCAGCCCCATCCAAACGGTTGCCGTTGTCTCCACGCGATCGCGGGCATAGAGGACGGCATATTCCTCATCGATGATCCCTCCTTCATTGGTGGTGATATTGCATCGATGGAAGCCCGAAGCGATTTGCTGTGACAGGTCGGCATTGGGAAGCAAATCGCCCGCCAGTTGTTCCACGGTGAAGCGATCGAAGGGGAGGTTGCGGTTGAAGGCCCCGATCACCCAATCGCGAAAGCTGTACATCTCTCGATAATTATCGAAATGGATGCCGTGCGTATCGCCGTAACGAGCGTAATCCATCCAATACCTGGCTCGATGTTCACCCCAGCTCGGTCGTTGCAGCAACTGCTCGACATACCGTTCGTAACGATCCGGGTTTGGGTCGTTGAGCACCACCTCGACCTCCGCCGGAGTCGGCGGCAGCCCGGTGAGGTCCAAGGCTACCCGCCGCACCAAGGTCCGCAGGTCGGCTTCGGGATTGGGAGCCAGCCCGCGCCGGTCTAATTCCGCCAGGATGAAGCTATCCCACGGTTGCCGAATCCACGCTGGATCGCGAACCGTCGGCAAGGCGGGGAGGGCGGGGGGGACGAAGGACCAGTGCGGTTGGTAAACCGCCCCTTCGTCGAGCCACTGACGGAGCAACGACTTCTGGGCATCAGTCAAGTGTTTGTGGCTTTCCGGCGGCGGCATCAACAGCTCCGGGTCCTCGCTGAGAATGCGCCGCATCAACTCGCTCTCCATCGCTCGGCCGGCAACGATAGCACCGGCGGCAATCGCCGCCTCACGCTCGTCGAGCCGCAGGTCAGCCTGGCGACTTTGTTGGTCTGGTCCATGGCAGGAAAAGCATTGATCAGCCAGGATCGGTCGGATATCGCGGTTGTATTCGATATTCGCGGCCCAAAGGCCGTCAGTGAAAAGATCGATGCTCAGCAGGCAACCGCCCCACCACGCCCAAAGCCTAAGGATGCGAAGCTTGTTCATGAGATCGACTGCTGCAGGCAGCCCTTTGCGAGAGGATGAACGACCGAACCAAGGCAGCCTTCCAAAACACTGTCCCGTCCAAATTATCGATGACCGCCGCCAGCGAGACAACTTCAATCCGTAAGAGAAGGCGATGACTTTCGCCGCCGCCAGCGATCGATTGCGGCCTTTGTGCTACGATCGGCGGGTTCCGTGCAAAACGCCGGCCGGTTGGTGCCCCGCAGCGTCGATCCCCCATCGCGATGAGCGCGGAGTTAGCCGGGTAGTGGATCGTCGCCCAGGTGGGGCGTGCTGTTCCAATAGTCGAGTCGCCATCCATGCTTGTCCCAGGTCAACTGCGAGATCGACGTATTCCAGGGTTCGCGGTAGCGGTCGATCCTCGTCGGGGTATCGCCATCGAACGGATGCAACTCCAGCATGGCTTCGAGCAGCAGCAATTTAAAATCCGCATGGATGATCAAGGCGGGACGATGCGGTGGCGGCGGTCCAGCCTGGGGTTTTACGAGTTCCTGGACGATCCAGCGGGCGACGGCGCGGGCGCGATAGATGGCATCTTCATCCGATTCGAGTTCGCGTCCGTGGTACCAGCCATCATCCGCGATACGTTCATCGATGACCCAATCTCCGAAACGGGCGAGGATCTGGCTTCGCCCCAAGCCGCTGCAAGGCTTTTTTCGGCCGGGAAGGTAGCCCTGATAGCAGCCTCCCTGCTCGAACAGATCGAATCGCACGTGAGGACGCAGGGATAACTTCCTGGCGATCGGGGAGGTCGTCTCCAACGCGCGCCGAAAACCGCTGCAATAGAGATGCGTCGGTGGATTCACCGCCAGGAAAGCGGCAAGCTTTTCGGCCTGCTGCTGCCCCAGGGAAGTGAGTCCGGGGTCGGGGACTCGCTGCGGTTCTGGAAGGGCGTTGTTGGCCGATTGGGCATGACGGATGAGAAGGATTTGAAACACAGCACTCAACTTCGCTGACGAGATGGAGCGATCAGTACATCGTAGATGTACCATTCCGGGAAGAGGAGAAGGAAAGGGCCGATGAACAAGACAAACTGCCCGATCTTCTGGGCGTAGGTCTCATCGAGGGTGTACTGGGCAAGACCGGCGAACACGGTGTAGACGATACCCACATTCAGCAACAGCAGTACACCGCTAACCAAAAATGTCATGGCGACATAGGCCGCTAGCCGCCAGAGTGCCTGGCGATACATCGCCTGCTCGGACGGCCCTTCGTGGCGGTTGGGGGGCACCATCGGCTTTTCCCGTTCCTTCATTGGCCTGGCCATCCCGTGCCGCCGGGTGAAAGCGACCTGGATCCGCGGCTTCGTGGAGATGCGAGAGCGGACGTTCGTTCTTTCATTTATTTTTCGCCGTTCGCCTGGGCGATCAATTCCAGTTCCCCGGCGCGGATCCACTCCAGAGCCTCGGCAGCGGAGGCCGAGGAGCGGAGGTGTGTCAGCCACACATCGTCCGAAACCAACCGCGATAATCGAGCGAGCAAACGCAAGTGAATCCGATCGTCGGTGCTGCAGATCAGGAAGAAGACATCGGTCAGATGCCCCGAAGAGTTACCGAAGGGATTGGGATTCGTGGAAACCCCGAGCGCGATCAACGGCTCCGACAAAATCGACGACTGCGGACGACGCGGGTGGAGCATGGCCACTCCGTTCTCCAAAGCCGTGGGGTGCAAGTCTTCGCGAGCCGCCACTGCTTCCGCCATCGTCTCGGGATCCCAGAGCAAGCCGGTGGTGGCCGCCAGTTGGCACATCTCGCGGACGACGCTCCCTCGGGTCCTCGCGGCAAAAGGAATGGCGATGGCGTCGGTCGTCATAAAATCGGCCAGCCCGCCCCGATACTCCTCGACCGTCATGGTGCGATCGAGCATCGCTTCCACCTTGGTCAATTCCAGCGGATCGCTGACCCCGATCTTCTCTTCCAGCCAATGATGGATGGCCGACTCGGGGAATCGCCATTCGCCGCCCACCCGGCGGCCGGGCAATCGAGCTTGCGAGGCCAGTTTGACTACCTTGTCGGGGGTCAGGTGGAGGTAGGCCGCTAATTGATCGACATCGAATTCTTTGCTAGCCATGGGCACGCTGCGAAGGTCGGATTTCCTGGAAGAGCGAAAGGCAGGCAGCAAACTATAAGCCAGCCCTCTCCCTTTGGCCACCTTATTTTAAAAGGTGCAACGCGGACGGGGGCGGGGATGGCAGGCCGCCAGGTGGGGGTGCCCCGGGGCGTCGCAAGGCTAGCGTTTCATGGGTCGCGGTTTTTCAACGACTGCTCTTCCTTTGGCGGGCTGCGGCTTGTATCAAGCAGGGCGGTTGAGTAACACCTGCAAATCCTAGGCAAGGACGTCGAGGGACATGAAACGCTTTGCGATCGCCGGCGCCGCCATCATCGTGACTTTCGGCCTGGCTATTTTTGCCATCGCGGTCGCGCATCGCGATTCCCGGGAGCGGGAAGCGGTGCTGGAGGTTGTCGACCCTGAATATGCAAACCAGCCGTCGGCTCCGATCGCCGTAGCCGTGGAGACCAGTGATCCGGGGCCAGCCACGATGGATCCGCTTCAAGCCATCGCTCAGTTCGAAACATCGATCGGCGAATTGGAGGGACCGGAACGGCTCACGCAACTGGACGAACCCCCGGCATTCCCGGAGGCGATGGCGCCTCGCGCCCTCCAGCCTCCCGCTCCCAAGCCAGCCCTCGAAGTTTTCAGCGAGCCAGCCCTCGCCAAAGCGACTCCGGAAGGAACGACCGCTGATCACGACTCGGCCGCCATCGCCCTCGCCGCTGATTCACAGACGTCCGGCAACGCTTCAGCGGTGGCTCCGGCCGCCCCAGGGTTGTTGTCCCCGCCGACGATCCCCGGGGCGAAAACAGCCTCCGCTTTTCCTTCCGGGCTGCCGCTGCCACCGCTACCGTTGAGCAGCAAGGCATTGCCGACAGCCCCCTCGACACCCGGGATGCTCCCCGCACCTTCTCCGTTCGCCACTCCCCCCTTGGCAACCGGCGGGAACGTAGCGACGTCGGTGCCGGCGGCTCCGACTGCGGCCAATTCCCCGTCCAGCAGCGCAGCAACTTCTGCTCCCTGGGGTGGTCAATCGCCCCCAGCTTTTCCTGGCTCCGAGTCGGTGGCTGGGCAAAATCCGCGTGGTGCCCCCGCTTCAGCGACCTTGCTGCCGCCGACAGCCCCTCGGCCAGCCATGACGGCCTCAACTCCACCAGCCTCGGTAAATCCAACGCCGTCGTCCCCGCTGCCTTCGATGGTTCCAGACTTTGCGGCTCAGCCACCGTCCCGGTCCGCCTCGACACCGCCAGCTGGTTTGCCCGGGATGGGGTTGGATTCGCGTCCAGCCAACCCCGCCATCCCGTCGACCTCCGCCGGCTTGCCGGCATCGACCTCCGCCGGCTTGCCGGCATCGACCTCCGCCGCAGCGGCGCGGCCAACGGAATCGTTCCCCCGTTCCCCATCGACCGCTGCGCCGCCCGATGCGGCGCGGGCTGGCTGGGGCGGGGCAGGGACTCTGGGGGCGCTCGCCAATCAACATTCACCGCTGGTAAGCCCGGCTCCGGGTAGTCGTCAGATCGATGGAACGCAGAATCCAAGCCTGCAAATTCAGAAGAAGGCTCCGGAGGAGGTCCAGGTCGGGCAAGCCGCTACCTTCGCCTTGGTGGTGAGGAATGTCGGCAATGCGACTGCCTACGAGGTGGTCGTCAGCGACCAGGTGCCGCGCGGAACGCGTTTGTCCAAGACCAGCCCGCAGGCGGAGCAGCGGACGGACGGGACCCTCTTGTGGTCGCTGGGGGAGATGGCCGCCGGTAGCGAGCAAGTCCTGACGGTCGAGCTGATCCCGGAAATGGAGGGTGAGATCGGCAGTGTGGCCAGCGTGAACTTCGCTGCCCAGGCTTCGGTGCGGACGGTAAGCACCCAGCCGAAGCTGGTGGTCAAGCAGGTCGCCGACCAAAAAATTCTGCTCGGTGAAGCCTTGCGGATCGATGTCACCGTTACCAACGAAGGCACCGGGGTGGCTCGGGCCGTCTCCTTGGAAGAAGATGTTCCCCAGGGCTTGCGGCACCCACTCGGGAATGCGCTAGGGGTCCCGCTGGGGGATTTGGCTCCCGGGCAAGCCAAGACGACCCGGCTGGAGCTGGTGGCTGTCGAGCCGGGTAATCTGCGGAACACGATGCGGGCAATCGCCGCCAATACCGAGGGGAGCGATTCGACGGTCGAGTTGGAAGTCGTTGCCCCTCGCCTCCAAGTCGATGCCTCCGGCCCGCGTTTGCGTTATCTGGAGCGGCAAGCCACCTATCAAGTGGCCGTCGTCAATGCCGGTACTTCTACCGCCTATGAGGTGGGGATCATCGCCTACTTGCCTCGCGGTTTGCAGTACAACTCGTCGGGGAATCACGGGGAATACATCGCTGAAGAGCACGCCGTGCACTGGGCGCTCGAGGAGTTGCCGGTCGGGGCGACAGCGACGACCGAGATGACGCTGTTGCCAGTCGAGGAAGGGGAGTTCGCCATCCGCCTTCACAGTCGAGCGGTGGGGGTCGAAGCGCAGCCTTTGGAAAAGCAGGTCAGGATTGAAGGGCAAAGCGAGTTGGCGTTCTCCATCGACGACGATAACGATCCGATCGAGGTCGATGGCCAGACCACCTACCTGGTGCGTTTGAGCAATTCCGGGACGAGGCTGGATGAAGAGGTACAGGTGATGGTCGAGCTACCCCAAGGTAGTCGTGTACTTCAGGTCAATGCGCCCGTCGATTACCGGGAGACTCCCCAAGGCCTGATATTCGAGCCGATTCCGCAGATGAAAGCCAAGGACCAGCACTCCTTCCGTTTCTCGGTACAGTGGAATCGGGAAGGGGTTCAGATCGTCCGCGCCCACGTCAAGAGCAAGCTGCGACCGCTCCCCGTGGTCAAAGAAGAAAGCACCGAGGTTTACCGCGACCAGTAACTCAGCGATGGATGAAGTATGCCTGGCGTGTGGCGGGAGGCGATGGCGATCCGCCGATGAGTTGCAGCGGGTGGTCCGGTCCCGCTTCCCCGGGGTCAATCTCTACCGTTGCTGCCGCTGCGGTATGGGCCAGGTTCGACCCTTGCCGTCGGCGACAGCGATCGCTGATATCTACCGCGACCCACGATATGCTTCCGAGTATGCGGCGGCCGGTCAGACCTACGTGCTCGATCCCGAGCATGCGCGGTTAGCCATCCAGCAGCGGCTGTTGAAGCTGGACCGGTTGTTGGGGAGTCCGGGAAGTCTGCTGGACATCGGGGCGGCTCGCGGCGTTTTTCTGGCGGCCGCCCGGGAGGCTGGTTGGCGGGTGACCGGCCTTGAAACCGATCCCAGCGCGCTCGAGGAGGCTTCCGCCCGCTATGGCTTGCGGCTGCAGCAGCAATCGCTGGAAGAGAGCGACTTTGCCGAGGAAAGCTTCGATTGCGTCCACCTGAGCCATGTCCTCGAGCATCTGCGATCGCCGCGGGAAGCTTTGATGCGGATTCGTCCTTGGTTGCGCCGGGACGGGATCTTGGCGTTGGAGGTGCCCTACGAGTTCGGCGACTTGTTTGAATGTTTCCAGCGCTGTGTCTTGGGCAAGCCGCGTCTTCCCTATGCTGTCGCATCGCCGCATCTTTATTTCTTCACCATCGCTTCGCTGCAGTGGCTGCTTCGCGGTTGCGGCTACGAAATCGTGGCGCTCGGAACGCTGCGCCGCAACGCGGTCGACGACAGTCGTTACCTCGGAGGTCGGTGGCTCAAACGGCTGATGGATTGGGTCGAGCAACGCTGCCGTTGGGGGCCGCTGATCGAAGTCTACGCTCGGCCAAAGCTGTCACGGGGGTGAACGTCGGCCGGCCGACGAGCCGGTGTGGACGCAGCCGTATGGCAGCAGGGAGATGGGGCTGATCTATCTCGCCGGTTCCCGAATCGATACTATCCGTATAATGTGCCAGACGACGATGATGGGGCCGACCAGCGCCGGGTGATGCGGTGGAAAGCTTTGCCGACGTTTCTGAGGAGAACTTCCTTGTCGACCGAAAGCATGTTGGAGGCGAAAGCACTCGAGGCAGCCCGCGGAACGGCCGAGGCTTGGTCGGCGGTGGAGCGATTGTCCAGGGAATTGGAGATACCGGTTCGTGGATCGCTCAAGGATTACATGCCCGCCCCCGCCTTCCTCGAGCGGATCGGGATCGGCTACGCTCGCCAGCATCGGATCCTGGGGGTGATGGTCGACGGGCGGTTGGGGCTGGCCATCGCCGACCGCGACGGTCTCGCGCAGGTCGACATCCTGTCTCGCACGCTGCGGCAAGCGTTGACGCCGCTGCTCGCTTCAGAAGAAGCGATCATGACTGCGATCAACGCCGCCTATTCGGATCGGTCGAGCCAGGCCAGCGAAGTGTTGAGGCTGATCGATCGAGCCGGCGAGGGAGAGACCGGAGAATTTATCCTTTCCCGCGAGGACTTGCTGGAGACCGAGGGACGGGCGCCGATCATCCAACTGGTGAATCAGTTGCTGTTCGATGCCGTCAAGAGCGGGGCTTCGGATATTCATATCCAGCCCTACGAGGATCGCTTGATGGTCCGGCAACGCATCGATGGGGTCTTGCTCGACAGTTTCGAGATCCCCAAACGCTTCCAGGAAGAGGTGTTGACGCGGGTGAAAGTTTTGGGGGGGATGAACATCGCGGAGAAGCGTTTGCCGCAGGATGGTCGAGCGACCGTGCAACTGGGGGAGCGGGTCGTCGACTTGCGCATCGCTTCCTTGCCCACCAGTCATAACGAGCGGATCGTCATCCGCTTTCTCGACAAGAGCGCAAGGCTCTACACGCTGGACGAACTAGGGATGCCGCCAGCGACGCTGGCGACATGGCAGCAGTTGATCCGCCGCGACCACGGGATGATCCTGGTGACCGGGCCCACCGGCAGCGGCAAGAGCACGACCTTGTATGGAGCTCTTCAGGAGATCAACTCCAAGGAAGCCAACATCCTGACGCTGGAGGATCCCATCGAGTATCAGTTGGATGGAATCAGCCAAACGCAAATCAACGAGAAGAAGGGGATGACCTTCGCTTCGGGGATGCGGAGCGTCTTGCGGCAGGACCCCGACATCATTATGGTCGGCGAGATCCGTGATCGCGAAACGGCGAACATGGCGATCCAGGCGTCGTTGACCGGACACCTGGTGTTTTCCACTCTCCACACCAACGATGCCGCCAGCGCGATCACGCGGTTGCTGGACTTGGGGGTTGAGCCGTACCTGGTGGCCAGTTCCTTGATCGCCGCTTTGGCCCAGCGGCTGGTGCGGCGGTTGTGCCCGCATTGCAAGCGTCCGGCCGAAGCGCAGGTCACACCGCTGGACTTCGATGCCCAGGACGAATCGAGTTCGGTACAGAATACCTATGAAGCGGTCGGTTGCGTCCATTGTCGCGAGACTGGCTTTCGAGGCCGGGTCGGAATCTTTGAACTGCTGGTCATCGATGATCCCTGCCGCGAGTTGATTCAGAATCGTCGCAGCGCCTCGGAGATCCGGGAGTTGGCGGTCAGGGCAGGGTTGTCGTTGCTGCGGAATGATGGGGCTAAAAAAATCCTGGCTGGTTTGACTACCCGCGAAGAAGTTTTGCGCGTCACCAGCCTCAGTTGATCGATCTACGGTACCTGTTGAGACGCGCGGCATGCCAGTTTATAGCTATCAGGGGGAAAACGTTCGGGGGGCTGCTGCTCGCGGAACGATTACCGCCGATTCACCGCGCCAGGCCCGCGATCAGTTGCGGCAGCAGGGGATTGCCGTCCGCCGCTTGTCGGATCAGGCGGTTGCTAGCCAGCGCGGTAGTTGGTGGAGTATTGGACGCCGTTCTTTGGTTCCGGCCTGGGCGGATGCGGCTCAGGAATTAGCCATGCTCTTGCGGGCGGGTATCACTTTGCTGGACGGGCTGGACACCATCGCCCGCCAGCAGACCGGTCGTTTCCGCGTCATCTTGCTGGCGATTCGCGATCGGGTAGCGGCCGGCGTCAGTTTTGCCGATGCCTTGGCCGAGCATCCCGAGGTTTTCGATGAAGCTTCCATCCAGCTGGTGCGGGTGGGGGAGAATGCCGGCAACCTCGAGCATGTGCTGGAGCAACTGTCGGGGTTCAAGTTGAGGATGTTGGAAACGAAAGACCAGGTCCTGACGACCTTGGTCTATCCGGCCTTCCTTACCGTCTTCGGGATCGGGGCTGCCATCTTCTTGATGACCGGGGTCATGCCGTCGCTGCTGGAGAACCTCCAGGAAACACTCACGGAATTGCCTTGGCCGACCCGCATCGTGCAAGGTCTAAGCGAGTTCCTGGTTCGCTACGGTTGGGTAGTGGGATTGGGGCTGGTCGTGATGTTTTTGCTTTTCCTGTCCTATATCCGGAGTCGACGCGGGCAGTGGGTGTGGCATCGCTTCCTGTTGCATCTTCCTGGGTTAGGGCCGATGCTTGTCAAGCAGAGTGTGGCCCGGATCGCCATGATCGTCAGCACCTTGTTGCGAAGCGGCATTGTGTTGACTTCGGCCTTTGACCTGGCAGCCCGTTCGACCGAAAACCGTATCCTCAAGGAGGCATTGGAGGAATGCAGCAAACGGATGGGGGCGGGCCAGGATGTAGCCGAAGCCTTGGAGAATACCGGTGTTTTCCCGCCGCTGGCGGTGCGTGTCTTCGCCGTTGGCCAGGAGTCTGGGCGACTGGAGGAGATGCTTGAGCGTTTGGCTCAGGACTATGAACGCCAGGTGACGACCCTTTCGAAACGCTTTACATCGCTGCTGGAACCTGTCTTAATTGTGGTGCTGGCCGTGTTTGTCGGCTTCCTTCTCGTCGCTACGATCTTACCGATTCTCGAGGCAAGCAATGTCGAACAGTAATTTTGTGCCATGCGTCTCCCGGTTCCACCGCCACGGTGCGTCGCGCTCCGGTTTCTCGCTGATGGAATTGATCGTGGTGATGGTTATCATCGGTCTGTTGGCCGGCATTACCGGGGTGGCGGTGCGAAGCCAGTTGGCGGCGGCCAAACGCAACGCTGCCAAAGCTCAGATTGCCGAACTCGTCAAGTCGATCGAGACATTCTATGCCGATCAAGGGCGTTACCCTTCCAACGAGGAAGGCTTGATGATCCTGAGGCAACCGACCGAAAACTACCCCGAGGGTTTTATCAAGAAGATCCCGGTGGATCCTTGGAAGCGACCGTATGTTTACAAGTACCCTGGCGCGGAGGATAGGTTCGAAGTCGTGTGTCTCGGAGGGGATGGCAGGGAAGGCGGCGTCAAGGAAGCGGCCGATATCCGCAATGAGTAAGCCATTCCGGGGGTTCACCCTGGTCGAAGTCCTGGTGGTCACGGTCATTTTGAGCATGCTGATGGCGCTCGCGCTGGCCAGCCTCCGCTCGCATATCCAGCGCGCGCGGCTGGTTCAGGCTTTGAATCGCGTGGAGCATGCCGATCGTTTAGGACGCACCTTAGCGCGGCGCGACCACCGCTCGCAACGCTTGGTACTGGATCGGGAACGCGGGATCATCGAGCTGCAGCCGTTGTCGAATTCCATAAAACCTGCTAGTCGTCATCGATGGCGACTCCCGGCGGGGATCACCCTGGAGACGGTCCTGGATGAAGCCGGCGTTGGCCAGGGGGATCGGCATGAGGTGGTGATTTCTTCCAACGGCATCTCGGCCAGTTACGCGGTGGCTTTGCGAGCCGCCGACCTGCCGCCGCGATGGTTGGTTACCTTGGGGCTATCGGGTCAGCAACTTCGATTGGAGCGACAGGCGGATGTGGATGGCATGTTCCCCCGTTGAATCGTCGACGCCTAAGATCCGCCCCGGCTTCACCCTGCTCGAGGTGTTGGTTGGGGCGGTGTTGCTGGCCACCTTGGCGGTGACGGTCTTGCTAGGCTTCAGCGAGCATCGGCGGCAGCTGAGTTTTAGCGAGCAACGGATCGCGGTGACGGTTGCATTGGATCGGATGCTCAGGGATTGGTCGAGTCAACCCAAAGGCTTGCCGCGGAATGCTATGGGGCTGGTCGATCCGCTGCGAAGCTGGTGGTGGACCACGCGGGTCGTGCAGCAGCGCACGCTGTTTGGCGTTCCGGCGTTGGTGGTCCGCATCGAGGTCTATGAGCATCGGCTGCCTGGTGCGCGGCGGTTGGTGTCGGTCGAGGTTGTCCAAGCCGAAGAGACCGTTCCGCCGCCGGTACGCGAGGAAGCTCGCGCGGGGCAGGTCGGGCTGGACGGTGATCGAAGTCGCCAGCTCTCGACCTCTTCAGCCACCCGTTTGTCCGCATTCGCCGCGGGTACCGAGCCGGAATTCGGGACGGAGGCGCTATGAGGTTTCGCGCTGGCTGGTCGGTGGGGTGGCAGAGTCGCGGCAGCTGGATGCCGGGAAAGCCGCGCCGTGGCTTTACCTTGCTGGAAGTGCTTGCGGCCTCCGTTTTGGCTAGCCTGCTCACGATGCTGGTCAGCCGTCTGATGCGGAATGCTTTGCTCGAGACCCGGGAGGCTCAGCGAGTGGCGTCGCCTATGGCCGGTAGTTGGTTGCTGCGCCATCAGCTGGACGAGGATATCCTCCATGCCCGGGCTTTCGCCATCGGTCCGCAAGCGATCACGCTGGGGGGGTATCTGGCGCGCGACCCGGTGAGCGGTTTGCCGACGCAGCGGATGGCGGTGGTCACCTATCGCGTCGTCGAGGTCGATGGGCGGGGGATCTTGCGGCGCGAGGAACTGCTTTTCCTTCCCGCCGGCGAACGCCGCATGCGAGCCGAGGTCGTCTGGGAGGGGGTCCGCCGGATGGTGGCGATCCCGCGGGCGGAGATGCTCAGCGGCGAGGCTTTCATCTATCCTGAATTGGAATCGCTAGGTCTGCAGCCTTTGATCGCGGGGGTGACGCTGCAGCTATACGACCAGCAGGACCGGCTCTTCCTGGAGGTGCTCTGATGAGATGGTGGAACGAGGGAGGCAGGCTTCGAGCCCGTCCACGAGGGGGCTACATCCTGTTGATGATCCTCGTGTTGCTGGTGATCATGATGACCGCTTTGGCCAGCCTGGCGCAGCGGAGCTTGCGGACCAGCCAGCAAGCGATCGCTACGGTCGGCCTGCTGCAGCAGCGCTGGGGGATCGATTCCTGTCGGGAACTCATCCTGCCGCGCATCGCCATCGTCTTCCAGGGGATGGGAAATCCACGGCCGGCGGATCGTCCATCGCCCTCGGCTACCTTCCCCAATTTCGTCGGTGATTCGGTGGTGCTCGGAGAGCAACGTTTCGATCTGGTGATCTCCGATGAAAATACCAAGCTGAATTTGAATACTCTTTATCACCGTGGGGGGCCGACGAAGCTATCGCAGACCATCCGGCGCTTCGTGGGGCCGTTCGACGCCCGGGCCTTGATGCTGCAGCCAGCCGTCGCTTCCAGCTACCGACCGCAACGCCAGGATCCGAGCCGGCGAACGGAGCTCACGACCAAGCGGCCTGAGGCCAGCCAGGCTTCCGCGGATGGCGAGGAGTCCGAGGCGATCGAGGCGGCTTTCCGTCGATCGCTGCCAGCCTTTCGCAGTTGGGGAGAGGTCTTTGATTTGGCGACGTTTGCCGACACGGGCAGCGGCAGCGAAGTGCGGCTGGACTTCACCCAGAAGCTGACGCTTTGGGGCAACGGTCAGGTCAACGTTCGCCGCGCTGCCGAGGAGGTAATCTTGGCCCAGGCGGAGTTGGTGGTGCCGCCGGCAACGGCGAAGAGTCTCCTGAGGAAGTTTCGCCAACCCGACTCGGACCTGCAGACGATTTTCGAAACGGACATCGAACGGCCGGTCGATCGACGGGCCCTGGCGAGTCTGTTCGCGACCTCCTCGTTCGCCTATTCGTTCTTCATCGACGCTCGAAGTTCGGTCGGTCAATCGCGCCGGCTGTATGTCTACGCCACCGATGTCGACGGTTCAACGCAGACGATTCCCTTTGTTTTCCATTGAGGCTGATCCAGATCCAGGGGGCTGCGACGACGGCTAAAGGGGGGACGGGCTGGAGTTCGGGAAAGGTTACCGGCAAAGTCAGGGATGGGCCCAGGTAGCTCTCGGGTAGGCCCCGGGGAGGGACGGAAGGGGCGTTTTCTGGAGAAATCCATATTTCACCCGAGGTCGTTTGGTTCGTATGATGGCAAAGGAGTTCCCGGGCGCCCTGCCTTGGGACCGATGCCGATCCTGGGAGGGATATCGACTGCGATGCAGCTTAAGTCGCTACGAAATCTGCTGATGGTGACCACGGGTGTGGGGGGGGCTATCGCGGCTGGTCTCGTGATCTGGGGGTGTTGGCCCCCCTCGCTGGAGCTACCCGAACTCACGTTACCCGCCCAACCGGCGTTGCCAGCCAAAGCGTCGTCACCCACCCCATCCGCTAGGTTGACGCCGGAGGAATTGGCTTCGCTCCGATTGCAGGGGCCCAAGCCGACAGCGGTGGAGGTGCCTGAAATCGCGGAAGGGCCACCACTCCCTTCTGCCAGCAGTTTTCCCATCCAGTTGTTGGGGACGATGATCGAGCAAGGTTATGCCGTCGGTTTGTTTCGCGATGCGGCCGGGATTTTTGACGTGAAAGGGGAGGGGCAAACGTTGGAGTTGACTCCCTCCGGGATCAAGATCGAGCAGGTCGAGCCGGGGGTGGTTTTGGTCGCTTATTCCGGTCAGTCGATTCGTTTGGAACTGCCGACGACGGAGTCTAAGACTCGGGCGGCGAAGGTCGCTTCCCCCACCGTGCAACCGCCCTCGCCCTCCTCGTCGCTACCGCGGGGTGCTTCCAGCGAGGCGAGCCTTTACCAGTACATGGTACCGGCAGGACCGGAGGCGGGAACGAGCGGCGATGCCGAGGATATCTTCGCTCCTTTGCCCGACATCCTCAATCCACTCCTGCCACCTCCTCAGCCGGACATGCCAGGCATGGTCCCGCCGTCCGAGACCGCGGGGCCGAACGCTCCTTCCAGCTCTGCGCGGGTGCCCCCGTAATGGCCAGGCAGGCGTGTTTGATACGGCAGGAGCACGGGTGGTTCAGGATTTCGATCGGGCCTAAGTTCACCGCTGAATTCAACGAAGCGGCCACCGAGCCCAAGCAGCTGGCGGTGGCCATCCTGGAACTGATGCAAGAGGCGCGGCGCACGGTGTCGGTATCGCGCGATGCGATCGTTTACTGTCCAGACCCGCGGTCGACCTTGTTTGCCCAAGGAATGTTGGAGGGGAAAGCGACCGCTGGCGATCTTCAGCGGCTCAAATTTGCGGCGGAGACCGTCCTTCCTTTGGATGCGGAGCGGATGGCCGCCAGCTTTCGCGTGCAGGGGAGCCAATTTCAGGTATGCGCCATCGATCATCAGGCCATCATTCCCTGGCTGTCCGCCCTGAGCGACCAGGGTTTGCATTTACGCGCTATCGCTCCAGTCCCCTTGTTGGCTTGCGAGGAATGGTTCCACCAGCAGGGGACCTTCCTCGGGAATGTCTTGTGGGAAGCGGCGGATCACTGGGACTTGTGGCATTTCACCGCCGACGGTCTGCGGTGGTGGCATCACCTGGAAGGAGACTGGGCCCACCGCCGCTTGAGTTTGCGAGCTTTTGCAGCTCAAACCGGGGAGCGACGCTGGCGGCTTTGCAATGCCAGTCCCGAGACGGTGGCTCTGATCCAGTCCCTCCAAGGGGACGCCTTGGAGGAAGTCACCACCGATTCGCAGGCCGTATGGTGCGAGCGGGCGGCCAACCGTTTGTGCCGCTCGTCGGATACCCCCTGGTTCGATCTCCGCGACGGAGAGGTCGCCGGCGCGGATCGCTATCGAAGCCTGCGTGGGTGGATAGCGGCGGCGGTCGTGGCCGGGCTGACGGTCATGGCTTGTTTGCCCTTGGCCTGGTGGTGGAAGAGCCGGGCGCTGGCAGATCAAGTCTCGGCGGTGGAAAGTGCGGAGCGGGCCTTGTTCGAGCGAGGTTTTCCCGGAGTGCCCGTGCCCGAAGGAGTCAGTGATGCCATCGCTCGCAAGTACCTCGAGGCCAAAGGCGCCAGGAATAGTGGAGGTGAAGTAGCCCAGCCGATTTCGGCCTTGCCTCCGCTCCACGCAGCCTTGATCGCCATGGCCGGATTGCCAGGCTTGCGGGTGACCAGCTTAGCCATCAACAACGGCGAATTCCAGGCCGAGGTCGGTTTGTCATCGTTCGAGGAAGCGACCGCCTTGACCAATAAGCTGCAGGCGGCCGGTTTCGTCATCGACCCGCCATCGATGAATCAACGGGAAGATGGTTCCGTCTCCGCTACCTTTGTCGGGAAATTACGCAGCGACTTACCGATGAAGAAGGGAGGGGGACAGCGATGATCGAGCGTTCGATACCACGCCTGCTGTTGCCGGCAGCCCTGCTCGGAGTCGGGCTGCTGGGGATCAATTTTTGGATGGGGAGTATCCTGACGGAGAAAAACCGGTTGGTCGAGGAGGCCTTGGCCAGGCTGGAGGAAAGCCAGTATCGCGTGGGGCAAATCCGCCTGTTGGAAAACCAGCCGCGGATGGCATCGCTAACGGAAGAAACGCCGGACGATCTCCAGCATCGTATTCGGGCTGCCCTTCAGATGGCTGGGATGTCTTCCCAAACGGCTTTTAATTTCGATCCCGGGCAGCTGACCAAGGAAACCAATAGCAGCTATCAACGCCGTAATACCACGATTCGTTTGGATCAAGTCACGTTACCGCAGCTTGTGCAGTTTGTCGAAACCCTCCAGGATAACGAGGCCGGGCTATCGGTGCGTGACCTGGTCCTCTCCCCAGCGACTCGGTCGCGGTCGGATGTGGAGAGCTGGAGCGTCGAGATGACATTGACGCAGCTGATCTTTTCCCCGAAAAGCTAAACGGGATCGTGGATGGCCTTGGGGACAGATGGCAACGTCTCAGCCTCGATCGCGCGATTTCCCGCAACCCTACAGCGCCCAGCGGCTTTCTCTCATCGACCAACCCATGCCCGGATGCAGCCTAAGAATTCATTGGTCCCATGCGTGGATCGGCCTTGGCCTGATCCTGGCTGGTGGCGGCTGCCGGCTGGTCCAGCAAAGACACGAGGAAGTGGTGGCGGTCAACATCGCCGAGCGGCAGGCGTCTTCCCACGCGTTGGTGGCCAAGGGGATCGAGTATGTCGAAAAGAATCATTTTCCCAAAGCGCAGCGTTGCTTTGAACAGGCGATTGCGATCGATGGTGAAAACGGCATCGCCCACAATAATTTGGGGTTGGTGCATTATTACCAGCACAACTTCCTCGACGCGGCGACCGAATTCGAAATCGCGGTCGATCAGTTGCCGAACGATCCAGCCCCGCTGAACAATCTCGGATTGATCATGGAGATGGCTGCTCGTCCTGACGAAGCGTTGGAGTACTACGCGCGAGCGAATCAGCTGGCCCCCACCAATCCTGAGTACCTTGGTAACCTCGCTCGGGCCAAGGTTCGGATGAAGCTTTTCGACGATGAATTGCAGAATCAACTTCATGCCCTTCTGCTTTTCGATCGACGTTTGGAATGGCAGGACTGGGCTCGGGAGCAACTCGGGCTGTTCCATAATCCGTTGCATGATCGCGGACCTCCCAAGCCCAGCGGGGATCCACTTGGAGGAGCTCCCCCATCCCGCGAGACGGTGCTGACGCCGGGCCAGGGTAGCGACTCGAGTTCGCGTCGCTCGAACACGCTCTCACCCGGCAAGTCTCCCGCGTTGCCGGCAGAGACCGACTTGCGGCTGCCGTCAGCCCCTGATGGCAGCCCTCCCAATCCCTTGCCACCGCTTCCCTCCCCGCTCCCGTTGCCAATCCCCGAGCCGGATTTGAAAGGGGCTTTGAACGGATCCGATCTGGAACGCCTCGAATAATTGCCGAAGCCGATGCTCATTCATCCTCACGACGATCTTTGGACGATTACGGTTCCGGCAAAGCTCAATCTGTTCCTGGAAGTGATCGGGCGGAGAGGGGATGGTTATCACGACCTCGATACCGTGATCATCGCCATTTCCTTGACCGATCGGCTCAGGTTTCACCCGCTGGCCACCGACGACTTGACGCTGGCGATGGTCCCGCGCGAGGGGGAGAGTTACGAACCCTTGGCCCCCGAAGATGGGGCTTGGCGCATTCCCACCGATGCGAGCAATCTGGTATTGCGCGCCTTGGCGGCGCTGCGGCAGGCAACCGGGGTTCGACAGGGGATGAGGGTCGAGTTAGCCAAGGCGATTCCGGCCCAAGCCGGGCTGGGGGGCGGGAGCGCGGATGCGGCTGCGGCAATCGTCGGTGGCTTCCTCGCTTGGGGGCTACCTTATGACCCCCTCTTAGCCCACCGCCTGGCGGCCAGTCTCGGCTCCGATATCAACTTCTTTTTGGAGGGGAAGGCTGCCGGGGGCCGCGGTTGGGCAGCGCGTTGTACGGGCCGAGGCGAACTCGTTCAGCCCCTATCGCTGGTCCCCCCCTTCCACGCGGTGGTTATTCACCCACCGCAGGGATGTTCGACACCAAAAATTTTCTCGCGACTGGCTCCGGTCTTGTCGACCTTTCAGCCCCAACCGATCGACCGCATGCTGGCAGCCCTCGAGCGACCCACCTCCGGCGAGATCGCCATGAATCTCTTCAACCGGCTCGAAACCGCAGCTGCCGAGGACAATCCATGGCTTGTCCAGGTGCCTAAGCTACTCAAGGATGGCTGGCGGATCGATGCCTGCTGCATGACTGGTAGCGGTTCGGCCATGTATTTTATTGTCGATAGCGAGGACCAGGCGGAGGCGATGGCGGCTAGGATCAAGGAGCGGTTGCAGGTGCGAGCATACGCTGTTAAGGGCTGGAATGCCCCCGCTATTGAGCAGCAGATTTCGAATATCGAGCTACGGTAGCTGGAATGGCAGCCCGATAACCGCTAAGCTTTGATCGCATCATGGAGCGCGAGACAGTCGAGAGGACTCGGGAGGAGTAGATCGCGATGGAGATTACCGAGGTTCGAATCAAATTGATGGAGGATTCGGAGGACCGGTTGCGCGCTTTCTGTTCGATCACTTTCGATCATTGTTTTGTGGTTCGCGACCTCAAAATTATCGAGGGGACGTCGGCTCCCTTCGTCGCCATGCCCAGCCGTAAACTGACCGGGCGTTGCAACAAGTGCGGTTATAAGAATCATCTTCGCAGCAACTACTGCAATCAATGCGGGGTTCGTTTGCGGGGAAGTCACGATTTTCGCGATCAAGAATCAAGCTCGAATCGCTTGTATGCGGATATCGCTCATCCGATCAACCAGCCCTGTCGCGATATGATTCAAGCGGCGGTCATCCGCGAATACCAACTGGAGTTGGAACGGGCCAAGTTGCCCGGCTACAAATCGCGATACGACGACGACTATTTCGAAATACCGTTAGTCGCCGGGGGGACCGCCGAGCCTTCGACGGCGGGCGAACCTTTATCGCCGACGGGTCCTCCCAAGCCACACTTTCCCGAAGCCTCCCAGCGGTCCGACGAGGTCGCGATGCCTCGGACGAATCCTTCGACGGATGCCGCGGAAAGCCCAGAAGCTGGCTTCGGCAAGGGAATCCTGGACTTACCTCAGTAGCCATGTCGGGACCCGCGGGCGACGTTTCCTCCTCGGGCACCTGGCGGTTCACTCCCCTCGGGCAGCCAGCGTTCCTTGGTGCTGCTTCCGCGTTGAGGAGCGCGCCATGAGGAGCTGGTTGGAGCCAATCCTCATGCCTGGCCCAACGCGAGTATAGCTTGGCGTTAGCGTCGCAATCCCAGCGCTGCATCGCTCAGCGAAAGCGGGTCGGATGCGATTCCGCCCGGCCGCCGGTCGCTATTGTTCATGGACTAACCTCGGATCTTTCAAATCATGCGATACTTCGTTCCACTTCCTCCGCCGTCGTTTTGGCCAACTCTCCCACGACTGTGTTTATGCTGGTTGTGCCTTAGCTTGTGGGGCCTGGCTGAGCAGGCGGAAGTTAGCCTGGCGGCTTGGTTGCCAGCGGACTTCGCGCGGGATGGCTCGGTGTCGTATCACGCCGCGATCCAGACGGCGATCGATGAAGCGGCAGCTCGGCGGTGTCGTTTGCGGTTCTTGCCGATGGTCTATCGATTAGACGGCGAAGGTTGGAAATTGCGGTCGCACAGCGATTTGGATATGCGTGGGGCGGAGTTCTGCTGGTCGGAGACGTGCAATCGCGACGCCTCCCTGTTTGAGGGGGACGGCGTTTCCCAGGTGTCGCTGTACGGTGGTACGGTGGTAGGACGCAATGATCGATGGAAGGACGGAGTGAATATTCGCGGTATCTTCCTTCGCGGTCCGAGCCGTCAGCTGAGGATTGAAGCGATGCATTTCCGGGATCTCAGCAGCAATGGTATTGGAATCTTCGGCAGCGAATCCAACTATGTCCGGGATGTCTGGGTGGAGGATGTTGTCGTCGAGAATTGCTGTAAGCGCTACCCAGAGTACCTATCCCAGGAACGCGGCGAGCCGGGGAGCGTCCGCGAGGATCAAGGCGACGTGGCCTGCTATTTCGTGGAAGATTTCCGTGTCCGCGGCTCGCGCTTCGAGCGTTCTCGCTCGGATGGGACTCATTTTTATCGCTGTCGCCGCGGCACGATCGCCGAGAACGGGATCTATCGAGCGAAGATGGGCGGCTTCTTCCTCGAGCAATGCGAGGAGGTCATCGGTCAGGGAAACCTGGTGGTGGAAAATGGTTCGCGCGGAGCGACCATCGAACGCGGTTGTCGGAACTGCGTGTTCGCCGGCAACATCGTCCGGGGAAGTGGCCGCGAAGGTTTGTGGGCACCAGACTGTATCGGCCTGGTCATCACCGGGAATCTGTTCGAGCTGAACGGTCGTAAACCCAACGGACCACCCCCGGACTACGTGTGGAATGCCAACATCACGATCAACGAGGCGCGGAAGGAACCGACGCAATCACCGACCCGTGATTATTTGGTGAGCGGCAATTGGATTCGAACCTCGTCCAGTCAAATCGCCGCGATCCGCGTCGATGCGGTGGCCGCTACCGAGAGTATCGTCATCCACGGAAATTCGCTGGTCGGGGAAAATCGCCGGATCCTCGTCGAGGGGCCAGCCCGAAACGAGGTGCAGGTCCTAGCCAATATCGGAGCCGAGCCTTGACGGAATAACCCGTTGCGAGCGGTGTTGTAGTTCCGGGCTGGCCGATTCGGTCGAGGACCGCGGCGGGGATCGGTCCTCGGCCGCCGCGATCAGGACCTCAGGCCAAGGACCGACCCCAAGCCGGGAGTGGAGCTTCCCATTCGATCTGGCGGCCATCGACCGGATGACGCAAGGCAAGCTTCCAGCAATGCAGCCCCAAAGCCTCTCGCGGTTCGGCCGAGCATTCCTCGTCGTCCTCGGACGCTGCGAACGCGATGGCCGGTTGTGGGGCGATCGGGTCCAGTCGCGTGGAGCCTTCGTTATAAAGTGGATCGTGGACGATCGGGAAACCCAGGTGAACCAGGTGCAAGCGGATTTGATGGGTGCGGCCGGTATGCGGTCGGCATTCGACGAGGCTCGTTCCGTCGGGCAATCGACTGCGGACACGAAAGGCGGTTCGGGCGGGTTGGCCAGCAGCATCGATCGCTCGGCCGCCGCCGGATGTCGTTCGCTGGCCGATCGGAGCAAGGCATTCCAAGGCGTCCTGCTGCGGGTGGCCAACCACGCGAGCCAGGTAGAGTTTGTCGACCTGATTCCGGCTGAACTGCTGCTGTAACTTGCCCGCGATTGCATACCGACGGCTGAACAGGACCAGGCCAGTGGTGTGGGCATCGAGGCGATGAGCCAGGAAGAGTTTTTCCGGGCGATAGAGGAGACTCAAGAGATAGTCCAAGGTGTTGCGGCAAAAACGACCGGAGGGATGGACCGGCAACGGCGCCGGTTTATCGACGACGACCAGGGACCGATCCTCGTAGATCAAAGAGATATCGGCATTGACGGGGGGCTCGCAATGATCGCGGAGCACCCTCACATACACTTCGCCTTCGGCGACTTGCCGGTCGGGGCGAACGGTTTGGTTGGCGGTAGAAGCTTGCGTCCCGGTCACGATTTGGCCGGCTTGGATCCAAGCCAGCCAGGCTTCGCGCGAATGGCCGCGGTAGTTCTCCGTCAGCCAATCGAGCAGTTGCCTACCGCGGTGGGCTCGACCGACATACATCGGCAGGCGGTTCTCGTAGGGTTGCGAACCAGGCAGGTTGGTGGCGAGCTCCCGGAGTTGTCGGCGGCGTCGTTCCAAGCGACCCTGCTGCTGGATGTCCGGCGAGCGATAGCAGTGGGGGCAAGAGATACCGCTGGCGTACTTTTCCGACGCCAAGTCATCCGCGGTCAGTACGGCTTGGCAAGCGAAACAGAGTTTGGCGCCAGACGGTTTGAGTTCCGGCGTGACCGCGACCCGATGATCGAAGACAAAACAGTCCCCCTCGTAATGGCTGTTGCCACATCGCTCGAAGTAGTTCAGGATTCCCCCATCCAACTGATAGACTTCGCGAAAACCCAGCTGCTCCAGGTACGGCCCGGCTTTTTCGCAGCGGATCCCGCCGGTACAAAACGTGACCATCGGCCGAGCCTTGATCTCCTCGGGAATCGCGGCTGCGGCCTGGGGGAAGTCGCGAAAGTGATGGATCCCCAGGTCGATAGCCTGCTGGAACGTCCCCAACTCGACCTCGTAGTCGTTGCGTGTGTCCAGCAAGGTGACCGGCCGGCCGGCATCGAGCCAGGCTTTCAGCTCTTCCGGTGTGAGCTTGGGCGAAGTCGCTTTTTCAGGTCGAATCGAATCGATACCGAAGGCGATGATTTCCCGTTTCAGTTTGACCAACAGTCGGCGAAACGGCTGGAAATCGGTCCAACTTCGCTTCACCACCAACTCCCCCAAGCCGGGCTCGGCCGTCACCCGTCCCAGGAAGGTTTCGATGCCAGACTCCGGCCCGGCCAGGAACAGATTGATCCCTTCCGGGCTCAGCAGGATCGTACCGCAAAGGTGCTGCGCTTGGGCTGCTTGCCACAGCTCGCGACGGCGACGGGGAAGGTCGTCGAGCGAAACAAACTTGTAAGCGGCGATGTTCAGGAACAAGCCACTGGATGGAGAGAAATCTCCGCTGGGCGGGCTTGGCGGTGGGGTGGTCGAGGGAGCTGGCGGAGTTTTCATCCTTCCCTTTATATGCGATCCTCGGCTCCGCGAAAAAGCCATCTTGGCGGCGAGCGTCTCCCAGCCTCATCGACCGTATCGCCTCATCGGCCGTATCATCGCTTGGATCTGCGACGCGGCAGGATCCGCGGATGGCCGAGGCTCGCCCTTCGCGGCACTTCCGAGGAGGGTGGATGGGGGTATGATAAGAGCCTTCGGCGTGTGGTAGCCGAAGGCTGTTACCGCCAGCGATGGTGGAAGGGTAAAGGTTCGCAGGGTATCCGTGATGCAGATTACTGTCCTCGGTTCAGGGGTTATCGGATTGAGCGTTGCCAATGAATTGGCCCGCCGCGGCCACTCCGTGACCATAGTTTCAGGGCAACGTCCAGCCGAGACCACCTCGGCCGTCGCGGCCGCCTATTGGGCTCCCTACTGGATCGGAGACTACGATCGGCGGTGGGGGGAAGAAACCCTCAGCTACCTGCAGAGCCTGGCCGGCACGCCTGGCACCGGAACGAGCCTCTGCCCGTTTCGCGAACTGCTCACGGCTGAGGGTGCCAAGGAGTTGCGAGGCGAACTGGAACAGGCCTACTGGTGGCGGCACCTCCCTGGCATCCAGTTCCGCTGGCTGACGCTGGAACGCCCCGAAAGCGTCGACTTCCCCGACCTCGGCCGGATGGAATTCGTAGAGGCGGTGGAGTTCCAAAGCGTCGTAGCCAGGATGCCCGATTACCTGGCCTATCTCGAACAATTATTTCTCCGTCAGCCCGGAGCCGCCATCCAGTCTCGCTGGGTAGCTTCGCTTGACGAGCTGCTGGTCGGCGACACAATCGTGGTCAACTGCACCGGTTGGGGGGCAAAGCTTTTGTGCCAGGACGATCCGCCCACGCGGTCGATGCGGTTGCTCGCCGGGCACGTGGTCCGGGTAGAAACGGACGAACAAAAGACGGCGGTATCGCTCCATCGCGGTCCGTTCAAGCAGCGGCCGCTTTACATCGTCCCCCGAACCGGTTCGGCGAACGATGTGATTTGCGGCGGGACAGCCATCGAGCAGTCCCACCTCGATCCGCGCCAGTCCTTTGGATTTTCTATCGACGACGAGTGCGAAGCCATCCATCGCAACTGCCGGGTATTCAGCCAGGCGTTGGCTCGCGGACAACGCCGTGAGAACTTGGTAGGGCTACGACCCGTGCGGTCGGCCGTTCGTGTGGAGCGGGACCCGACACGGCCGCGACTCTACCACGGCTATGGCCATGGCGGTTCGGGGCTCACCCTCTCCCACGGGACGGCGCGGTGCCTGGCGGATCTGGTTGAACGCGGTTGAACGCCGCGCTACCGACGGCGCGTTTCATGGCCGGCCCTGTTCTCGGAGGCGAGCAGCGGCTGAAGCATGCGCTTCGCCATGAAGCCGATCGAGATTTCCTCCAGCCGCTGCTGGTAACTTTCGATCAGGGAAGGACTGGGGGCGAGCGGCGTCGAACCGGGGGCGGTTTGCTTTCTCTGCGAGTGGATGGCGTAGATCTGTCGGGCCAACTGATCCACGTAGCCGACAGGATCCTCGGGCGGGAACAGGCAACCCGCCTGCAGTCGCTGGTGCAATTCGGGGAAAGCCCCATGGGCTGGTTGGACGTAGGGGACTCCCGCGGCCACTGCCTCGAGGACAAACAGCCCCTTGGGTTCCCGATAGACCGTGGGGACACTCAATAAATCCAAATGATGCAGGAAGTCGACTTTCGCTTGATGGCTAAGGCTGCCGTGGTACGACCATCGGCCATCCAGACCGGCCGCGTTCAACTTTCGCCGCTGCTCGTCCCAGAAAGTGCGGTGCTGCGGTCCCATCCAGCCGGCCAACTCCAGCCTCAAGGTGGGAAGATCGCGACGCGTTGCCAGTTCGATGAAAGCATCGATCAGGTGATGCAAGCCTTTCTCAGGAGCCATGCGGGCGAGATAACCGAGGGAAATCGGCTCCTCCGGCGGCTTGGCCAGCCGTTCAAGGTGGGCTTGGTATCCGATTGCGGTGAAGCCTTGGGTATCGATCCCCAGCGGGACGACTCGCCATCGATCGGCGGGGATGGCTAGCAGTTCCGCCATCCGATTTCCGTAGTCGCGGCTGTGGACGATAAAGCGATCGACATAGGGAACCAGCCTCCGCATGGCGGCAATCGCTACTTCGCGATCGGCTGGTAGCAGGGCATCCAGAAAAATATCATCACCTTGCAGGATGACTTCGATCGGTTGGCGAAGCTGCCGCCGCAATTCAGGCAGGCAACCGCCGATGAGGAGATTGGTCAGCAGGATCGCATCGGGCTGAACGTCGTCGGTGATCCAACGACACAGGCGGAAGACTTCCTTCCGCTGGTAGCCATCGGTCCCCCGCAACATCGAGATCGCCAGGGCACCGAGGAGTTTTGGTGAAGTCTTGCCGGTGTTGGCGGTCAGTCGGCGGATCAGCCACGGTTGGTTCAGCCAGGCTTCCAGCCAACCTGGGAGATGACGGGCCCAGGCATACTTTTGTTGGAGGTAGACATTGATCCCGCCAAAGAAGACCTGATGCAAGCTAACGTCTTCCTCATCGGTGCGGATGGGGGTGTAGAGCGGGGTCAGCAGCACCTCATGCCCTTGCTGGAGCATGACGCGGGCCAAGGCATTATCCAGCATGCAGGAACCGCAGTACATGCCGGCCGCGCCGGCCGTGAGGTAAAGAAGCTTCATGATGCAGAGATGATAGTCTAACCGGCGCTCCGCTGCAGCGCATTGATGACGATCAAGACATCGATTGGGCTGATGATCCCATCCCCGTTGACATCCGCGTAGGGTGGCCCCAGCGGATCGCGGTTCGGCGGGAGGGTTCCAGGTCCATTGCGTTCGAGGAAATTGATTACCTGTAGCACATCGATCGGGTCGAGTGCTTGCGAGCCATCGACATCATAGATGTTCGACGAATTCGTCCATGGCGAACGATCGTCGTCGATCAACAGGATATTCAAGGTGGCGCTGACGTAGCCTTGGCTTGTGGCCGTGACCTGGAGCAGCTTGTTGCCTTCGACGATCGCGTCGTCCAGCGGTTGAAGGAGCACCAGCACCGACTGTTGGCCTTGAGCTAAAGTCACGCTGGCCGGTAGCTGGATCTGGTTGGCTTCGTTGACCTGTAGCGAAAAGACGGCCCCGCCAACTCCCACCGGTCCTGGTACCGTCAGGGCGACTGTCTGCCCTGGGGATTGGGGCGATTCATGTATCTCGACGTTCGGCGCTACCCACTGGATCGGCTCGTAGTCCAGGCAGGTCAGGCCGATATGGACGGTGGAAAAGCCAGCGGCCGCAGCGCTGAAGAAAACGCTCTTGGCTCCATCCAACTCCGAGTCATCGACCGCCGTGATCGAAACATCGATGAAGGCGGTCCCGGCCGGGATCAGGACCGAGGGCGGCAAAGTAGCGTCCAGCTCGTTGGAGGAACTCAGGAAAATCTGGCGAGCCGTCGGTTCAGCGACGTCGCTGCGCGTTACCCGCAAGACAGCCGCGCCGGGGCCGGCATCTTCGCGAACAAACAAAGGGTTCAAGGAGAGCTGGATCCACTCGCGATCGCGTACTTGAAGGGTGGCAGCCGCGCTGACCTCACTCCCCAGTTGGGCTGTCAACTGAACGCTTTGCGTCCCGTCGAGCAGGGCGTCGTCGACGGCGTTGATCGGAACGCTTCCCTGCACTACCCCGGCGGGCAAAATAATCGACGGGACGATGCTAGCTTCCGACAAATCGCTGCTGGTGAAGGAGAGTGTTGTCGGTAGCGAAGGATCGATACCGCTGAGGATGAACTGCAAGCTGGCCGCATTGGCTCCCGCGTCCTCATCGACCGCTTCGCGGTCGAGCGTCAGCTGGATTTGCGGCGGGCCACTGACCAGGATGTTCAAACTCTTTTCATCGCTGCCACCATCGTCGTCGGTCACTCGATAGCGGACGCGGAAGCTACCGGTCTGAGCATAGGTGTGACTTCCATCAAAAGATCCGGCGGTCTTCACCCCTGGTGATCCTACGCGATCGATGGTGGCCGTGCCACGCTCGACGGCCGAACCATCCCCCCAATCGATCTCGTACTGGAACGACTCGGAGTTGCCGAAACCCGGGTCCTCGAAAATACCCAGGTTGGTCAACAGGAGAGGGGAGTTTTGACGAGCGACTCGATCGCTTCCCTGAACCAGCGTTGGGGGCTGGTTGGTGATCGCGGCTGTAGCCACCGGGATCGTCCGTCGACCGGCTTGATCGCCGATGACAATCACTTCGATCGGATAATTCCCATTGTCGCCATAGGTGTGCGAGCCGGCGACCCGAGCTTGCTGCGACACCAAACTCCAGCCCATGTCGGCCAATCCCGCTAAATCCAAGGGGGTTGGTAATTTCCGGATTCCGGTGTTGTTGAGCGAAGGGTCCATCAGGGCTTCCTGCCCGCTGCTGGCTGTCCCTTCGCGCCAATGGGAGAGTTCGCCTGACAGCGGGACCGGCCCGCCGTAGGCGGCAACGCTGTTGGCTCCGACAAAGACGTTGCCCGAGACCAGGCGATTCCAGCTGCCACTGACCCCAAAACCGAGGATATGGACGATCTCGTGGCTGACGGCGCTGAGGAAATCATAGCTCTGGCTGGTCAACCCGTCAGTCGTCGAGCCCAAATGCCATTGGACCGTGGGGTCGACGGTCAGCGACCCACCCCAGGTGGCGAAGTCGGTAGGGGAGCCGCCGGTTGCATTCGGTTGCCCGCGCCCGGCCACCACCTGGCCCCAGGCGGCGGTCCCGCGCCAGCCGTAACCGCCAGGGCCGCCAACCGCCACCTGATTTTCTGGCAAGTCCCGGGCTCCTGCGTAAATGACAAGCTCATTGGCCGCAATATTTCCCCCCTCCAGGGACAACTGCTGGCCGGTGGAGGGATGCGGGAAAGTCTGCGTCCAGCG
>JBILTQ010000653.1:0-2780 GCA_044371435.1 Pirellulaceae bacterium | reverse complement strand
CGCCCATCGACGACACGGTGGCGAGCCTGGTGATCGCGCAGATGCTGTTCCTCGAGGCCGAGGACCCGGAACGCGACATCCTGCTGTACATCAACAGCCCCGGCGGCTCGATCACCGCGGGCCTGGCGATCTACGACACGATGCAGTACATCCGACCGGACGTCTCGACGTACTGCCTGGGGCAGTGCGCCTCGTTCGGTGCGGTGTTGCTGGCAGGCGGGACCAAGGGCAAGCGGTACGCGCTGCCCAACTCGCGCATCCTGATCCACCAGCCCTGGGTGCAGGGCGGGGTCGGGGGGCAGGCCACCGACATCGACATCCACGCGAAGGAAATCCTGCGGATGCGGCACCGGCTGAACGAGATCCTGGCCGAGCACTCGGGCCAGCCCCTCGAGCGGCTGCAGGCCGATACCGAGCGCGACTACATCATGTCGGCCGAGCAGGCGCGCGAGTACGGTATCATCGACGATGTCCTCCGCAAGCGCAGCTGACCGCCCGACGACGTCCGCTCGCGCGCGGTCGTCCCGGTGCCGGTGACGCAGACGGGTCCGACTCCCATGGTGAAGAAGAACGGCGAGAACGAAGTACTCCGGTGCTCGTTCTGCAACAAGGACCAGAACGACGTCCGGAAGCTGATTGCCGGCCCGACCGTCTTCATCTGCGACGAGTGCGTCGAGGTCTGCAACGACATCATCGCGGACGACAATCGCTTCGAGGCCAAGGGCACGCGCTCGTCGCTGCCCACGCCGCAGGAAATCAAGAAGTTCCTGGACGAGTACGTCATCGGCCAGGAGCAGACGAAGAAGCGGCTGGCGGTCGCGGTCTACAACCACTACAAGCGGATCGAGATTTCCAAGCAGTCGAAGGGTCGCAACGACGTCGAGCTGCAGAAATCCAACATCCTGCTGATCGGGCCGACGGGCACGGGCAAGACGCTGCTGGCGCAGACGCTGGCGCGGTTGCTGTCGGTGCCCTTCACGATCGTCGACGCAACGACGCTGACCGAGGCCGGCTACGTCGGCGAGGACGTCGAGAACATCATCCTGAAGCTGTTGCAGGCCGCCGGTGGCGACATCGAGAAGGCGCAGCAGGGGATCATCTACATCGACGAGGTCGACAAGATCTGCCGCAAGGACGAGAACCCGTCGATCACGCGTGACGTGAGCGGCGAGGGCGTGCAGCAGGCCTTGCTGAAGATCCTCGAGGGCACGGTCGCCAACGTGCCGCCGCAGGGCGGCCGCAAGCACCCGCACCAGGAATTCTTCCAGGTCGACACGACCAACATCCTGTTCATCGCGGGCGGCGCGTTCGTCGGCCTGGAGAAGGTCATCGAGCGGCGTGTCGGCAAGAAGACCCTCGGCTTCAAGGCCGAGAAGTCGCAGTTCGACCCCAAGGACGTGGGCACGACGCTCGAGAAGATCGAGCCGCAGGACCTGATCCGCTACGGGCTGATTCCGGAGTTCGTCGGGCGCCTGCCGGTGGTGGCGACGCTGCACGAGCTGGACCGCCCGGCCCTGGTGCAGATCCTCACCACGCCACGCAACGCCATCACCAAGCAGTACGTGAAGCTGCTCGAGTACGAGAACGTGAAGCTGCGCTTCACCGACGACGCGCTCGAGGCGATTGCCGAGCTGGCCCTGACGCGCAAGATCGGCGCGCGCGGGCTGCGGATGATCATCGAGGAGCTGATGCTCGACGTGATGTACACGGTGCCGGGTCAGAAGAAGATCCGCGAGTGCGTCATCACGCGCGACGTCGTCGAGTCGAAGGAGAAGCCGATCACGGTGATGGAGAAGGCCGGGTAACCGTCCCGTTTGCCCGCGGCGGCTCCGGTACGGGGGCGCCGTGGGGCCCGCCTGCCGGGGATCCGGCAGGGCGCCCGGCCGGGTCCGGGTCGCACGCCCATCCTGGCAGGGCCGGGTCCGGAAGCGCCTCGCGGCGCGCCGGCAGCCCGACGGACCTGCCCGTATGGCGGAGGAAGACGCCCCCGCCGCCTTGACAAGTCACCGCGCATTCCCGACAACTGATTCATGGAAGTCTTCGAAACCCTCCCGATCGTCCCGCTGCGCGATGTCGTCGTGTTCCCGCACATGATGATGCCGTTCGTCATCGGACGACCGTCGTCGATCCGGGCCCTCGAGCATGCGCTCGGCAAGGACAAGCGCATCTTCCTGGCGGCCCAGCACGACGCGGCGACCGACGACCCGCAGCCGGCCGACATCTACACGATGGGCTGCGTGGCCAACATCGTCCAGAGCCTGAAGCTGCCTGACGGCAACATCAAGGTGCTGGTCGAGGGCGTGGACCGCGGCCGGGCGGTGGAGTGGAAGGAAGACAAGGGCTTCTTCCGCGTCGTGGTCAAGGTGGTGGCGCGGCAGCGCGAGACCGCCGGCGAGGTGGAAGCGACGATGACGCGCGTGGTGTCGCTGTTCGAGCAGTACGTGAAGCTCTCGAACAACCTGCACTACGACGCCATGATTGCCGCCGTGCGGGTCGACGACCCGGCGCGGCTGGCCGACACCATCGCGGCCCACATGCTGGTGGGCATCGAGGAGAAGCAGAACCTCCTGGAGATCGTGTCGCCGCTCGAGCGCCTGAACCGCATCGCGTCGGTGCTCGAGGTCGAGGTGGACAAGCTCCAGGTGGACCGCCGCATCCAGTCTCGCGTGAAGAAGCAGATGGAGAAGGCGCAGAAAGAGTACTACCTGAACGAGAAGATGAAGGCGATCCAGAAGGAACTGGGCCGCAAGGACGACAAGGGCAACGAGGTCGACGACCTG
>JBILTQ010000607.1:0-2782 GCA_044371435.1 Pirellulaceae bacterium | reverse complement strand
TCGATTTATTCGCGCGGCGCGAGAAGCTCGGATCCGCGGAGCGGTCGGTGCTTGCCGCCGAGGCCTACTCGTCGATTACGCTCGATTATGCCGCGCCGCCGGCGGCTCTGTCGGCATGGTGGTGGGATGAGGGAAAGGAATTCGGCGGAGGAGATTGCCTGGTGCAAGGCGGCTTAGGTGCGTTGGCCGCGGGCTTGGCCGAAGATCTGGAGGTGAGGACCGAATCGGTTGTCGAACTCATCGACTCGTCCGGCAGTTCGCCGCGCCTCAGGCTGCGCGGTGGTGTGGAGTTGGCCGCCGCATCGGTGCTGGTCACATTGCCTCTGGGTGTTCTCAAGTCCGGCTCTGTGCGTTTCGTTCCCGACCTTCCCGAGATGAAGAAGTCCGCCATCAAGGGCCTTGGTTTCGGTTCCTACCAAAAAACGTTTTTGCTTTTCGAGGAGGGAACCGCGTTTCCGCCCGAACAGGTCATTCGCCATCGCACGGACGGAGAGCCATGGTCGGAATGGTGCGACCTTTCGGACTTTCTTGGTTCGCCTGTGCTCATGGCTCTGAACGCCGGTCCGGCAGCGCGCGAGGTTGAAGCCATGTCCGAAGATGCAATGGCACGGTCTGCGATGGATGCGTTGTGTCGTTTCACCGGAATGAAATTCCCGCCGCCGCGCGCGGTTCTCGGCACACGCTGGGGGTCGGAGCCTTTTGCTAAAGGTGCTTACTCATACGCCGCGGTCGGTTCGGGGCCGGATCAGCGCCGCCATCTTGGTGAACCATTGCCGGGGCGGGTCTACTTTGCCGGCGAGGCGACATCCGTGGATTATCCGTCCACTGCGCACGGTGCGCTGTTGAGCGGACGCGCCGCTGCGCATCGGATCATGCAGGATCTTGGTGGCTGACGAGTTGACGGCGGAACAGAGCTGCGCGTTTCTGTTTTTCCCGGATTTTTTGCTGCTGCAAAGCGCATTGCGGTTTAACTTCGTTAGATCTCATGCGCAAAAAGCTGCTTCTCTTCGACATCGACGGAACCTTGTTGCTAACCGGACGGGCTGGGGAACATGCGCTGCGGGTCGCCTTGCATGACCGGTTCGGGGTGGAGGACGATTTGTCGGGGATTTCTTTCGCGGGATCGACCGATGGGGCCATTGTCCGGCAGATGTTCGAGGCAAATGCCATTCCGCACACGCCGGAGAATGTGGCCGATTTGCTCGACGGCTATGTGCATCATCTGGCCTTGGAGTTGCCGCGGCGCGAGGGTTGTGTTTTACCGGGGATCGTCGAGTTGCTCGAGGCCCTGCACGGGCGCGAGGACTGCGTGCTCGGGTTGCTCACGGGGAATATCGAGAAGGGGGCGGAGTTGAAGCTCTCGCACTACGGGGTTTGGGATTTTTTCGAGTTCGGGGCGTTTGCCGATGACCATGATGACCGCAACAAACTCGGGCCGGTGGCGCACTCGCGGGCGGTGGAGAAACACGGGATGAGCTTTGAAGCGGACGATGTTTATGTCCTCGGCGACACGCCGCGGGATATTGATTGTGCACGGGCGGCGGGGTTTGTCGCGGTGGCGATTGCCACGGGGAGTTACGGGAAAGAGGAACTCGCGGCGCATAAACCGGATTTTTTGTTCGAGGATTTGTCGGACACGCGGGCGGTGCTGGCGGAGTTGTTCGGGGAGAAATAAACCACAGGGAACAACGAGGTCGCAGAGCGAAGACATGAAGACACCTGAAAATTGCCCGGTCTGCGGGGAGGGTGTGCCGCGCGGCGCGGCGGCTTGTCCGGAATGCGGGGCGGACCATTTGTCGGGGTGGCGCGAGGATGCGGACTCGACGGGCGGACTCGATTTGCCGGACGAGGAATTCAGTTACGATGAGTTCGTGAAGAAAGAGTTCGGCAATGAGGTCAAGCCGGAGGGTATCAGTTGGGCATGGTGGGCGGCGGCGGTGGCGGCGCTACTCGCTTTCATTGCCATGCTTCTGCGCGGCGCGATGTGAAAACTCAGGCTGACTGACGCGGCGGAAGGCGGCAGAATACAAATCATGGCAACGAGGTTGGAGCACGGCAACTGGCGCGCGGTCTTTGTTTCGCTGCTCGGCGCGGTCATGGCCGGAGCCGGGGCGCTCTTTTTCATTGTGGCCGACCGGAGTGCGACAACTTTTTCCGCGTGGCTCTGGCAGTCCGCGCCGTGGGCTGTTTTCGTCCTCATGCCTCTCGGGCTTTTGCTCATCCTCCGGTTGCGGGATCGTGTCTTTCCTTGGACCGATGGCACGGGGATCCCGCAGACTATTGCCGCGCTGGAGAAAGGTCCGGGCGAGTTGCGCGAGCGGCTGTTTTCTCCGCGCGTCGCGGCGGGAAAAGCGCTGCTCACCGCACTGGGTTTGTTTTCGCTCTTTTCCATCGGGCGCGAAGGGCCGTCGGTCCAGTTGGGGGCTTGCTTCATGCATCTCGTCGGGCGCTGGGCGCGCTTTCCGGTGCACTTGGCCGAACGCGGTTTGATCATGGCCGGCGGTGCGGCCGGCATCGCGGCGGCCTTCAATGCGCCGGTCGCCGGGTTGGTTTTTGCTTTCGAGGAAATCGGGCGTCAGTTCGACAAAAGAAATCTCGGCATCATTGTCCGCACCGTGCTGGTGGCCTGTCTCTTTTGTGTTGTGTTCCTCGGCAATTACTATTCGTTCGGACCCCTCGATGAAGGACGCGCGTTGCCTCTCGAGTTTCTCACGCCGGGTCCTTGGGTGGCGGTGCTTGTTATCGGCGTGGTTGGCGGCTTGCTCGGTGGTCTTTTTTCCAA
>JBILTQ010000266.1:0-7908 GCA_044371435.1 Pirellulaceae bacterium | reverse complement strand
GACAAGCTGGCTGGTTGGCATCCTTCGGCGAGCCAGATTCGGGTCTTCAACGAGCCCGACCAGCCGTTGGGGAAATTCCAGACCGCTCCATCGCTGGGTAGCTCATCGGCTTTCCGCAGTTGCAAGCATTTCCGATCGGCATCGTCAGGGTCATGGACCAGCTGGCAACCTACCGCCCTTGCCCGCCACCAGCGTTGGGCTGGACCATGATGTTTATAAACCGACCAGTCATTCAGACCGCGATGAAAATCGCTACGGGCTTCGGTAGCTTCGATCCAGGCGGGATCGACCAGGATCGGCAGACGGCCACCTTCCCCTTGCCCCGCGAGGACTACGATGTAACCATCCTCGGTGGTGGCAGCTAGTGGGTAAGCAGTACCCCGATCTCCCGAACTAGCCGGGTTATCATTGCGGCGATGATCGAGGTAGATCTCGCGAAAGCCGCGCCAGGTGCGACCATCGTCTCGCGAGATGGCCATGTGCAGGGCATCCCGACCGCCATAAACACCGTCGCCGTTGACGCGAGGTGGGAGTTCGGCATTGTTCCAGCACACGATCAAGGCGCCGTCGCGGCTGCGGAGAATATTCGGTGGACCGGTGGAGGTGGAAAAACGACTGGCGGTTGCCGGCAGCCAAGTCGTACCCTCATCCGAGGAAAAAGATTCATAGAGGAACCCGGCCTGGGTGCGAAACAACATCCACAGCCGACCATCATCGAGCCGTTCGATGGCTGGCTCGCAAGCTCCTTCATTGGATCCGTTGAAGCCTTCATAGCACGGTGAACTGAGCTTCGACGGGCTCTCGGTCCACGATTGCCCTTGATCATCGGAATATTGAATGACAACCAGATGACGCCCTTGTGGCGGCACTGCTCGGGCATGCGGTTGGAAACTACCGAAGGGGACGAGCAAGCGACCGCTCGGCAATTGCTCATACTCCATTTGCGATCCATTATAGCCGCGCCATACCAAACGCGGTTCGGAGACTCGTCCCTCGAAAGCCTCGCGCATCCAAACATTCAGGTAGCGAGGTAAGCCGACCACGGCGACCTGCGCGGGGGCGATGGCTTCAGCTTTGACGAAGACGCTGATCAACTTCCCCGCCGATGTCATGATTACTTGGGTATTGTTCAGGACGCCGCTGTCCAGGATCGATTGGCTGAGTACGGAGGACGGCAGCGGCGGCGACAAGCGGTATAGACGACCGGTGGTATCGCTCAATTCCAGCGGCGAGGAACTGGGGTGGTCGCGATCGTAGAAGGCAAAGTTTTGATGAGGCAATCTCAGTATGGAAAAGCCGACGCGCCCACCCCCAGCTTCCTGGGAGTCCTTGACGATCGCCGGGGCCATCAGCCTCCGGGGCGGATCCGCCCCCCATGCCATGCTGGCGGTCAGCAGTCCGCATCCGACGAGGAACACACTATGGCGGACAAAGGGGTGACTCGAAACAAGCATGGGCTCAAGCTCCTCAATGGACGGTTATCTCCGCCGGTTGGTCGTGGTCCGTTTTACGGGCTCGTTCTACCAGACCGGCCATAGTAGCAGCGCCGATCGCGATGGTTTATCTTACCAAGCCAAGCTGGGGACGTTGGTCGGCTCGCCGGGGCTATCTGATTCTGTCGCCACTTTGGTACGAGCTTCCGCAAGTCAAGGGAAGCCGGTCGTCATTCCATCGTTATTTGCTGGTTCCAAAATGAGTGATTCGCCAGTTTTTTATCCTCGACAGCCGCAGACCCCGACTTCGCCGCTCCCCTTCAGCCCGTGTGTGGTGGTTGGTGATCTGATTCTTGTTTCAGGGCAAGCCAGCGTCGACGCGCAGGGAAAGATTATCAGCGATACTTTCGAAGGGGAGTTTCGGCGTTCACTGGAAAACCTGAAGCAAGTGCTCGAGACCGCCGGCAGCGATTTGGCCCACGTGGTACAAACCCGCAACTACGTTCGTGAGCCAGAGGATCTGCCGCGGTACAATCAGCTTTATCGTGAATATTTCCAAGAGCCTTTCCCGGCGCGGACCACCATCACCAACTGCCTGCCGCCGACGTTGCGTTTCGAAATCGAAGCGGTGGCCGTGGTAAGGAAGCCCGCTACCAGCATTGTGTGATTTTCGATGTTGCTACTCTCGGTGAATGATTTCTCGCCTCGGGTGTACTCCTTGTCCTTTGAGCTTCATCGGCTAGGGGCCCTTGGCACCCTTGGTTCAATCCTTGCCTTTCGAGGGCCAGCCGATGCGAATTGATTGTCATAACCATCTCGGCGTCGATTTGCTTTTTTACCTGCACGGCGATTTTCCCTACGCCCAGCACCTGGTCGATATGGTGCGAACCGGCGGGGAGTTGGGGATCACGCATTGGATTGCCTTTCCCTTTGTCAGCTATGCAGCTTTCGATATGGCCAAGCTGCAACGCGGGGAAATCGAATTGGCTAGCGACGGGATCGAATCCATTCCTTACGCCTTCGAGAACCGTCGGTTGCTCGTGGAGCTGCGGCAGCTTTTCCCCAGCGAGGGGCGGTATGTAATCCCCTTTGTCATGGTCGATCCAAAACGCAAAACCCAGGCGCAGGCGGCTGAATTAGTCAAACTGCGGGCGGAGTTTCCTTTCTACGGTATCAAGATCCAAAGCACCATCCTTCAGAGTGAAATCACGGGACTGCATCAGGAAGGACGGGTTTTTCTCGAATTGGCTCGTGAATGGAATATTCCGCTCTTGATCCACAGCAGCGTGGCCAAGGAGGATCGCTGGGCTCAAGCTCATGATATTCTCGATGTAGCGGAAGCCTTCCCCGATGTCCGTTTTTCCTTGGCTCATAGCTGCCGCTTTGATCGGGAATGCCTAGACCGCGTAGCGGCTTTACCGAATACCTGGTTCGATAACTCGGCTCATGTTATCCACTGCCAGGGAGCTGTGAATAACCAATCCTTCGTCGCACCGCCTGAAAGGAGGTTCGAAAGCGATTATCGCGATCCGACCCAGGTGATGATCGATCTGGCGACCGCCTATCCTGATAAGTTTCTGTGGGGAAGCGACTCCCCATTTTATAGTTATGCCGCTTCGCTGCAGGGGCAGGTGATCAAGTTGATGAGTAGTTACGCCGAGGAAGTCGAGGCGCTGATGGGGTGTGGTGAGACGATCGTCGATCGCATCGCGCATCGGAATACCCTCAACTACTTGCAATTGGCTGACCCAAGCATCCTCGACTAGTCGCCTAGGCTGCGATAGTGGTTCCGGCGTACATCGGTTGCATCGCGGCGAAACACTGCTGGAGGGCCGCTTCAAAGTACGCCGAAGGTACGGAAAGCCTCGGTCGCTGACATCCCGCGAACGATCGCCTCCCGGACTTGGTTTTCCGCATGCACCTTCGCCCAAGCTGCCGCCAAGACTACGTGTTCGACCGCCTGGGGGACGATGACGATCCCATCGATATCGGCGGCGATCAAATCGCCCGGGGAGACTCGCACCCCATCGAGTTCGACTGGGATATCGAAGTCGATGACCCGCTGCCGATTGCGACTATCGTAAGGGTTAGTGCCGCGCGCGAAGACCGGGAACTCCATGGCCCGCATTCTGGCGGTATCCCGAACGGCTCCGTCGACGATGACCCCGATACATCCTCGATTGCGGGCGGCTGTCGTGAGCAACTCCCCCCAAATTCCCGATCGCCCGGAACCGGCCGCGGCACAGACACAGACACTGTCCACTTGGCAGGAATCGATGGCTGCCAATTCGAGGGCATAGGGGTTGGGGTCTTCGTGGGCCATGTCGGCCCACAGCATCGTCTTGGCCCGCCCGGCCAGTAACCGACCGTCGGTGGTCAAGGGAACGATCGGCAAACGGGGCGATTGATGCGAGTAGCCGTGAGCGTCGAGCGCATCGCACAGGAGCGGGACTGTCAAATGCTCGCGGAGCATGGCCAGCGTGAGCGGTGTCTGGCCGCCAGGTTGATCGGGGGGCTTGGGCATCGGCGGTAGGTTTTCTATCGAGGGTAACTTGAGCGTCGGCGTTTCGCGATGATGATCGCACTGCTTGGTTTCACCCGACCATGATAACCGATCAGACATGACTGGGGTCTGATGGTGGGTTAGCCAGGAGCGTGCGGACTGCCTCGGGCAACGGGGTTCACGAGTGTTGACTGAGGTGCCTTTGGCGGACCGACGGGGGCATCCCTTGGTCATGTAGGCGGTCGTTTCCCTGGTCGACGATTGGCGTTAAGATGACATAGAGCGAAGGTCGCAGGTGACAGATCAAGCTACCTCCGCTTGCCTGACGCTGAACGATTCCTTGGAGCTGGCGATCCTGCCGCTAGGGAGTGTCGTGTGAAGCTTGCTTTTCCGATACCTGCCGATGATTCAAAGGCAACCGCGATGACCAACGACCGCCGAACGCCGCGCGTGTTTGTAGGCGGCCTGTTTCATGAAACGCATTGTTTTCTACCCGGCCAGACGGCTTGGGAGGATTTCTCGGTGCTGGAAGGTCCGTCCCTCTGGCGAGCTCGGGGGGAAAGTTCGCCGTTGGGCGGCGTCTTGGATTTTGCGGCCGAGCATTCCTGGGAGGTGGTGCCGGGTATCATGGCCAACGCCATGCCGGGCCCGATAGTCCAGGACCGCGTCTGGGAGCGGCTTTGGGAGCGTTGGGAAGCCTTGGCTCGCCCTGCCTTCCAACAAGACCTGGACGCAGTCTACCTGGTGTTGCATGGCGCGTGCGTCACCGAAAGTTACCGCGATCTCGAGGGAGAGTTATTGCAACGGCTGCGTGCACTTCCGGGCGCGGGCTCGGTCCCGATCTTCGGCGTTTTTGATCTGCATGCGAATTTCTCCCCCGCCATGGCGGAGCGGTCGGCCTGTTTGGTGGCTTATCGGGAGAATCCTCATCGGGATGCCCGCGAATCGGCGACCCGCGCGGCAGCCCTGCTGGAACGCGCTTTCCGCGCGGGACGCATGCCGCGACAATACTCGCTGCGAGCCCCGCTCATTTGGCCGCCGCCAGGGACCGGTTCGGACCAGGAGCCGATGAAATCATTGCTGGCCATGGCGCGGCGTTTAGAGAAAGAGCAAGCGGATTTCTGGGCGGTGAACGTCATCGCCGGTTTCGCTTTCTCCGACACCCCGGATACCGGCGTCAGTTTTTCGATCGTGACCGATGGGCCGGCCGACCGGGCCGAGCAGGCGCTGGAGCAGTTGGTCGACGAAGCCATGCGCAACGCCCAGGCTGGCTGCGTTCGCGAATCGTCGCTCGATGAAGTCATGCAGGAGTTGCGGCGCCAAGCCGATGAAGGCGAACTCGATGGCTTGGCGGTGATCGCTGAACCTTCGGATAATATCGGAGGCGGGGCTCCCGGCGATGGGACAGGTTTGTTGCGAGGTTTGGTCGAATATCAGATACCGCGGGCGGCGGTATGTCTTTGCGATCCTGAGAGTGTTCAGCGACTGCAAGGGCTGGCCACAGGCCAATGCCTGGAGTTGAGGCTTGGCGGTAAGGGGAGTGAGTTAGACGTTGGTCCTTATTCGCTGGAGTGTACGCTGCTCCGGTGCGGCGAGGGTCGCTTCGAGTTGGAAGACAAATGCAGCCATCTGGCGAGCATGACCGGCGACTGGTTTGACATGGGGCCGTGCGCCGTGGTTCAGCATCAGGGGCTGACCATACTCCTGACCAGCCAGCGAACACCTCCCATGGACTTGGGGCAGTGGCATCACATGGGAGTGGCCGTCGAGAAGTTATTTGCGGTCGGGGTCAAGGCTGCCGTCGCGCACCGGCAGGCCTATGATCCGATCGCCAGGCAGCATTGGTCGGTGTCTACGGCGGGGCCTTGCCAGTCGGATCCGAGGCGTTTCGCCTATCGTTGGGTAAATCGTCCCAGTTATCCCTTGGATTCTTTGGCCGCTTGCCATGACTGGCGGGATTCGTTTTCCGGAAGAGGATGTCCCCGAAAGTGAGGGGGATGGGGATCATTGATAGGCAAGCCGCGCTTCACCGGTTAGGATGTCTGCTTCCCGGCTAGTGTGTTGCTGCGGTTTTACTGTCATCCTATCGCCGATCTTTTTCATGAGAAAATCGAAGGTTCTTGCCAAATTGCGGGCCGGAAAAGTGGCTCGCATCTTCTGCATTGGTTCGCCGCTGGGAATGGCCCCGGCGATGGCTGCTCACTTTCACTACGATGGTATCTGGGTCGATGGTGAGCATCGGGTTTGGGATCCTCGGGAAATCGATACGATGCTAGCGCGCCATCATGCGGCCGATATCGACTGCATTTGGCGGCCAGCGACCAAGGAAAAGAATGGCCTGTACCGTTTGCTGGAGGATGGAGCGACGGGCTTGATGATCCCGCATGTGGCGACGGCGGAACAAGCTCGTTTCTTGGTTCAAGCCATCAAGTTCCCCCCCATGGGCGACCGCGGGTATGACGGCGCAGGGCGCGACGCGGCCTTCTTTTTCGGGGCCCCCGCCGACTATATCGCGCAGGCTAACCAGCAAACGTGTCTGGTCGTCCAGATCGAAACACCGGAAGCGTTGGGCAACGTCGATGCGATTGCGGCGGTCGAAGGGGTGGATGTGTTGTTCGTTGGTCCTGGCGACCTATCGCTCCGCTTGGGGTGTTCACCCCATGTCTCGGACCCGAGGATGCTGGAAGCTCAGCGGCTGGTGGCCGCCGCCGCCAAGAAACATGGCAAGGCCTGGGGCCGGCCGGTGCGGGCCGATGAAGATGCACGGGTGATCGTCGAGTTGGGGGCTCAGTTTGTGGCGATGGGGAGCGAGTTCGTCGCCTTGACGAATCACTTGACGCAGTGTGACCGGGAATTCGATGCGTTGTTGGGAGAATCGGCCGGTCAGCCGTCAGCGGCCGGTGGCGCCACCACGAAGGCCTATTAGACAGCATGAGTCACGATCCGACCCCGCTTCCGTATACCGATACCAAGCCCGTCGGTGCTGCGGATTTCTATTTGGCCATCAATGCCACCTTCCGGTTTATCCACAACCAGCTGGGTCGGTCGGGATTACACGCTTACTGGACTGCGATGGGGACATCCTACTTTGCGCCGGTTTCCCGCCGCTGGCAAAGCGGTGGTCTCGCGGCGATCGCCGATTACTGGCGGGCCTTCTTCGCGGCTGAACCGCAGGCGGAGGTGCGTGTCGAGCAAGAAGACGATCGGGTTCGGCTGACCGTGCATCGCTGTCCGGCTATCCATCACTTGCGAGAACATCAGCGCGAGATTGTTCCCTATTTCTGCCAGCATTGCTATTTCATCGGTGAGGCCATGGCCAGGCCGGCTGGATTCAGCCTGCGGGTGGAGGGGGGAAATGGAGCTTGCCGCCAAACCTTCCTTAGGCCGTCGCCGACGACACCGCCGCAAGAGTTGTCGCTGATCGAGGAGGTCCGATGCTAGGTTGCTACGATTTCTGTGGCCATTATGAGTGGACCTTCGAGTGGCTGCGGCAACAGGGAGGTGAGTCCCTGGTGCATGCCTATTGGGATCAAGCCATCCATGGCGATTCCCAGCGGCATGCGCTGGCCTGGATCCGGCAGCAGGGAATTGCCGGGATGGAAAAGTATTGGGGACATACCCTCGATCACGAGGGAGCAGGCTATGCGACTTCGTCGTCGCCGCAAAGCTTTCGGATCGACATGTATGCTTGCCCATCCAAAGGTTTCTTGCTCCGCAATGGACTCCATCAATACCATGACTATTGCGACCATTGTATCGGCTGGATTGGCCCGATGATGAAAGAGGCGGGATTTACGGTCGACCATGAGCATAACCATGGCGGTCAATGCTGGTGGATTATGCGACCAGCGGCCGAGCGCGATACCGTCGAGGCTGAGAAGCTCCCACCGGAGGCGGTGGATGTGCGGCAGACTGAGGCATGGGGCAAGTCTGGTCCCATCGATATTTTTCACGGCGCGAACTCTGCCCAGG
>JBILTQ010000585.1:0-2792 GCA_044371435.1 Pirellulaceae bacterium | reverse complement strand
GCTCTCGCTCTGCCGGCGCGCCGACCTGGCCGATGACCTTGTCCAGACCGCCGTCGAACGCGCCTTCACCGCGCGGGCCGCCCGGGACCCCTCGCTCGACCTGCGCCCCTGGCTCTTCCGGATCCTGCGCAACGCCTTCATCGACGAAACGCGCCGCAGCGCCACCCGGGGCGACACCGTCGACATCGCCGACAATCCCGACCTCCTCTCCGTCGACGGCGCCCGCCTGACCGAAGACCAGCTCATGCTCGCCGCCGCCCGCGCCGCGATGGCGGCCCTGCCGCCCGACCAGCGCGACGTCATGCACCTGATCTGCGTCGAGGAGATGAGCTATGCCGAAACCGCCGCCCTGCTCGGCATCCCCCCGGGCACGGTGATGAGCCGGCTCTCGCGTGCCCGTGCCGCCGTCGCGCGTGACCTTGGAATAAGCTGACGCGCCATGCGTAGTCCCTTCGACACCGCCCACCGCTGACGGAGCCGCCGCGATGACCGCCCTCACCACCTGGACCGACGAGACGCTGATGGCCTTCGCCGATGGCGAGCTTGGCCCGGCCGAGGCCGCCTCCGTCGCCGCCGCCGCCGCCGCCGATCCCGCGCTCGCCGCCCGGATCGAAGGCTTCCGGCAAAGCCGCGCCCGCATCGCCGTCCTGCGCCGCGACACGACCGTCCCCGATGCGCTCGTCGCCCGCATCCGCGCGCTCGACTCGGCATCCGCCCCCTCGGCCGCCGCGCAGGTCATGGCCTTCACGCCCCGCCCCCGCGCGCCGCTCTGGCAGCTTCCCCTTGCCGCCTGCGTGGCGCTGCTCGCCGGTCTGGCCATCGGCGCCTTCCTGCCGCGCACGGATGACGGTGCCGCGACCGGCCCCGCCCTCCTCGCCTTGTCCGGTCTTGACGAGGCGCTGCCCGCGCTCCCCTCGGGCCAAAGCGCCACCCTCGCCGGCGGGGCGCGCCTTAGCGCCATCTCGACCTTCGAGACCGAGACCGGCGATCTCTGCCGCGAGATCGAGATCGCAGCCCCCGCGGGCGCGACCACGGCCGCCATCGCCTGCCGCGCGCCGGCAGGGTGGGAGACGCGCCTCGCGCTTGCCGCTGGCGGCGGCGCCGGCGGCTATGCCCCCGCGGGCGCGCTCGACACGCTCGACGCCTGGCTCGCCGCAAACGGCGCAGGCACCCCCCTCTCGCCCCAGGACGAGGCCGCCCGCCTCGCCGCCGACTAGGCCCGCCCGCGCGCACAGACCGCGCGCACAGACCGGGCACACCAAAGACCCCCCTTGCCAAGCGCGCGGCCCGGCCCTTGAATGGGCGGGAATTGCGGGCCGCGCCGTCTACGCCGCATCGACGGTGCGCAAGGCCCCGGATCACCCGGTAAGGCGGCGGGCACGACAGGACCGATGATCTCGTTTCTTCTGAACGGAGAGACGGTGCACGTGGCGGACCTCCCCACGCGCACGCTCCTCGACTGGCTGCGCGATGTGCGTGGCCTCAAGGGCACGAAAGAGGGCTGCAACGAAGGCGATTGCGGCGCCTGCACCGTGATGGTGACAGACGAACGCGGGTCGCGCGCGCTCAATGCCTGCATCCTCTTTCTGCCCCAGCTCCAGGGCAAGGCCGTGCGCACCGTCGAAGGCATCGCGGCCCCTGACGGCACGCTCCACCCCGTGCAGGAGGCGCTCATCACCCATCACGGCAGCCAGTGCGGCTTCTGCACGCCGGGCTTCGTCGTCGCGATGGCGACCGCCCATCTGAACGGCGCGACCGACCATGACGAAACGCTTGCGGGCAACCTCTGCCGCTGCACCGGCTATGCCCCGATCATCCGCGCCGCCCGCGCGGCCGAAACCGCACCGATCCCCGCCCACATGACCGACGACGCCGCACAGGTGGGTGAAACCAACCCTTCCCAGGCTGAAACCGGCCCCGACGCCCCGTTCCTGCCCGCCAGCGCCGACGATCTGGCCGCCTGGTACCTCGATCACCCCGAGGCCACGCTCATCGCCGGGGCAACGGACGTGGGCCTCTGGGTGACCAAGCAGCACCGCGACCTGCCCCGCACGGCCTTCCTTCACGCCTGCGCCGACCTCCGCAGGATCGAGGAGACCGAAACCACGCTCCGCCTCGGCGCGATGCTGACGATGGCCGAGATGGCCACCCTGATGGCCCGCCACCACCCAAGCTATGCCGCCATGATCCGCCGCTACGGCTCGCTCCAGGTCCGCAACGCCGCCACCCTCGGCGGCAACATCGCCAACGGCTCGCCCATCGGCGACAATGCGCCCGCGCTCATCGCGCTCGGCGCCAGGCTGCACCTGCGCCGCGGCGACAGCCGCCGCGACCTGCCGCTCGAGGCCTTCTTTCTCGACTACGGCCGGCAGGACCGCGCGCCCGGCGAATTCGTCGAAGCCGTCACCCTGCCGAAATCCGCGCCCGCCTTCCGCGTCTACAAGCTCTCCAAGCGTTTCGACCAGGACATCTCGGCCGTCTGCGGCGCCTTCAACCTCACCATCGGCAATGGCCGCGTGACATCGGCCCGCATCGCCTTCGGCGGCATGGCGGGCACCCCCCGGCGGGCCGCCGCCGTCGAGGCCGCCCTGACCGGCCACCCCTGGACGGCCGAGACCGTCGCCGCGGCCCTGCCCGCCTTCGCGCAGGACTTCACCCCCCTCTCCGACATGCGCGCCTCGGCCGCCTACCGCCTTGCCGCGGCAGGCAACATGCTGCGCCGCTACCACGCCGATCTGTCCGGCCAGCCCGTCTCCGTGCTCGAGGTCGCACCATGAGCGTGCATGACGCCC
>JBILTQ010000572.1:0-2799 GCA_044371435.1 Pirellulaceae bacterium | reverse complement strand
TTATGAATGCAGCAAAACTGTGTCACGTAAAGACATACAATAGACAAATTATGCGTGGACCAAGCACTTGTTTGATAGGCTTCTCGAATAAAATTAAGCCGAAAAAGGAATTTACAGAAATTGTCCAACACTTATTTAAGAAAATAGAAACAACGCATTCAGCAGATTTTTTTGATCATTGCATTGGTTCAATAATAGCATTGGACTCATTTACAATTTTCAAGAAAAGACCGAATAGCGAAACTGAATTTAACAAACAGGCACAATATGTTGGATTTAACCATTCAACTGAAGAAGAATACCACTTCGGACTTCAATTTTTACTGACAGGAATACTTGCAGCCTATTATCACGAGACAAGAAAAACAGAAATAAGACCAGGTTTTACAAGTTTTCCGACAGGAAGAAGCCACGATATTGAATTGGGTACAATTAATGTTGAAAATCTAAGATGATAAGAAATACGGCACACAACAGCACCTACCCAAAAGTGGCGGTTCAGTGGTTAAATCAAGCTATATACTTCTATCAAAGTTTGTGCTTGGTTGACAGTGAAGTGCTTCGAAAACGCCACCTTCCGGTAGCTGCAAAACGTTATGTGTAAGCATAGACCGACACTACGTAAAAAAAGGACATTACTAAAAAAGGATAATATGAGAACATTTTTTTTGACATTGATTTTTACATTTATGACAATGCCAACTTTTGCTCAAATCACATACCAACCTCCCATTCAAAACATTTCTACGGATTGCACTGTTGTCTATCGGCTTTTTGCTACTACTAATACATATAATTTTATCAAATTGAATACAAGAAATGGACAAATGTGGCAAGTCCAATGGAGTCTGAAAGACAATCAATTTGAGACTACATTATCCGACATTTCACGGGTAACTAAAGACGAAGAGAAGAATGGCAGATTTTTTCTTTATCCTACAACAAATTCATATAACTTCATTTTGCTTGACCAAATAGACGGTAGGGCGTGGCAGGTCCAATGGAACTTTGAAGCAGAAAAAAGGATGGTAGTTCGAATATATTAAACTTTATGATTTATAAATACAATTGAAGCATGTTGACATATAGCGAATGTATCGAATTAAGGGAAAAGTTGCTTAATGGAAAAATCTCATTAGAACTTGCCAAGGAACTATATTGGAAGGATTACAAAGAAGGACAACGTTCGTGGCATACTAAAGATTGGAAAGAAAGACGAGCTAAAATTATTAAAGAAAAATGCGAAATATGTGATAGTTCAGACACTTTAACGATTCAACATCGTTCTCATCCAAAAAAATATACCGACTACGAAAGAGAAATAACAAGAAAATACACTCAAATTTATAGAGAAAATAATTCTGATATTGATAAATCAGAATTTAAGAAACATATTGTAAATAACTATGATTACATAGCGATTCCTTTATGCGTAAATTGCGGAGACAACCGCCCTAAAAAGAGAGTGAGGAAACTTCCACAATATCGATGTGCAGTATGCCAACACGAGTTTGATGAGCCAATTTATAAATCGTTAGAAGAACTTATCACAATTTTTTATACAGACGAGGACGCTTTTGATGTTCGAGAAAAGTGTTTTGTATCTAAAGACAATTGGAAAAATAATCACAATTTATCGAATATAAAATATTGGTTTCAAAGAGAAAAAGCTAAAACCAAAGATGGAGAAAGAATCCGTAAAGAAGCATTTTTACTCTATTTAACTGACGATATAAAATATCTTTCATTTTCTGACACATTAACTGCTTGCAAAAGATGTGCTTCTAACTATGATTTAAATAATATGGAGTTATGCCCTAATTGTAAAGTAAATTACAAAAGCATTCAGTATCCCACTTGCATACTATGCCTGCCCGAAGACAAACGAAAAGCTGCATTGGAAATGATTGAATTTGGAAAAGAATGGCACAAAATGCACAAAGAACTTGGAATTGATTAACATCAAAATATATCGATAATATAACAACGTGTATAATAAATATCGGGTTTTAGTGATCAATCAAGGGTTCGTACTTTTAATAAAAGTCAGTGCCAAAAATAAAAGTGAAGCACTTTTGAATCCGCTACTTCTCATACACGCAAACGTTAGTGATTTCATAATATTGGTCTATTTAAAAAAAATCTCACAGCGGACGCAACCTAAAACAAGCAAACCCAACCTAAAAAAACCAAACAAACAAGAGATATAACCTAAAGCTACATTTTTTTCATAACTAAATGTAAAATATATGATATCTATTAAACAACTAATAATCGGCTTTATCATTGGCGTTTTTGCAACAATAATCGCCATGTATATTTATTCCACTTCCAACAATGCTGACGACGGCATTTCGGGTCTGGATTTTTTTGAAAATCCGGGGGAATGTATAACAAATAATTCAAAAAAGAAATCCTCTGAAATCACTGTTATTCAAGTAACCGCAACAAATGCAGCCCTTGCAAATCTAAGAAACTATACCGATGAAAAAGGCTTTAGAGGGGAAATACGACGTCATTATGACATTATTAACGATGTCCTTGTATTACTCATAAACTACGAAGAGAAATCCTATTATGACGACCAAAAAATTGAGGTTTCTGGAAAATGTTTAAGACAAATAGGAACCTATCAATACCAGACCCAGATTGGTGAAACATGGAAAACGGTACCAGTCGTAGTAATTGAGTAGAAAACTAAAACCCGATTTGAGACAAATTACCTAAATATTTAGGTTTTGTCGTGAAATTGCCATAATAAACTTGTTATAAGCTTTTTATATATTTGTAAAAACCGTT
>JBILTQ010000208.1:0-9600 GCA_044371435.1 Pirellulaceae bacterium | reverse complement strand
TCGGCGATAGTACTGGCCGACTGGCTGTTTAGGGGCGATCGGACCGTTCGTTCGCTGTGGCCAGGATCGGTCCATACCATTCCGGATGTCGATCCCGCCAGCGATCAATCACGTGCTTGCCGGGAACGCGAACGAGCTTCTTGTTCCTGGCCTGCGATAAATCGATCTCACCCACGAGGATGGTTTCTTCCGTCGCCGAGGCTTCGGCCAGGGTCTGACCGTTCGTGTCGCAAAGGCGACTTTGTCCGATGAAGCGAAAGCCGCGTTCCATTCCAACCCGATTGACCGCCAGGAAGTAGACGTTGTTTTCCAGGGCTCGGGCGTTGGGGATATAGCGAGCAAAGGTATCTGCCCCGGGAGGCCAGTTGGTGGGGAGCAGCAGCAGGTCGGCTCCGGCCAACGCCAGCACGCGACTCGGTTCGGGAAAGACGCCGTCGTAGCAAATCTGCAAGCCCAGCCGCAGCTCGTCGGCCTGGCAAAGCTGAAAGGGCTGACCACCCGAGGTGGTAAAACGATCGACTCCAAGGTGCGGCAAGTGGACCTTGCGGTAGACACTGACGATGCCTCGGGGGCCGATCAAGACGCAACTATTGAACAAGGCACCCGCTGCGCCCTGTTCCAGCATCCCGAAGGCGACGAATTGATGGTGCTGGGAACACCATGAGCAGAGGCTATCGGTCGCTGGCCCGGGAATCGGTTGGGCGTGCGGCCAGGCTTCTTCCAGGCTATCGAAACAGTAACCGGAGACCATGCACTCGGGGAAAACCACCAGGTGAGCGTCGCGGGCTCGCGGATCCTGCAGCCAATGCAGCATGGCGGCCACGTTGTCAGCGGCATTTCCCCATCGAACATCCGTTTGGACCCCCGCGATGCGGCGGATGATTGACTGAGACATCGTTGCTCTAGAAATAGGATTGCGTCACCGGCTTGATGACGATTTCAGGAATATGAGCATGGGGTGGTAAGTTGGCGATGGCCACAATCATCGCCGCCACGTCGTCGGGTTGCAGGATAAGTTTCTTCTGTTCCTCGGAGACAGGCGTGGGCCGGAAATCGAGAATCGGCGTGTTGACCTCGCCCGGAAAGATGTTGGTGACACGAATACCTTCGGTGCCGACTTCATTTGCGACACAGGTCCCCATCGCAGCCATCGCGAACTTACTGGCGCAGTAGGCAACGCCTCCCAAGGCGATCGCCCGTTTACCGGAGACACTGGAAACGTTGAAGATCAATCCCGATTGCCTCGCTCGCATTTTGGGTAGGACTGCATGCAAGCAATTGTAGGCTCCGGTGGCGTTGATGGCTAACACCCGGTCCCAATCTTGAGGGGTAGTCCCCTCCATGCTGCGGTTGGGGATATTGATTCCTGCCGCTTGCACCAAAATGTCGGTTTCCCCGATGGTCGCTTCGGACCAGGAAAAAAACCTGGTGACCTGCTCTCGGTCGGAAACGTCGAGCACGTGCCCAAAAGCGCGTGGGTGGTTACCGAGACTTTGTAGGGCGGCCTCGATGGCTCCGCTGCGACGACCGCCGATCACCACCTTCGCCCCGGCCTGCAAGAAAGCTTTGGCCGTACCGAGCCCAATACCTGAGGCACCTCCCGTGATCACCACGGCTTGATTTTCCAGAGACAAAAGCATAACTCCTGATGCGAAAGGGAAACCGCTTGTCCGCCGCGAGGGCGGAGGTAGCGATGCGTTTTGCCCCTGCGAACGCCAACCTCCGTATCTTAGCCGAAGACAAGCGTCATGTCGGCGGGGCGTAAACAAGAAAATACCCGGTCTGTTCGCGACAAACCGGGTATCTCTTCTGGGTCGTTTGTAGTCCATCGCTCGCGCCCTGGAGCGCGAGGTGGACGTTGTCAAGTCGTGCCGACAACCTGGCGGTTGGGCGTCGACCTTAGAATTGGAAAATCATGTCGGTGCCGAAGACAGCCAGGCTGCTCTTGTCGCTTTCCAGGAAGCCAAAACGCTCGCGGTCGAAGACCCAGCGAACTTCCGGACGGAACATGAGGTTAGCCGAAGCCTTGTAGTTCATACCGACGGTATAGTTGTACAAGTCGTCGTTCTGGCGGAAACCGAAACCTTCGCCACCGTAGTTGAACCATTCGAAGCGTTGACCCAAAGCTACGCAATCGTTGACTTGGTAAATCAAGTAATTGATATTACCGAAGGTATTGCGTTGAGCTCCACCGCCGACGCTGTTGGTGGTGTACAGGACGTCCGACTGGGAAATGAAGGTCAGTTTATCGCTCAGCGATTCCGTCAGGATCACGCTGTGCAAGGTCCCGTCTTCACCGATCGTCTTTCCAAACCGCCCGAGGGTATTCGCATACAACAGGGTAGTGCTGTCGGAGAGCTTGTACTTGAAGCCACCGAGGTAAGCGCTGCCGTTCCGCTCGAAGCCCGAATCCCATCCGGACACCCAACCGTTGTACAGCTGAATATCGTCGTCCACGTTGTACGTGGTCAACGCACCGGTGTGGGTGAAAGGCTCCGCATTGTAGAAGGTGAACTGCCGGCTGTAGAAGAAGTTACCGGTAGCCGCGACGACTTCGTTACCGATCAGGGTAAAGAAGTGCCCGACCTTGGCGCTGAAGTTGTTATAGGCAACTTCCCCGTAGACCTGCGGCAACGCGTGACCGTAGGCACCCCCGTTATCCCAGCCGTTATCCCAATGGTTGTTGGGAATACCGAAGGATTGGGTATCCGGAGCATCGGTACCGTAGAGGTAATCGATGCGTCCGCCTAGTCCCAATCCTTCGCTGCCGTCAGCAACTTTTTCCGCGTAGAACCATTGCTGCTGCAACTGGACGCGGTCGTTGTAGTTGTTGAAGTTGAAATTGGTATTGGCCGAGTGATATCCGACGTTCGACCATCCACCGATGGTGAAACCACAAATATCTCCGTCGCAAAGCTTCCAGGGTTCACCCAGGTCGCAGCAACCGAGCAATCCAAAGCCGGCGCCGCCACCGCACATGCTGTCGCAAGCCCCAGCATCGTCGCATCCGCCGTTCCCGTTGTCACAGGATGGGGTGGTGCAGCAAGCGGAGGAAGCGGCGTCACTGTACGAAACTAACTTATACGGAGATTCCGCAGCCTGGGCGAAAGCCGAGCTGGAAGTACCTCCGAAGCAAGCGCCGGCGATCATCGCACTCAGCGCCATCCTTGAAATTTTCATCGTTCTGGAACTCCTATCCTGAACTAACTAAGGCTTGGTTGAAGCTCAACGATCTGAGAAAATGATCGCCACTTCAGCGAACATGCCGCATGACAGTCCGTTACTAGAGCCACACCTGGCCTAAGACACGCACCATCCATGATCGCGTTTCACTCTCAGATATCGGGGGGGGGCTGCCCGCAAATTGATGGGGAATTCGTTCGTCGGCATGATCGCTACAAGCGGATCTCTGAAGATGGGGGGAGTTTTTCGTTTGGCGAGGTTCTAACGCTGCCCGGCTGACCCGCGTTGACCCGAGGTTTCTCTTCGGGATACCATAGAGGGTCGCGGGGTGTATTCGGAGTCAAGTCAATGGTGGGAAATGAGCGGTCTTAAGGCACAGACGGGAGAGGGGCGTCGATTTGGCAGGCCAATTCCTGGATTGCTGGCCTTTTTCGCGCTGGCTTGGCTAAATCCGCTTTTACTTTCGGCTCAGCAGGATCCACCGACGGCAAAGGGACCGACGGTCGAGGCGAACCCAACCCAAGGCCTCGACTCATTCCAGCCACGAAGCGGCATCGGTCTGGGTGGTTTTGGTGGTTTGGGCGGTTTGGGGCGGGGGGCCGAGCCCTATCGACTGTCGGCGACCTACAGTTTGGAGCCAGGAGGACTTCGCGGTCGGGTGGAGGTGGAGGTCGAGCTCAACCCGGATTATGTGATCTATTCGGTGACTCAGCCCAAAGGGGGGCCGTTAGCCACGCAAATCGCCTTGGTGGGGCCGGGAGTCAAACTGCGGGGGCCCTTCGTCCCGGATCAGCCACCCAAGGTTTCCACCGAGGAGCTTGGTTTCGAGGGGGTGCGTGTCGAGAAGCACTTCGATCGCGTCACCTGGTCGGCACCACTGGCTTTTGATCAAGCCAACGACGGATCGGGGCCGCTGGCGTTGACGGTCGATGGCCAGGTCTGCAAGACAGCTTGCATCACTCTCGACCGGTTGCCGATCCAGGCGGTTTTCAAGGGCTTTGAGGCGGCCGTGGTCGCAGAGTCCGTTGCTCCTTTCCGCGATCCTGGTGCCAGGACCCAATGGTTGATAAGCCTGTCGCAGAGCGGAGTGCAGCCTGGTCAGGATGTCGACATTATTCTCGATTCCGAGACCGATTCCGGCTTTCATATCTATGCGGTGCGTCCGACCGATAGTAAGACGGATTCGAGCACGGTCATGGTGTTATCGAAGAAAGGGCCATTGGTGGCTGGAGCACCGATAGCCAACGCGGCACCGACGACCAAAGAATTGATTCCTGGGGTTTTGTCGGTGAGCTACCATCCTGGGAGCGTTCAGTGGCGGATTCGCCTGCATGTTCCGGAAGGGGCTGCCGAGGGGATCTACCCGCTCGAAGGTTTGGTGGGTTATCAGGCATGTACGGATGATAATTGCGAAGAACCACTCGGCTTGCGTTTCCAAGGGGAACTCACGGTTTCGAAGACCCGCGGCGAGCCTACCCCGCAATCGCTGGCAATCGCCGCCGTGCCCTACCGCGAAGTGGTCCAACATCCCGCTAGGTTGAGTTGGATCGATGAGGGGAAGGCTGGCGACTTGGCAGGATCTGGCAAGCCGAGCGTTGGTCGAGACCAGGGTTCGCTGGATCTGACGCTCTTGCTCAATCGTTTTTGTCTGGCGGTAATCGGTGGCTTCCTCCTCAACTTCATGCCGTGTGTTTTGCCGGTGATCGGTTTGAAGGTCATGAGTTTCGTCAAGGAAAGCGATCGTTCGGGCGCGAGTGTCGTCGCACTGAACATGTGGTATATCGCCGGCATCATGACAGTCTTTCTCGGCTTGGCTGCCTTCACCATCGGCTTTCGGGCCTTTCAGGGGGATGCCTTTGGGTGGGGCGAGCAGTTTGGCAGCGCGCCGCTGCGCATCGGGTTGACGATCTTGATGTTCGCCATGGCTTTGAGTTTTCTCGGGGTTTGGGAGATCCCTATCCCGGGCTTCGCAACCAGTCAAACATCGACCGAGTTAATGCAGCGCGAAGGGCCGGTCGGGGCTTACTGTAAAGGTTTGTTGACGACCGTCTTGGCGACCCCCTGTTCTGGACCGGGACTGGCAGCTGCCTTCGCCGTGGCTATCTCCCAGCCGGCCTGGGTGATCGTGCTGATGTATTTAGGAGTAGGGTTGGGGATGAGCCTTCCGTTCGTGATCATCAGCCTGGCGCCCGGTAGCCTGAACTACCTTCCCAAGCCAGGCGTCTGGATGCAGACCCTCAAGGAGTTCCTCGCCTTTCCGATGCTCTTTGCCATCGTGTGGCTCTTCCTGACCACGTTCACCGGCGAAACCCTCATCGCCGTCGTCCTCACGCTGGTAGGGGTATGGTTTGCCTGCTGGTGGATCGGCCGCGTTCCCGGCTGGGTGAGCCCGCTGCGGAAGTTCACCCACTGGGGATGTGCCGTAACTGCTGCCACGCTGATCGGCTATTTTTCTTTCCAGCTTTTTAACGAGCAGCAAAAGCTCATTCGCTGGATCCCGTACTCGGAAGTCCAACTGGCTGAGTTCGAGGCCAAAAATAAAACGGTCATGATCGATTTTACAGCGCAGTGGTGTGCCAATTGTAAGTTAAACTTGTTGACGGCGATCGAGACCCAGGAGGTGGCGGAGTTTATCGAGGAGCAAGGGATCGTGCCGATGCTGGCCGATTTCACCGATCGGCCCCCCGAGATCAAAGCCAAACTACACCAGCTGGAAAGCAATTCGATTCCCGTGTTGGCGATCTACCCAGCCGGCAGACACGCTGAACCGATCGTACTCCGAGATTTAGTTTCCAAGCAGTCTGTCCTAGCCGCCTTGCGGCAGGCCCAGGGTATGCCTTCCGTTTCGCAAGCGGAACTGGCGGGAAGCGATGATCGCAGTTTTCCTACGAGCGTACGGCAGCAAGCCCCGCCCTGAGCCGAGGTGCGGCCGGACAAGGTTGCCAGACAAGGTAGATAGACGAGCCATGAATACTCTGGAGAAAGCTGGGCGCCGTTGCCAACTTTTCCCGCTGCTTGCGGGGGAAGCTCAGGCAAACCAACGTCGATGGCGATTTCGCGACCCTCAGCGGTTAAACGGCAGGCAGTGGAGGGCGCGGAGGACCATGCAGACTCGCCTTGCCGTTGGTGGGCTGGTCATGGCTTTCCTGGCTGCCGCCGCTCATGGCGTGGCCGAAGACAATCCGACAGCGACAGTCGCTAAATCTGGAGCCGCGACGGGTGAAGCCGCAAAGCAACCAGAATCAGCGCCGCGACTTTCAGAGGCGGCGAAAATTGCCAACAGTCGGCTGAATCCCAACCGAGCCGTCGCTCCACCCGCCAAGCCCCTTACGCCACAGGAACTCAAGGCTCGCGAGGAAGCTCGTAAGCGCGGGGATTACACGTTCGATGACCTCAAATTCGATATCGAAAAGGACCAGGCTTTCGAAGAAAAGATGCTGACCGAGGAGATTCGCGCCCTCCATCAAAAGAAAATGCGCATTCGCGGCTATATGTTGCCGACCTCGGTTTTCCAAACCAAGGGTATCAAGCAATTCGTGCTGGTTCGCGACAATCAGGAGTGTTGTTTTGGTCCGGGAGCTGCCATCTACGACTGTGTCATGATCGAGATGGCCCCGGACAAGACCACAGAGTTCAATCTTCGTCCGATCGCCGTCAGCGGTACCTTCGTGATCGATACCGAATCTTTCCAGTATCCTGACGGTGGGCATTACGCCATCTTCAAGATGATCGCTACCGAGGCGAAATAGACGTTTCTCCCACAAGGAATTCAGTTTTGGCTTTCAGTACTATCCAGGCGGCCGTCGATGCTATTCGCGTCGGGAAAGTCGTGATCGTGGTTGATGATGAGGATCGCGAGAACGAGGGGGATTTTATCTGTGCTGCCGAGCTGGCTACGCCGGAGACGATCAATTTCATGCTCAAAGGTCACGGTCAGCTCTGCGCGCCGGTCCTGCCGAGTGTCTGTGAAAGACTTGATCTCAAGCCGATTGTGCAGCATAACACGGCCCCCCTCCAAACGGCCTTCATGACCCCCGTCGATATCGCCGGTTGCCGGACGGGGATTACGGCCACCGAACGGGCGGAGACGATCCGGCGCCTGGCAGCTACCGAAGCGGTGGCTGCCGATTTCGTCAGGCCCGGGCATGTCTACCCGCTTTTGGCGATGGAAGGCGGGGTGTTGCGGCGAGCTGGGCACACCGAGGCTGCTGTCGATCTGGCCCGGATGGCGGGTTTGGCTCCGGCCGGTGTCCTGTGCGAGATCCTCAATGCTTCCGGGGACCGCGCCAATCGCCAGGAATTGCAGGATCTGGCTCAACAGCATGGATTGGAAATCATCTCGGTCGAGCAGCTGATCGCCCATCGACGGTTAAACGAGAAATTGGTCAATCGAACAGCGGAAGCGAGTTTACCCACCAAGTTTGGTGACTTCGAGATTTACGTCTATCAGGTCCAGTTCGAACAGCAGGAGCCGATCGCTTTGGTCATGGGGGATCTACAGGCTCCAGGCGATTTGGCGCCATTGGTTCGGATGCACAGCAGTTGTTTTACCGGGGACCTGGTGCGATCATTGCGCTGCGACTGTGGAGACCAACTGGCGATGGCCCTGCAGGCGATCGCCAACGAGGGGCGCGGGGTCTTGGTATACCTGCCGCAAGAAGGCCGCGGCATCGGTTTAGCTCAGAAAATCAGAGCTTATGCCCTGCAAGAGCAAGGCTTGGATACGGTCGAGGCCAATCACGCCCTCGGATTCAAGGCCGATATGCGCGATTATGGGATCGGGATTCAAATCCTCAAAGATATCGGTTTGAAAGAGATCCGTTTGCTGACCAACAACCCGAAGAAACTTGCCGCCTTCAACCTTCGTGGATTCGACCTGACCGTCGTCGATCAAGTGCCGATAATTTCACCGAGTAACACCTACAACGCCCAGTATTTGGCTACCAAGCGCGACAAGCTCGGGCATCGACTGCCTGAATAGCCCTTGCGGCCGCAACAGACTGTCACAGGCAGGTCGCTTCTTCTGGCATAGTCCCTGGTAGGTATGGGATCACAGCCCGCCAGCAAAGCGACATACGGTCGACGGTGTTCGAGTCGCGTGGAGGCACCCAGCGTTCCCTCGATGGCTGGCTGCAGACTAATGGCCAGCCTGGCCAAGCCAATAGGTCAGGAAGGTGCAAATCTGCTCGTTGGATTCCGTAGTCGGTGAATGCGATTCGCGATTGGTCATGGCGACACGCCCCTCGTAACCCAGCAACCGATTGACGGCGATAGTATGCTGCAACACCGACCAGCGTTTGGGGGGATCTTCCGCGCCACCGGAGACCAAAAATGGTCGCGGTGCCATCAACGCATGCAGTTCATGCAGATTGCGATGGGATTCGACGAGGATTTTGTAAGCTCCCGTCCGCGGGTTAGACTCGGTGACTAAGCCCGGTGGTCGTGTCACCGCCGGATCAAACCCCAGATACCACGGTTCCTGGTAGTTGATGCTGGTTCGCGATTCATCGAAAATGATTCCCGGATCGGACCAGACGGCACACGCATATTTTTCCCACAGGCAGGAACCAAACATTGCCCATTTGCCGCCGTACGAATGCCCCACGATGCCGATCCGCTTGTCGTCGACCTCCGGCAGCGAGGCCAGGGCTTGCCAACCGTTGGCGGCGATGTTGGCTAGATAAGAGAGGGGTTGGCATCGGGCCTGTCGGCTAAGCACCGGACGGCGGGCGTCTCCCCCTTGCGAGCCGACAGCCAAACAAGCAAAACCGCGCTGGGCCAGTTGCCAACCGAAGTCGCGATCTGGTTTTTCGCTCAGACCGATGCTGGTTTCCGGGTCATAGAAAGGGACGAAGACCGCTGGAAAAGGACCGGTTCCTGGTGGCAGGAGGAAATAACCATCGATCCTCTGGTCGACCGCTAGTTGAACTCGGACTTTCCGCTGCACAATTCCCTGTCGAATTGTTGTTTCGAGGACTTCGATTTCCGGATGTTCAATAATCGGCGACCAGTCACCCAGGTGCCGATGCCAGATACTCAAGATCTCTTCGCGGCGTCGCTGCCAGTCAGCGGCGGATTGCACTGGACTTCCATCCTCGAAGACCAGCGGCGAACGCAACGAGGGATCGCTGGTTGAAAACTCCGACGGTACTGCGGTAAAGGGAAACGATTCAGCCAGGCTGTAACGCGCGACGAGACTGATGATGGCCAGGATAGCCAGCCATGGAGGGCAAGTTGACAGCGAGCAACGCTGCTTGCTCGAATCGCCGACCGGCAGCATGGGCGAAAAAAACGATAACATCGAGCACCTTATCCCTTCGGATCAAGCTTAAGGATACGGATGTTCGAGGAAGTCGGCTTCCGGACATCCGCATCAGCGCACCAATCTCGGCCAAGACACTTAACTGCGGGGAAATA
>JBILTQ010000207.1:0-9603 GCA_044371435.1 Pirellulaceae bacterium | reverse complement strand
CATCGCCGATCCGATCCGGGTCGGCGATTTTTTTTGAACACCTCAAATCGCCGATCCCCCAACGGACACTTGGATAGGACGAGACTCAGGGCCCTTGAGCGGCGGGGATGAGTGGGTAGGGAGGCTTCCGGCCCCTCCTCGAGGAAACTTCACCCAATATTCATGATCCACTCTCGCCGCAGAAAATCCGGAAAAATCGTTATTTCCCAGGCCCCTCGCCAAGGGAGATTCCTATACCGCTAGAAGCAATGATTGACGGCTGTACTCACGTTATCTATGATTATCGACGGTATTTTTCTTTTTCCCGGGATCGGTTTGCCGGTCTTAGCCCGCAGGAGTCTTTAGTATGGTTCGTAAATTCAAGAAAGGCTTCACCCTCGTGGAGCTGCTGGTGGTGATCGCCATCATCGGCATTTTGGCAGCTCTCTTGCTGCCGGCGATTCAAACGGCTCGCGAAGCCGCCCGTCGAATGGCTTGTAGCAACAACATTCGACAATTCTCACTGGCCGCTCTCAACTATGAGTCGACCTACAAGATCATGCCGGGGGCTGGGATTGGTATCTACCTGGCCAACCCCAAACTCGGCTACAACACCAACATCGCCGGGACCAACGCCGGTCGTTGGGGCGGCATGATTGCCTTGCTCCCCAACATCGATGCGACCCCCATCTATGATCAGATCAACTCGGGTTATCAGGCCAAGAACGGTGCCGGCGCGACGATCACCGTCGGTCCCTATGGCAAGCAATCGACGGGCACTGCCTACTACGTGCCGCGGAGTGCCGCTTATCATCCAGCAGTCACCCAGATCGGTGTCATGCGTTGCCCTTCGGATCCTGGCAAGAAGTTCAATAACTTCAGCGCCCAGGGTTTGGGCCGTACCAACTACGCCTTCTGCTTCGGCGATGGCCAAGTCGGTGTTGATATTGCCAACCAACAGCAAGAACACGTTCGCGGGATGTTCGGCATGGGGATTCCTTACACCTTGGCCGCGGCTACCGACGGTACCTCGAACACCATTATGTTCGGTGAAATCGCTACCCCTCAAGGTGGCAGCTTGATGCCGGCAGGTGCAACGCAACCAGCCCAGCTGCGCGACGCCAAGGTCCAGGGGAACGTCTTTGCTGGAACGGTGGCCACCAACGCTCGATCGCTTGGCGGTGCCGACGTGCTTGCATGTAAGGCCCTGGTTCGAGCCGGGAAGTATATTGGTACCCAACCGATCTACTCGAATCGCGGTTGTGCTTGGATGGATGCAGCGATCTCGCACACCGGTTTCAACACCGTCATCGGTCCCAATGGCCCAAGCTGTGCAGCGACCGTTGCTCAGTATCAGTCGGGTGCCGGGAATGAAAACGGGATCTACTCCGCTTCCAGCTACCACCCAGGTGGTGCTCACGTTGTTATGTTTGACAGCGCTACGCGGTTGATCCCCAACGAAATCGACACCTCTGATTCCAATGCCAACTCGACCCCGGCCGATTACTACACCCCTGGTCGCGCCAACATCAACGGTTGGCAGCAGACGCCGAACTGGGTGGCTCCTTCGCCGTTCGGTGTTTGGGGAGCGATGGGAACTCGCGGTGCCGCCGAAACGGTTACCGAACAGTAAGCCTACGCGAGCTTGATAAGCGAGGTGGACGGCGACAGTCGTTTGCCAAAGCCTGAGCGAGGAATATCAACAAATCGCCGGTCCCCGTGGACCGGCGATTTTTTTATGGCAAGCGTCCCTTCCCCACCCCGCTCGCCTTCGTATCGCCACCCCAACTACGCCTGCTACCTGGTCTACCCGGCACCTGCCCCAGGAGGCTCGATCCTCAAGGAAATTGGTAGCCCGAGTGATCGGGATCAAAGTCTCGATCGCTGAGTCCTACATTGATTTTGACTTGGGAGTAGGTGTACTGCTCTTCCAAAGGCAGTGCCTCACCTTCCTTCGTTGGCCAAAGGTACGCCTCGTATTTTAAGGGGAGATGCCGAGCCTCATCGAGGTAGATCCTGGCTAAATGAAAGTCGAGCGATGGCGAAGGACGAGGGTGCCTGACTTCTACTAGCGTGCAGCGGACTTCGTCCAGCAGCTGGTCGCCACGAATATCCACCTGACAATCGCTGGCCACCCGATCCCGTTCCCCTTTCTCGATCAACTTGGCGAAAAGTTTCCCCATCCCAATCTGGGTGATGGGATACTTGTTTCCCATCATGGCCAAGGTACCGCTGGGGGCAAGTTCCACGCGCGTAAGGTTCAGCCAGCCTCCCTCATGGGCAACCAACTTGCCTTGCCGCACCCCGTCACACCAAATGACTTCGCGACCTTCGACGTTCCTCGGTTCGATGAAGCGAAGGTAAACACATAGCCCCTGGTTTATCCCCTCGCCTTGGCGACGAGGATTCCTGATCTTGAGCTGCACCTTCTGCTCTTCCCCCAACTTTCCATAGATCCGTTCGCGTTTGGTGAGCACGGCCGTATAGTCAACGACCTCCTCTTCGAAAGCCAGGGCATGCTTCCTGGCAAGCGTTAAAACAGGATCCAGGGGATGCGGCGCGGCGACCTGGATAGGCGTCTCCACCAGCGAGCTTGTTGCCGGCTCCGGCGTCGCTGGCTGGGGATGGGGCATCACCAGCGGTGGAGGAGGGGGAGGCGGAGTCCGCACTTCGAGCGGTCGCTCGGTGGGCTCCCTCAACCCATGCTTGGCGACCAAGACGCCGGCAAGGGCCACCCCTACGCCCAGCCCCACCCATCGCCACTTTCCCCAACTCAGTCGTGCAGTCCGAATTCCCGACCTTGATCGAGCCACGCCTGGATATCCTTCTGTTCGATGGTTCGAGCCAATTCAAAACCGCGTGCGGTCAGGGAAAAATCCCGATGGATATGATGCAGGGCTAACCCATGGCAACATAGTTGCCGGAACCCTTCGAGAAAGCGGACGGTGACTTCGGGCCGTTCATGATCGCGAAAGGTAATCGTCTGGGTTTCGTCGATCTCTACGTAAACCGCCAATAACCGGGCTGGGGCCTCGAACCCGATATGCGACCCCTTGATTTCGATGACCCCGCGGTTCTTGGCGGCGAACAGGATGGCTCGTGCTTCAGGCATCAAGGAGGCCAAGGCCACTGCGGGGGGATGCACGGTGGCTTCGGCGGTAAGCTGCGCCAAGGCGACCAGCACCGGCGCGCCATTGCCCAGGGCTTCCCAGCTGCTCGCCAGGTAATGGTCGACCGGGTTGAGTTTGGTGACGGCGCGAATCGGCTTCGCAAAATTGAACGGCTCTTCGTCGATGGGATCCATAACCTATTTTTAGACCGGAGCCGGATCATCGTCTACTGCCTCCACGCAAAAGCCGCCTCGCGACTCCTTCGCCAGCAAACGCCGACCCGGTGAATAGGTAACTTGGCTATCTTTCGTTGAATCCGCAGGGCGGACCACGGCTGGCGAAAGTATCTCGCCTGGAGGCTCCCTTGCCCTTCGATGGTTTTCGGAACTGGGCCCTGTCCCGATCAGGCGGCTTTCTTGGCTGGCGACAGCGAATCGAGGAATTCGCTATCGGCTTCGAGTTCCTCGAAGCGGACGGCGACTTGACGCGAGACCCCGTTTTCCTGCATCGTAATACCGTAGATCGTATTGGCCGCCGTCATTGTTTTCTTGCTATGTGAAACAACCACGAACTTGGTCATATGCAGGAACTCGGTGAGCACCGAGACAAACCGCCCGATATTAGCTTCATCGAAGGGCGCATCGACTTCATCGAGAATACAGAAGGGGCTGGGACGAAATTTGAAGATCGCCATGATCAGCGCGACTGCCGTCAGGGCCTTCTCGCCCCCGCTGAGCAGGGAGTTGGAAAAGGCGGTTTTGCCAGGTGGGGTAGCGACGATCTCCACCCCGGCTTCCGACATATCCTCGCATTGCTCGAGCACCAAATCGGCATGACCACCACCGAAAGACCGACGGTAGAGTTCCTGGAAGTTCTGGCGTATCGCTTCCAGCGTCTCCGCGAACAAGCGTTGCGAATCGACATCGATCCGTTCGATGATCTTGAGCAGATTCTGCTTGGCGTCGCTCAGGTCTTGATAATGCCCATGCAGCGTGTCGTACCGCGATTGCAGTTCGTCTAATTCTTGCAAGGCTTCCATGTTGACCGAACCGACAGCTGCCATATCCTGCCGAAGTCGCGCGATCTCGCTTTCAGCGGCCGGACGATTTTCCAGGGATGGCGTCTGCTGATTGAGCTCGGGATCATTGAGATCGATGGTATAGTCCTCAAGGTATCGCTGGACGAGTTCGTCGATACGCAGTCGAGTCTGCTCCAAGTCGCTTTCGATCGCCCGACGTTGATCGAGGTTACGCTCCAGTTGTCGTTGCAACTGATCGAGTTGCTTGCCGCTGACTCGACGTGTTTCCTGCAATCTTTCGGTGGTTTCCTGGAAAACCAGGAGTTGCTGACTCACAGCCGTGATCTTCTCCTCCCATTCCGAACGCTGCTGTTGTGACTGGTGAATCTGTTCTTCGGTTTGCCGCGTCTTGGACTCCAAAGCGATCTGGTTCGCATGAGCTTCCTGGACAGCCGCCTGCCGCTCATGGGCATCACGGTTCAATTGATCGAGGGTTGCCCGCAACCCTTCGAGTCGTTGCTCGAGGCGGGCCAGGACGATTTTCTCGCTAGTCAGGTGCTCCCGCAGTTTCCGCCGAGCTTCCTGCAAGGCCTGCAACGCCGTCAATTCCTCGGCGAGCGAGCCTTGGACCCGCAGCGCCTCGCTTTGCGCCTCTTCCGATGCTTGTTCGGCCTGGTTAGCAGCCGACTTGGCCACGGCGATCCCGTTTTCGATCGTCTCGCGGTCGCGACGCAACTGGTCGTGCTCGACTCGCAACTGTTCCAGCGATCTGGCGTCGTTTGCCAACTGGACGACCGCCTCGGTCAAAGACTGCCTGGCCGCACGATAACTCTCTTCACGGCCGCGGACCTCTTCGGCCATGCGCGCGGTTTCCTCCTGTAGCCGCGTTGTCTCGGCTGCGTCTGCCGCGATAACTTCTTCGAGATGCCTTCCCTCCTCGCGAGCTGCCAACATCTCACTCCGACGCGAGACTAGTCCCAAGGCGGTCTGCAAGGCCCCGATCGACAGCGTCCCATCGGAGTCGATCCGTTCGCAGGCAGCGGTAACAAAGCGCAACCCGGCCCCGCGGAGATGACTGAGATCCAGGGCAGTGGATAGGGAATCGACCAGCCAGGTCGTTCCCAACAGGTAGTGTAACAAGGCCGCATATTCCGGTTCGACATGCACCAGTCGGTCGGCCCTTCCGAGGACGCCGCGCAACCCATCGAGTTGGATTTTCTCCCCGGATCGGCGACTGGGCAGTCGATCCATCCGCATCAGGGAAACACGCCCATCCAGATTCAAAGTACCATGGCGTATCAGATCGATGATTTGACCATCCTCGAGGACGACGGTCTCGGCCGCCGCCCCCAGGGCCACGTCGATCAACGGCGCCAGGTGTACATCGATCTCGATGAGATCGGCGACCAACCCTTTGACCGAGTTCCATGGGGCAACCGCCTCCTGCGCCGCCATCTCCAATAGCTTCTTAGCCCCCCTGCCAATCCCTTCCTGCTGCTCTTCCAGTTGCGCCAGTAGCGAGGCCCGTTCACGCACACCCTGCAGACGGGCTTGGTGCTGCATGGCCGATTCCTGCCGATCGGCTAGCATCTGACCGATCGTCGTCAAAGCCAGTTTGGCCTCATCCCAAGCCCCCTGAATGTGCTCGACTTCCCTCTCGAATTCACGATGGGCTTGCTGGCGTTGCAGTTTATCCTTCTCCAACGCATTCATCCGAGTCTGCTGCTCGAGCAGTTGAGCGCCGATCGCCAGGTTTTGCTGTTCGAGATGAAGCAAACGCGTCTGCTCGGCAGCCGCCAGTGAATTGCTCTGATGTCCCTTCAGTTCCAGTTGGCGTATCTCTTCGCGAGCCTGATCGATTATCAGCTGCCGCTCGGCTAACTTGCCGTCGACCTGCTGCTTTTCCACTTCTAATTCTTGCAGGTGAGCCGATTGCTCCGACCATTCGGCTTGCAGCCCTTCGAGTTCGGCTTTCCGCAAGCTGACCTCATCCGTGGTCAACTCGGCCTTCTCCGACAACGCCACTTGCCGGGCGATCAACAACTCGCGTTCATTGGCTAATTCCAGCAAACGTTCGCGCAAGGCCCCCTGCACGCTGTCCAGCCCCGCGATTTTCTCCCGGCATTCCTGTTGAGCCTGCTGGAGACCGCGATTCCTTTCCAATTGCTGGGCGAGTTCGTGATCCGCTTCTTCGACCAGCCTGGCGGCCTGCTGCAGGTTACCGTCGAGGGTAGCCTGTTTTTTATCCAATTCAACAATGGATGCCTGCAACTCCGCTAGCTTCCCTTGCTGGTTACGCCGTTCATCCATTCCCAACTGCGTGCGCAATGCGGCTAGACGCTGAGTCATCTCGCGATATTGCTGGGCCCTGGCTGCCTGATTCTTGAGCGTCGTCAGCCGCTGATAGACTTCTTCGACGATGTCGCTCAAGCGTACCAAGCTCTGCTCGACCCGCTGCAAACGCCGATCGGTTTCGATTTTCTTGGTCTTGAAACGACTGATGCCCGCGGCTTCCTCAAAGATGGCCCGCCGATCCTTGGCTGAGGCCTGAAGCATTCGATCGATCTTGCCTTGCTCGATGAGACTATAGGCGTCGATACCGACACCAGTCCCACGGAAAATATCGCGAATATCCTTTAACCGGCGCGGTTCGCGGTTGATAAGGTATTCGCTCTCCCCGCTGCGAAACACCCGCCGGGTTACATGGACTTCATCCGCTTCGACCGGCAGCAACCGGGTGCGGTTATCCAATACCAGGGTAGCTTCCGCCGCATTGCAGGCTTTCCGACCACCGGCCGCCGAACCCTTGAAGATCACATCGGCCATATCATCGCCGCGCAAGCTCTTGGCGCTCTGGGTTCCTAAGACCCACTTGATAGCGTCGACGATGTTCGACTTCCCCGAACCATTGGGGCCGACGACCACCGTGATTCCGTCAGGGAAATCGAAACGAGTTTTGTCAGCAAAGCTTTTAAAGCCAGCTAACTCGAGAGCGATCAGCATGAGCTTCCGACCATTGCGAAAGAGTTAAGAAAGGCTCCTCGGGAGGACCTGGCATTGAATACGATTTTTTATTTGAAATTCCAACAGCAAAATTGATCTAGAAACGGCTCGTGGATTCCGTTAAGGAAGAGGGAGCTAATCGGCGGCGCCACGCGTCGTCCCTTAGACATGCCTTTGCAGGCTAAATTTTGGCAACGCGTTTGGTCAAGGAGGACCAAGGTGCAAACCATCAAGACTGCTGTCGTCGTCGTCCTACTGCTGGTGGTGCTGTATGGTGCTTACATCGCCATCAACGGTTCCCAGACCGAATTGCCGCCTGAATTACAAAAAATGCTGGCGACGGAATCCGAGTTGGAAGTCGATGTTTCACTTCCAGGGCTTGGCAGTTCGCCGGGTGCGACCTTCCAACCAAGCGCGGGCCTCTCGCCGAGCCAAGGTTTGACCTCGAGTTCCGGGTTACCGAGCGGTTCGGGTTCCTTTTGGAATTCCCAGGAGAAGCCCACCAGTTTGCCCACAGCCTCTCCCGAGACTTTGACTCCTCCAAAACTGACGAGCATCCCCGACTTTCCAGGGACTTCCGGTACAGCCTCGAGCAGCCTGGCAACGCCTGCGGCCCCGGCTCCGTTGAAGTCCGCCGACACCGCCAAGGTCGACAGCCAAGCCCTAGCTAATCCAACAGGTGGGCCTACGGATCTCGCTCCCCCGTCCTTAGCCCAACGGCAGGGAGCGCCGCAAAGCTCGCTTTCACCACCACCGGCTGCACCCGCCGGCGAATCCGCAGCGGCCCTTGCCGGGAAGTTGACATCGCAGACCTCGCCGTCGGTGGCGGCGACTCCCGAACTCAAAAAGCCAGAGGAACTCCCCTTGGCCCAGCAGCCATCGCCTGCACTGGCCAAGCTTCCAAGCGAACCCGTGGAACCTTTAGCCGAAGCCGCGCCCCTCAAGAAAGCCAACCTCACTGGACGTTCCTTCGATAATGCGAAGAAGACGGCGATGGAAATGATCGACCGCAACGAATTCAAGGAAGCTTTGGCAACGCTCAGCGTCTTCTATAATTCGCCCGAACTGAGTTCCGAGCAGAGCCAGGACCTGCTGAACCTGCTCGATTCGCTAGCGGCCGAGACGATTTATTCGCGCCGGCATCTCCTCGATACGCCCTACGTCGTGGGTCCGGGGGAAAATATCGCCGATATCGCCGCCCGCTACGAGATCCCCGCCGAATTGCTCGCTCGAATCAATGCGATCGATCCGACCCTTGGCCCGACACCTGGCACCAAGCTCAAAGTTTTTCCAGGGCCATTCCGAGCAGAGGTCGACGTCCAACGCAATGAGATGACTCTATTTCTCGGGGAACTTTACGCCGGCCGTTTTCCGATCTCGACAGGAGCCGACCCGCAGCCCAAGGAAGGGGTCTATCAGGTACTCGACAAGCAACGCCAGCGAAACTATTACGGCAAAGGCGGTATCCAAATCGATGGGAGCGATCCGCGCAATCCGTATGGCGGTTGGTGGATCGATATCGGGCAGGAATTGAGCATCCATGGCTCTCCGAGCGCCCAGGCCAGCGAAAGCAACGGTTTGGGTTGCATTAGCCTTTCGCCGCTGGATGCTGGCGATGTCTATGCCATGCTCAGCCGCGGCTCTCAAGTCACCATCAAACGCTGAAAAGGCAATCACTACCAGTTGCCGATGCTAGCGAATGCCGAGCCACGGTCAACGTCTTGGCGGTGCCGAGTCTGAGTCGGGGAGAGACGGGCGACATCACCCTCGACCAGCCCAACCGCTCGATGAAAAAAGGCGTTGGATCGATTTCGATCCAACGCCTAGGAATTTTCTCTTCCGCCTTCGCGGTTAGCCGCCCTTCGCCTCATCCGGAATCAAGACCAGGCAGGCGAGGAACGTCTGGCTACTAATTCAGGCTAGAGTGCCGCATCATCGGATTCGCCAGTACGGATGCGAATCACATGCTGAATATCGGACACGAAAACCTTGCCATCGCCGATACGCCCGGTCTTGGCCGCCTCGACAATCGTGTTGACCACGGTGTTCCACTCATCATCCTTGCAGATGACCTCGATCTTCACCTTGGGAACAAAGTCGATTGCATATTCCGAGCCGCGATAAATTTCGGTATGGCCTTTCTGTCGGCCAAAGCCTCGAACTTCGCTGACCGTCATGCCGACGATCCCCTTTTCGGTCAAGGCATTCTTCACGTCTTCTAGTTTGAAGTGGCGAACCACAGCTTCAATTTTTTTCATGATCTCTCCAGAGGTTAGCTTTAATAAATTTCGTATCCCACTTCGCCGTGCTCGGAAAGATCCAGGCCGACATCTTCAACTTCCGCCGTCGGTCGTAATCCGACGATCAGGCTAACCAAGCCCCCGATGACCAGCGTCGCGACCACCGAAAGAACGATGGTGATCCCCATCGCCTTGACCTGCTCGATCCACAACGTTCCGTTCTCGAGGATCTTGTCCAAGCCGTTGGCTTGGG
>JBILTQ010000628.1:0-9616 GCA_044371435.1 Pirellulaceae bacterium | reverse complement strand
CCAGCAACTGCCAGTCGCTGCCTTGTCATATTCCCGATCCAAAGCCAGAAAGGGATTGTTGGGAATATACTTCCACGTAATTCCGCCGTCGAAGCTTTCCGCAAGCCCGGTAGTATTGGGGAGCCCGCCGTCACTGCCCTTCTTGCTGTGTGCGCAAAAATACATCAGCCAGTGTCGCTCACTCATTTGGATGACAAAGGGAAAGCTGGGGCCATCAAAATTGTATTCCGTGTCTGGTTGTTTCAGGAGGACAGCCCCCAATCCACTCCATTGATTTGGCCGATCCACCGGGCTTTCTGCCATGCAAATGGAATTTCCTTTCCCTTCGGCTGCGGTCCCCCAATAGTACATTCGGTATCTATCCCCGAGTTGAACCACACTTGCGGCCCCAGCCCGAACGCTGTCAAACTCCGGATTAAGCTGCCCCAGCTTGATCACGGGATTATCATCGGCAAACGACCACCTTATTTTTCGATCAAGCTCAGTTACCGTTCGCTCCCCGGGAGTGTTCTGACTGGAATAGCCAGGGCTTAAGAGTGCTCCCAGTCCCGCCATGCTCGATACCTTGACAAATTCTCGTCGTGTCATTTTGGTTCACTCCGGTTGAGGTTTTGGTGCAGCGATCAGCTTCAAATTCTGCAAAAGCAAAATAGGGGTAAGTTGGGGGATCTCTTGTGCTCAAGGACGCCCGAATCTACACATAATCGGACTTGAGTGAAAATATTTGCAAGTGCATTTGCGGGAAACGAATAACGATCTATCCCAATTGGAGCGAAGCGAAACGGAGGGATAGATTGTACGTTGGGCTAAGTCGCTTCGCCGTGTCTGATCTATGCGGATTCTATGCGTTCCGCTTTCCTAGACCTCAGTCTAACAGACTTGCAAGTGCGTCCACAACATGCCTAAAGCATGTTTTCCGGCCAAGGCCTGGCAGCCAATTCAACCGATTGTGACGGTTCTTATCGCTTGGTGGATCACGATGTCCAAACCGCTTGACTTGCCTTCGGTTTGGGACGCTTGAGATTCTGTGCGAGCGACTATTTCTGAAGGTTCTCTCATCGTCAGCCACTTCCATCGTTGCGGTTGAATTCAAAGAGGTCCGGCCCGAATGGCACTTAATCCGCATAAGTCTCAAAAAACCGAAAAAGGACAGGCATTGCAATGCAATGTTTGGGGGGCCAACTGCTGATTTCAAGGTTACAATGCCTGCCCTTGATTCTCTTGTTGCTACGTCGATGTAAACGTTCATCGTAAGATTGATGTCGGAATGACGAGCCAAACTCTGTGCCATCTTCGGTGAGACGCCGGACTTCGAAAGATTGGTAATGAAGGTCTTACGCAAAGCGTGGAAGTCAGCGTAGCGGCCTTGGGAGTCGACGAAACAGAGGAACGAGCTCTCTTCGGCTTTCTTCCGTAACTCTTTGTCCACAATCGATGCTAACGGTCCCATCAGCGTCGCGATATTGAGCGTACCATTTTCTTGACTCGATCCGAAATTTCGTCTTGCAAGGAGTGACCGGGGAAAGAATGGTTTTCTCCGATCGTTTCCAGAAACAGCGCCCAACCGATTTCGTCCAAGCGTTTGCCTAAATCTGATTGCCCGATGTCCACATTCGTCGCAATGGTGTTGGTGTTCATAATTTATTCTCCAATTGAGGGCAGCGATTGTTTACTGATAAAGGATGCATAGTGCAGAAACAGTGCCACTTACTAGTCCGAGGAAATCTTTGAGGCTAAGGATTTGATCACCCGTTTCGTCCAATGCCATCGCTTACTTCGGATGCCAAAGCTTTCCAGAATTCCAGGCTGCGATGCGTGCTTTCGCATGTGAACCACCCTCGATGCCATCGTCTTTCAGCCACTCGACGTCGATGATACCAATCTGCGTAGCAATCGCGGCCTTGAAGTCACCTTTGGCAGCCAATGCACACGACTTTGCGTTCATGGCATACGAATTCTTGGAATCGTCGATGAGGGCTTTCTCGGCCAACTCGAAAGCCAGATTTGGGTTCCGGATGTTCGCATCCGGAGCGGTTGCAAGAAGAAAAGACTGGTGAATTCTTGCTTTGGCATGATCGGGTTGGATTCGGATTGCTGCTTGGTAGTCCTTGATGGCAGCAGCGTAGTCTTTCAGGAATCGCTTACAAGTTCCGCGATTATTGAAGGCAAATGCAAACTTAGGATTGAGCCGGATGGCTTCATCGAAGTCCCGAATAGCCGCTGCATAGTCCTTCAACACGCTCTTTGCATTTCCGCGATTGTAATACAGCAAGGCATCCTTAGGGTCGAGCCGGATGGCTTCATCGAAGTCTTTGACGGCCGCCGAAAAATCCCCCATTTTAATTTTTGCGTTTCCGCGATTGGAGAATGCTTGTGCGTACCTAGGATGGATCCGAATGGCTTCATCATAGTCCTTGATGGCCGCTTTGTAGTCCTTCAACGCGCTTTTTGCTATCCCGCGATTGTTGTATGCATTTGCCAACGTGGGTTCGAGTCGAATGGCTTGATCGTAGTCCTCGATAGCCGCCAAATATTCTTTCAGTTCGCTTTTGGAATACCCGCGATTGTAGTAGGCGGATGCGTTCTCTGGGACGATTCGAATGGCCTCATCGAAGTCGCTGATTGCGGCTGCGTAGTCCTTCAACTGGCCTTTTGCTATTCCGCGATTGAAGAGAGCATCTGCATTGTCAGGATCGATCCGAATGGCTTCATCGTAATCTTTGATGGCCGCTGCAAAATCCATCAATTCGCTCTTTGCATTCCCGCGACTGAGGTATGCAAATGCCAACGGAGGACCGAAGCGAATGGCCGCATCGTAGTCCTTGATGGCTGCTGCATAGTCCCTCAACTCGCTCTTTACGTAAGCTCTGCTGCCGTATGCAGATGCAAACTTGGGATCGATCCGAATGGCTTCATCGAAGTCCTTGATTGCAGCGGTATAGTCATTCAAAGTGATCTTCGTGATCCCTCGGTTGCGGTACGCCGTTGCGTACCTAGGATCGATCCGAATGGCCTCATCGAAGTCTTTAATTGCGGCTTCATGCTCCTCCAAATCGCCTCTTGCAATTCCCCGATAGTTGTATGCCTTCGCGTACTTAGGATTCAGCCGCACGGCCTCATCGTAGTCCTTGATGGCCGCTACGTAGTTCTTCAATAGGACCTTTGCCCACCCGCGATTTCCGTACGCAATTGCGTACTTAGGATCGAGCCGAATCGCTTCATCAAAATCCTTGATGGCATTGTCCAATTCGCCTTTTTCCCTCCAAACGATAGCACGTTTGCTCCAAGCGCTGGCCGAAGTCGGTGTCCTACGTACTTGCTCGTCGAAGTGTACAAATGCCTGTTGCAAGCTCATGCACTCAGATTTTTTTACCCAAGCACGACCTAACCAAAGCAGCTCTCCTTGGACATCTTCGACGGTGGCAGGAAAGTCTAGAAACTTGTGCTTATCAATGACTTCGGTACCGACGATTGCGACGGCTGAGTCCTTGAAGAATACTTCCTTACCGAGCCATTCATTCGCCGCATGAAGAGACTGATGACAAAATCCTAGAAGTTAAAACGCCATCAGTTGAAGACAGTTTGTCATAGTCACACCCAAATACAACCAGCTGCAAATTGTGAAGAAAGTTAACCCCGTTAGGGTGATCAAACTGCAATCGGCATGCCAATGGATTCGCGGTAATCTTGTCTAGCCACGATCCCCAATGAAATAAGTTCTAATCTCGTTTACCTCTTATCTTTGGTTGTACCACTGACGGTTACTGGACGGGTATTGGAGGAATGGGGATCTACGCCGTTGTTGTTGCGATCTGTGCCGCAATGATCCTTTCATTACGCCGAACGCAACTTGAGGACAGTGATGTAGTCACGCGGTGATGAACTTTTCCATTCCCGGCGAACGATTCAGCCCATCGATGGCGGCCTCTCCGCGACTCCCGAATTGCCAAGCTGCGTGGCGGGGCCGCCATTCGGTGGAGCGCCTGGTTCGGCGAGCCCATTCATTTCGTTGGCATGATCTTCAGGTTGGCGATAACACCGTAGCCATTGCACCAAAGGCCGACGGAGCCACCCGGGCGGTCGCTGAGTTCGTTCACCACCAACGCTGGCTCGGTGGCGCCGTTGACGAAAACTTTCACCTGCCGCTTTTCGATGACGACCTTGGCGTGAAACCAAGCATCGCCATCGGGCGCGGGCTCGATGGGTTTCTCGAACTGACCTGGTTTTTCGTTTCGCAGCTTTTGCCAGGGCCACTGCGGCTCGGAGACGTATTGCACTGCGTGTGATTTCTTTTCTGGATCAGCTTCACGAAAATTGAACGGGCGGAAATAGACCGCATCGTGGGTTGCCGCCTCCGCTACGCGGAAAGCCACACCGATGAAGCTACTTTGTGGAGGCGTGCTCTTGCCCTTGGCATCGAACTCGATGGTCCCTGCGCTGAACTCGAATCCATCAAGCCAGACGACATTCTGCCCACGCTTGTTGAACTCGATGGCCGCCGCGCCATCCTTCTCAGTGACTTTCGTCGCATCGATGCTGCCTTTCCATCCCTTTCCATCGGGCACGGCCTTTAGGTCGGGTGTTACAGTCTGCGCGCTAGCTGCAAAGGTGCAGCAGGCGAGAATTAAGGCCGTCCCACTTATGCTCAAGGTTTTGATCTTCATGTTATTTGCTTTCGCTGTTGCGGTTGTTGACTACTACAGACGCCGAACGACTCCCATCAACGAGCGGCAGTCTGTAAAGTCCATTGTCATCTAGAAAACGCTTGTCGCCGCTTCGTTGCATGGGTTTGGTACGCCCGTCATGGGTGTGAGTTAGTGGGGTGTAGTCCACTATGGACGAGTCCCCTGTGCGAGATAGGAATCTCTGGGAGATCAGTATACCAAATGACAACTTCAAGAGAACAAGCACTAGACGAACCGCCCGGTGCGGACCCGCATGCCGTGGTGGTGTGGCAGGGGTCCGCAGCAATGCGGCCCCTATGCCGATCGATTTGTTCGTCGGCAGTCGCATTGTGGCAGGTCAAGGTGAAATTGTCGAACCGTCAGTAAGCATCGCGGAAGTTGAATCGATGGCTACCTTTGCGTTAGCTCTGCGTGCGTCGTCCCATGCCATGGGATGTATCATCCAAGCAAACGATAGGAAAAGCACCAACACCAGCGATGAATGAAAAATGTGCGAGTATGTTGTTAACCATCTGGGGCTCCATCGCGAAATCATCATGATGAATGCAACATCGAATACGATTAGAAACGCAACGGCATAGTAGTTCATGACATATGCAGATACGGCCATAATTCGGTCAAATTCAGGCGTGCTAACAATCTTTTCCATTTCGTAGTGAAAAGCAAACGTTGCGACAAACGTAGTCAGGACGACATAGAGAATCCCAATCACAATCATATGACTTATGAGTACTCCGACGGATGCGAGCCAAGTTGAGGGCTTCTTCGCTGGGGACGCGATCGTTGTTGACATGTCGAAAATTCCATCGTAGTGAGAGTTGAACTGAGTGTCTGAATTTGATCCGACGAACTATTAAGTCCACCGGTTATCAATTCTGGGGAATGGGGACAATCGCTAGTTCACCCGACTTGTGGACTGATTATACCGAAGTAAATGTTGCTCGAGGGAATTCTTTTCCTCGCGTTTTTCGGCCCTGAAGTCGGCCATGGATTTTTTGTGGAGGTTGACAAGGCGATAGATCCTTAATCGCCACTTGCTGTCGGCCAGGGACCAGATTTCCAAGTCTGCCATTTACCGCGACACCTGAGATTTTTACTCGCGGGCTCTCGATTCTCTCTCAATCCGATTCCAGTTCTGGCTGGTCAAAGGGAATGTTGGGGCATGCATTGGAAGGATTTTATGCTCGAGCAGGTAAAGGCCGTCATGATCGTGTTGCCTCGACCTGATTCCGATTTCATTCCGTCCGGCCCACCAGGCTGGATCAAGCATCCGGGCGGCGTAGGTTTTCCGAACTGGACCAATATCGTCGACCCCCAAGTACGCCGTGGCCAAAAGAGCAACGGCGAGTGGAACGTCATCGTCGATCGTGCCGGTAGTTACGAGTTCGAGTTGCGCCGCTGGCCGCGCGAGGCCGACGCGCCGATTTCCTCGCAATGTACATGGGCGTACCGGTTTGCATCGAAAACCCGGTGGTTACAGAGGACTTTGGCTCCTGGCTGTGGCGAGAAAGGCCGAAGGATTTGGAGAATTGACCGAGCACCAACGCAAAAACCCAGCGAAATGCTGGGTTTAAGAGGTTGTTTCAGTAGCCGAGGCGGGACTCGAACCCGCACGTTCCTTGACGGAACCCAGGATTTTAAGTCCTGTGAATGCATGCCTCTAACTCACCACTGCCTCAAGAGTTGCGTGGTTACAAAAACTTCGCGGTGCTCGCAGTGGGGCTCTAATAAATGCCTCTCAAAACGCCGCGTCCTAAACCTACATCCCGGACTCGAATGTGGCGAGTACGCGCGCATGTTTGTCCAGAATGTCGTGACAATCTGCAGGGCAAAGGGGCAGGGTGACCTCGTCGGGGTTCATCCAGTAGCACCCGACGTCGTCGTAGCCGAGGTCATCGGTGAGGATGACGATGACATTAGGTTTGGCGTTGATATCCGCAGCGGTTAGTGCCGCTAGCGGCGTCAGCAGCAGGATCGTGAGGAGTGTGAAGTTGTGTTTCATGATTACTTTTCTTTGATGGCATTCAATCAAGCCGGTGAACGCTTACGTAATAGGCGCCGCAGATTTCCTTGTCGTCGCCGTCGTAGAACCAGGTCTGCAGTTTCGTACGCCCGGCCGGCAGTTCCGCCTTGAACGTCACCTGTTTCGCATCGGCCGATACCGCGCTGCTGGCATCGACGCTGCCGATCTTCACGCGTGCCTTGGCAATAGGAAGTGCCACGCCAGCCGGGAACTGCCCGAGGGTGTGCGTATGGACAGGCAGACCGGCGGCAAGCACCCAGGGACTCCCAAGACCACCCTATTCTCGAAATCCGAGCCCCCCGACAAGCACCCCAACTACCCACCGATCGTAATCACTTGTTCACGAGTGATCCAAGCCCAACGAAACGCGAATATTCTCGTTGACCCAGCCACACCACGCCGCAAAAATGCGGGGGTTGCAACCTCAATTCCTCGGTCCAGTACATGCTAGGCTTAATCCATTGAAGGCCCAGATCAAAGTGAACATTCTTCACTCATTCTTGTCGACTTCATTTGTGGTCTTCCATGGATTCTCTCGGCTACTACGGGTGCATAAATATGGAATGAACTCGCTCACACGCTGACATAGATGGCTCTGACCATTGCGATTATTAATTACTTCTCGTTGGTCTTCGGGGCCGGCTTTGCTCTCGGCGTGCTACGGGTGCTGTTCCTAGCTCCATGGCTTGGAAATCGGTTTGCCGAGCTTCTCGAACTTTCCGTCATGCTGTTGGTCATCGTACTTTCGGCTCGATGGATCGTCTGTCGATTTGGTGGCAACCTAGGCCCCAGAGCGATGCTCTGGGTTGGACTCACTGCTTTCGGGCTAATGCTTGTCGCTGAACTCGCTGTGGGTATCGGGCTCCGAGGTATGAGCCTTTCCGCAGCGCTCCTTAACAAGGATCCAGTTTCGGGCAGTGCTTATTATGCGTCGCTTTTGGTGTTTACCGTTTTACCCTGGGCTCTCAGGCGTCAATGGTTGGCAACGATGCCTCATAACGCCAGGTGATAGGACTGCACCAGATTGTGAGCTCCAAGCCTGAGCTCTTTGATTGCCGCTAGCTGATAACCGAACCTTGGAGGTATGCCATGAAGGACATGAATCGATCCCACACAACGAAACATTCGATCGTCCGTCGCTGTGTACTTTTGTCCGTACTTGGAGCTTTCGCATTGCAATTCAGCGCCTACGAAACGTACCAGCTGAAGTGCTCTACCCCGGACATTTCCAAGACAATGTGCGTGTAACGTTGCTTCGCAGGCCAATGCATTGAGGCAAAGAAGATCGAGTGAATACCCGTTATCTTTCCGTTTGAACTAAGAACTTATGAACCCCATAAAACTCCTGATCCTCACGACCAGCTTGCTGTTGCTCGAAGCCAATTCCTCCCAGGCTGCGGATTCGCCAGCGAAAAGACTGAATGTTCTCTTCATTGCAGTGGATGATCTGCGTTGTGAATTCAACGCGTATGGAGCAGACTACATTCACGCGCCGAATCTGGACCGAATTGCCAAGCGGGGGCTGACATTCAATCGCGCCTATTGCCAGCAGGCCGTTTGTATGGCATCGCGGGCGAGCTTGATGACAGGTGCGCGAACTCCTCGCGAAGCTCACGCAGCAGTGGCTGGCGGGAGTGGCTGGAGCAAGACAGAAATAAACACACACACAACACGAAGACCTAGTTTCTTCTCAATGACGTTTAAGTCAGAAATCTATCCCCCCAACATAAATCAAGAATAAGCTCTCATGAAAACCACTATAGCCCTAATCTTCACGTTCGCCTTAATCCGCATCGCAACCGTTTCAACTCCAACCAACGCTGCGGAAAAAGAAAAGCCGGATGTGTTGTTCATCGCGGTAGACGATCTCAACGACTGGGTCGGCTGCCTAGGAGGCCAGCGACCCTGCACACGCGGAAGCTAAAGCCGCGTTGGCTCGCTGGTTGCCAAAGACGGAAGTACCCGCACCATCAGCGGAGGAGATGAAGCAGAAACAAAAGATGGCGGTGGAGGCGGCAAAAAAGAAAGCGGCAAAAAAGAAGTAATTGGTGGGAAAGGAATGAATACGTAAATCAGTCCCTTGGCAAATCTCTTACTCCGAAACACACCCATGATTCGAAAAAGCAAATAAAGCCACTGAACTTAGTAATTCTGCTTTTAGCTGCTGTACTCTCTATCACGACATTTGAGACTTTTCTGCGCGAGTTCTCTCCACCGTGGAGCGCGGTTTTGCATACCGGTATCGAGTCCAGGAGTTTAGTCGGCGAGTTGCTCCATTCAAGAGTTCGTCGCGTCAGCGCTCGCTGATAACGAAGCGTTCGCTGTGAACCAGCTTGTCCGACTGTTATTGAAGATTCGAGCGTCGCAAGCTGTTTTTTGGCAAGCACGTCGGCGAGCATCGGGAGTGATTTTCAACGCCACAAGCTTGAAGACGTTCGCGACTTAGAGAGCTGCCTCGCTTGGACTTAAAATCCTGGGTGCCGTCAAGGAACGTGCAGGTTCGAGCCCCGCCTCGGCTACTTTTAATTTCTTCAAAAAACCAGCATTTCGCCGAGTTTTCGATGCAAAGCGACGAAAACCAGTCCTCCCCATGCACCCTACCAGGAAAGCACCCGGGGACTCCCAAGACTACCCCATTCTCGAACTCGCCCCCCAACCAGCACCCCAAGAATCACTGATCGTAATCGATCATTCCCGAAGCAAATGGTCACAAGCCTTGTTCGCAGGGGTTGGCGTCGATCGTCGAAAAGTATTAATTAGTCCGATTTCATCGGCACGGCCTGCTATAAGAGCTCTGATCAACCCATCATAACCTTCCATCCTGTGAATGTTCATGTACAAACAATATACGAGGTGAGCATCACGGATTCAGAACGACCCGAAGGGTAGGCCGGTAGACGACAAGAGA
>JBILTQ010000206.1:0-9623 GCA_044371435.1 Pirellulaceae bacterium | reverse complement strand
GTTGGTGGCCCGATGGCTTGCTCACGCCCCCTTCGGATCAAGCGATGCTCGATGATATCGAATTCCTGAAAGCGGCTGGCTTCAACATGATCCGCAAGCATATCAAGGTCGAACCACGTCGGTATTACTACCACTGCGATCGACTCGGCATGCTGGTGTGGCAGGACCAGGTAAGCAATGGAGTCGGTCAGCGGCGAACCGCCCAGGACAGCAGTCCCCCATGGACCCGGCTGAAAGCCGACCCGGTCGATGCCGACTGGCCAGAAGCCGCACACCAGCAGTGGGTGCTCGAGTACCAGCGGATGGTTGCCCACCTTCAAGATACGGTATCCATCGCTTGCTGGGTTCCCTTCAACGAAGCCTGGGGGCAGCATCGCACGCTGGAGGTTGGAAAGATGGCGGTGGCCCTGGACCCCACCCGTCCAGTGAACATTGCCAGCGGTGGTAACTTCTGGCCGGTGGGCGATATCGCCGACGAGCATCGCTATCCGGATCCAGGGTTTCCTTTGGAGGACGCGCGTTTCGCGAATTTCGTCAAGGTAGTCGGTGAATTCGGCGGCCATGGTTGGCCCGTTCCAGGGCATCTGTGGAAAGAGAGCGACAAGAACTGGGGCTATGGGAAGTTGCCCGAAAGCTTCGAGGAATGGAAGCGTCGCTACACTCAGTCGCTGCGGTTGCTCAATGAGCTGCGGCAGCAAGGGATCGCGGCCGGCATCTACACCCAGACGACCGACGTCGAGGTCGAGGTGAATGGTCTGCGAACTTACGACCGGATCAACAAGATCGATCCCGCCTGGTTAAAAGCCCAGGCTGCGATCTTGTTCGAGTAGTCCCGGAGGGATGGAACGCCAACGGCCTCCGCGACGGCCGATCGGCCAGTAAGGCTGGCGGCCGTCTCGGCTTGCCTTATCCCTTGATCGCTAGGATCGCATCCAGTGGGACTCGATTGCGGATACCGCTGACTTGGGTAAAACCTGCCTGCCGCAATAGCCCAGCATATTCGCTCAACGTCCGCTCCGTCCCTTCGGTGCAGACGAGCATATTCAGGCTTTGCATCAGGGCCCAACGAGGCCCCGTCCGATCCTCCTCAATCATTTTCTCGCCGATCAGCAAGCCGCCACCTGCAGGCAAAGCTTGATAAATCTTCCGCAGCAGCGTTTCCACTTTGGGCTGATTCCAGTCGTGCAGGATCCGTCCGAGGAAGTAAAGGTCGCCGGCGGGTAGAGGATCGGTGAAAAAATCACCGCCGACGACGCGGATCCGATCCCGGCAACCCGAGGCCGCCACCATTTCGTGGGCCAGCCCCAAAACATGGGGAAGGTCGAAGACGGTGGCCCGCAACTGGGGATAGCGCTGGCAAGCAGCGATGGCCAGGTGCCCGGTGGCCGCCCCCAGATCAACCACATGCTGGAAGCGGCTGAGATCGAAATTCTGGACGACTTCGGGCGAGGTGATCATGCCAAAGCCATGCATCCCCATCAGGAATTCATTCATCGCTTCGGGCGTCTTGAAGAACTGGGAGAAGATGGGACCGTCGGTACCAAAAGTCTGCCGCCAACGGTGGCTCCCCTCACGGATGGCGTCTTCAAGATGAGCCCACATCTTCCACATCACCTGGTTGGAATAGTTGATGTACCCCGTCATACGCCGCGGGCTATCGGAACAGAGGTAAGCAGCCGCTTCCGGGCTGTTCTCGAAGCGATCCTCGTTCCTTTTCAGGAGTTCCAGCGCGACACAACTGTCGAGCAAGGTCCGCAAGGCAAGCGGATCGCAGTTCAAGTCAGCGGCCAACTGGTGGGCAGTCGCCGGTTGCTTTTGCAATCGGTCAAAGACCCCTAACGCGACAGCGGCGAACATCGTCTTGGAGCGGCGAAAAGCCTCCAGCAGCTCGAGGACTCGGTCGGGGGCGGGTATGGTTAAATCCTGAGGGCTGACCAACTTCTTCGACTCCAGAAAATCAAAAAGGAAAAAGGAATTTTCAAGCGTCCGCGTTTTTAAGCTTTGGACGGCGAATCATTGTATCATCCTCAGCCTTGGGGAATGCAGCCGATGGCAGCGTGGCTGATCACGGGTTGAAAGTTGAGCGATTCCATGGACACTAAGGAATCAGGCGAGCGTTGGGGAATCCTCACCAGCCGAAGGTTCTTGCCCCTCGAGGCCACGGACGCTGACAGGCCAACCAGCGTTTACGGCGAGGCCGTTTTTGGTGGCGTGCCGGTTGCGTTGGAAAAATGAAAACAGGTGAGGCTGGCTGGATTTCCCCCCCGGCGAGACTCGCACCCAGTGCAGGAGCCCTCACCGCTGGCTTTTATCCATTGGCTTCGTTCGAAGGTTTGATTCCCCGGAGATCCTCATCCATGAAACTTGCGCGCATCCTCATCGATCAACAGCCGGTGGTCGCCAGCGTCGGACCGGACCAGGTCATCCCGCTGGATTTAAGCAAAGCCGACGTCCGCAGTTTGAACGAACTGGTAGCGCACCCACGGGCGTTTGAGGTCGCTACGGTGCTGGCCGCCAGCGGCAAACCGCTAGCGATCGAGCAGGTGGTGTGGCTGCCACCGATCGATGGTCAAGAGGTCTGGGCCGCTGGCGTCACCTACAAACGTTCGCAAACGGCGAGGATGGAGGAATCGGAAGCGGCCGCCAGCTGCTACGACCGGGTCTATCAGGCGGCCAGACCGGAGTTGTTCTTCAAAGCCACCCCTTCCCGGTGCAGCGGGCAAGGCGGCCCGTTGCGGATTCGCCAGGATTCTTTTTGGAATGTCCCGGAACCGGAGTTGGCCTTGGTGGTGAGCCCAGCCGCAAAGATTGTCGGCTTCACTATCGGGAACGACATGAGTTCCCGAGATATCGAAGGAGATAACCCGCTCTACTTGCCGCAAGCCAAATTTTATCGTCAATGCTGCGGCTTAGGCCCATGGATCACGCTTGCCCCAGCCATGCCCGAGCGTTCGTCGATACAGATACGCTTGTCGATCATCCGCCAAGGGTCGGAGGTTTTCCAGGGACAGACCTCCGTGGCCCAGATGGCCCGAAGTTTGGAGGATTTGGTGGGCTGGCTCTTTCGCGATAACGAATTTCCCGAAGGGGTAATCCTGCTGACCGGAACCGGTATCGTCCCGGACAGCGACTTCACGTTGGCCCCGGATGACCGGGTACACATCACGATCGATGGCATCGGCACACTCAGCAACTATATCGTCCAGGGCTAATCCTCCGCTTCACCCGCACGGCATATCCTCCCCTCAAGGCATAGACCATGACATCCAGCACTCTTGGCAGCGAAAAATCGCCGACGGCGACGGTATCCCCTATCCTGATCGATGGTCACTGGCATCAAGCCGATGCGAGCGATTATTTCGAGGGGCGCAATCCGACGACCGGCGAAGCCATCGCCCCCCCCTTTCCGGTCAGCCGATGGGCGGATTGCGATCGGATGCTGACCGCGGCCTCCCAGGCGGCGGTCGCCCTGCGGCAGTTGCCAGCCAGTCGGCGGGCAGATTTCCTGGAGACCTTCGCCAACAATCTTGAAGCCAGCAAAGACCGGTTGGTCGCCAAAGCTCATGAGGAGACAGGCCTGCCGGTTTCGCCGAGGTTGGCCGATGTAGAACTCCCGCGCACCACATCGCAGTTACGTCAAGCCGCGGCGGCGGTCCGCAACGGATCCTGGGTGATGGCTACGGTCGATACCAAGAGCGGAATTCGGTCGATGTATGAATCGCTGGGTCCGATCTGTGTCTTCGGTCCCAACAATTTCCCCTTTGCCTTTAACAGTGTGGCTGGTGGAGATTTCGTAGCGGCCATCGCGGCAGGCAACCCGGTGATCGCCAAAGCCAACACTTCGCATCCGGGTACCTCCCTGTTGTTGGCCGAGCAGGCCTTGCAGGCCATGCAAGCGACCCACATGCCGAGCGGGTTAGTCCAACTGCTGTACCGTACTTCCCACGAAGATGGTTTGCGTTTGGTCGCTGACCGCCGCGTTGGAGCGACCGGTTACACCGGCAGTCGCCGGGCCGGGCTGGCTCTGAAAGCCGCGGCCGATGCCGCCGGCAAACCGTTTTACGCTGAATTGTCCAGCGTCAACCCCTTGGTACTCCTGCCCGGGGCTTTGGCCGAACGGTTGCCGAGTATCGTCGATGAATTCGTCACCAGTGGTCTGATGGGGACCGGTCAGTTCTGTACCAGTCCCGGCTTGCTGCTGATGATCGATAGTCCCTCGGCCCGCTCTTTTGTCGATGAGATCAGCGGTCGCTACCAGAAAGCTCCTGCCGGGACGCTGCTCTCGTCGTCGGTCCAAAAATCGCTGGCCGCTGGCATCGCGACGCTGCAGCAAGCCGGAGCCCGGTTGCTGGTCGGTGGCAGTTTGATTGAGGGCGCAAGGTGCGCGTACGCCAATACCCTGTTGCAAGCTAGCGGCGAGCAGTTTTTGAAGGATGCGGAGCGATTCCAAACCGAGGCCTTCGGCAACGCCGCCTTGGTGGTCCTATGCCGCGACCTCCGCCAGCTATCCCAGGTGGTCTCCGAGCTGGAGGGCAATCTGACCGGTTGCATTTATTCGGCGAAGGATGGGAGTGACGATGCCGATTACGACGAAGTTGCCCCCATCCTGACTTCCCGCGTGGGACGTTTACTCAACGACAAGATGCCCACAGGGGTCGCCGTCAGTCCGGCCATGAATCATGGCGGTCCCTATCCCGCCACCAGCCATCCGGGCTTTACCGCCGTCGGCATCCCTGCCTCGTTGTTGCGATTCGCGAAGCTCACCTGCTATGACGCTGTGCGGTCGCACCGACTCCCGGTCAGCTTGAAGGACAAGAATCCGACTGGCCAAACCTGGCGGAATATCGATGGCCGCTGGACTACCGATGATATCACCCCATAGAAAGCTTCCCCGATGGCAACGATCATCCAAGCCGAAGTTTTGTTTCGCCCCGAAACCGCGGAACTCCGTTTCCTGCCCGAAGGGCCGTATCCGTTGGGGGAAACCGGTTTTTCTTGGGTTGCCATCCAGCATGGAGCCGAGGGGAAGTACGGGTCGCTGAATCTTTACCGAGTCACCGACCGCCAGTCCATCTCCTATCGTCTACCAGGTCGCCCTGGTTTTGCCTTCGCCACGGATGTCGACAGCCTCTTCATCGTCGGTTGTGAAAGGACCCTCGGCTTATTTTCTACGACCGAGGGTGCGTGGTATCCGCTGGTCGATGGGATCGATGACGATCGCCAAGGAACGATCATCAACGACGGGGTGACCTGGGATGGCAATTTGATTTTTGGCACCAAGGACTTGGAGTTCAAAACCAGGAAGGCCGGGCTGTACCTTTATCGCGGCCGCGATGGAAAGCTGATTCGACTGAGAGACGACCAGATCTGCAGCAATGGCAAAGCCATCTTGCGTGGTCCCAGCGGTCTCATCCGGTTGCTGGATATCGATTCTCCGACCCGCCAGGTGGTCGCCTACGAGGTGGATATCGAAGCCGGTAAACTATCTTCGCCGAAGGTGGTCCTCGACTTGACCGACGACCCGGCCGTCCCGGATGGAATGATCCTGACTCCCGACGGGAAGAGTGTCATCATCAGCATGTACAATCCGAACCCGGCACCCTTTGGAGAAACCCGTCAATATCGACTGATCGATGGTATGCTGGAGACCGTCTGGCAAACCGCACACTCGCCGCAGAACACATGCCCACAACTGGTTGCCATGCATGGACAGGTCTATCTGGTGATCACGACCGCTGTCGAATCCATGCCGATCGAACGCCAGCGGGAGGCGGAGGACGCCGGAAGTATTTTTGCCGCACCGACCGCGTGGGCCAGCGTCAGCGACTCCCCCGCCTTTGCTTTGTCACCGTCCCTGCGGTCCCTGATCCGAAGCATCCTCCCTGGGCATCATGAATAAAGTCTTTCGCGCGCTTCGTTTCGATGTCGAAGAAGTCCATCAGCGGCTGGATGATGGCCAACTCCTCTCTCGACATATTGTGCGTCATCCGGGGGCGGTCGTCATTTTGCCGCTGGTCGACGCGGAGCATGTCTGCCTGATTCGAAATTTTCGGATCGCCGTCAATCGCTGGTTGCTTGAATTACCGGCCGGTACTCTCGAACCGCCCGAACCCCCGGCCGTGACCGCCGCGCGCGAATTGACCGAGGAAACTGGGTATCGAGCGAAGTCTTGGGAATATGTACATACTTTTCGCATGTCACCTGGAATCCTCGACGAGCGGATGTATTTTTACGTGGCTAGCGAACTTACCTACTTAGACCCGCAGCGCGAACATGGCGAACAAATCGAGAACCTGGTTCTTTCCTGGTCCGACATCGACCGACTGCTACGCGATGGTCTGATCGAAGACGCCAAAACACTGGTAGCTCTATTGTGGTACCTGCGATATCGAACCCATGCCTGAGTGACCTTCCTCGCAGCCTTCGGCGTGGGGCTTTCCTATGAGCGATCTGCATCTCCACATTCTGGGCTCGGCCGGTTATCACCCGAATGATACTCGGCATACTGCTTGCCTGCTGATCCCGGAAGTTGGGCTAATGCTGGATGCCGGTACCGGACTCTATCGATCGATACCCTTACTCCAAACCCGGACGCTGGATATCGTTTTGAGCCACGCACATCTCGATCATGTTTTCGGGTTGAGTTATCTGCTGGATGTCGTGCAACGGACGCAGCTTCAGATTATTCGCGTCTGGGGCGAGGCGGCCAAGCTGGCGGCGATTCGCCAGCATTTATTCCATGAGCTACTCTTCCCGGCTCCGCTCCCAGTGGAATGGAAAGCACTCGAAGAGCAATCGGACAACAGTCAGCTTTGCGGTGCCCGGTTCCGTTGGTTTCCCCTGCAACATCCCGGCGGTAGCGTCGGCTACCGCTTCGACTGGCCAAACGTATCGCTGGCCTATGTCACCGACACCCTTTGCCACCCCCAATCCAGCTACTGGCGATGGCTCGACGAGCTTCACTACCTGGTTCATGAGTGCAATTTTCGCGATGCCGAGGCTGACTTTGCCAACAAAACCGGCCACAGTCATCTATCGCCGGTCTTGGAGAGGGCCGCTGAGGCTCGCATTGGGCACTTGATCCTGACCCACCTGAATCCGCTGCTGGAAGGTGAGGATCCACTCGGTTTGGGGCAAGCCTCGCGCGGGGGCTGGCCCAAGCAGGTTAGCATCGCCAGGGATCACCAGCGGTTGCCGTTGCATGGATGGCAAGCACCGCCTACCGCGTGAGCGGGTGCCGTCGCCTTCAGATCCTTCAGATCGTCAGCCGTGAAGGGTGGGCAGCCCGGCTTGGCGACCAGCGGCGAACCGGGCCCGCAAAGCCCGGCCGCCGTAGAGTCAGCGACACCTTAGTTATCGGTGAAGGGGGTGAAGGCAAAGGTGTAGTTGAAGAGATTGAGGACAGCGTTGCTGAAGGTCTCACCTGGCTTGTAATACAACATGATGAAGTCACCCGGCTGGATCACAATCCTTTGCTTGGCATCGCGCATCGCTCGTTCCAAGTCGACGCGGATCGCCACCTGTTGCCCGTTCGGCATCTTTCGTAGCACCAGGGCCCGCGTTGGCGGGATGATGTTCCCAACCCCGGCTCCGGCCTTGAAGACCTGACCACCGGCTCCCCCTGGGCCACCCACCGATGCATTGGCGATGGAGACAGCTTCGAGGATATCGATGTCATAGTCGCGTGGCAAAGGGATCTCAGAGCCCGTGATCAAGCCACCGGTGAAGAAGACATCTTTCTGTCGAGCTCGCAGGTAGACGACATCTCCGTCCTGGAGGATGACATCGCTTTGCGAGAAGCAGGCCGCTTCGCCATTCTGCGTCCACAGCGGAATGCGCTTGGCGGTCGCTCCTTCGGGGACGCAGCCCATGATCTGCTGCAAATCCTGCCCTTCCTCGGCACACTTCCAAGCCTCAGCTCCTGCCACATCTCCCAACTGCTCACGCCGCAGGATCCATACTTCATTCATGGCATCGATTCCCGGCATCCCGCCAGAGGCTGTCAGCGCGTGGAGGATGTCGTTCTCGAAGGCTGGCAAGTCGACGACTTGGGCCGAGCCACGTTTGGTGAAGATCGAGGCGTTGCGGGCCACGATCGTCGGCGGGTCCGTCTCGGTCTCTTCGCGGACAACGATGACCCGATGAACCCGCGGACGGACCAGGTTCACGTAGATGTACTCTTTGCCCTTGAGCACGATTCCCTGGTCGACCACGGCCGCTACGAGTTTGTCCGCGGCCTGCTGCACCGTCAGTCCGTCGACCTTCACCGGGCCCAACACCGGCAGCGGGATCGTTCCGTCTTCAGCAACCTGGATAGGCACCCCGGCAGCCGGCCCCGAAACGTTACCGGCCGGGGGATAGTAATCGCGCTGGAGGAGCATCGTTCCTTGAAGCACCGGCGCCGATTCGTCGGCGTTGGCAGGAATCAGCCCGCGGATGTAAATGCTTAGCACGTCGCCGGCCCCAATCACATACGATCGCGGAGGGGTCTGAGCCAGCAGCGCCAGATTGACCGGAACCCGGCAACCTTTTTGACAAAACCGCAGCTCGGGTGGCAAACGATCAGCCGGAATGGCGTGATGCGAGTAGGTAATACATCCCGTGTTGAACAGCGAACTGATGGCGAGCAACAAGCCCGTGCCTGTCCATAGTCTTTTGATACCGTTGCTTTTCATGGCTTTGCATCCTTCCCTGAATGCATTTTTTGTTGAACCAAAATCACGATCCAAGGCTCTGAGTGATCACGTTCTCAGAGGGGACTTCGATCACGCTGGTGTGATACGAGTCGGTAGTCATCGGTGGTTGCGGGCAGGGGCAGCCTGGACCGTCTTGCGTCGGCACATCGGACCAGATATTGCGACCATCGCGTTCAGCCGCAATGGCTCCCGCTTGATATCCCCGATACCATTGGTTCACGTGCCATTGCCCTTCAGTCGACTGGTATCGTGCGTGGAAATAGCGTGGCGGAGGAACGACCGGAGGGCAGCTACCGGAACCGGTGGCGACCGCGAAGTAACCTTCTTTGAAACCGGAGGCGTAATCACCGTTGACGCATTCCGCCGGCATGCATGCCTTGGCGCCCTTCCAGGCTTCCGCCGCTCTGCCCCAGTTGATCGCCCGGTATTTGTAGTCTTCGATCGAAGCACAGCCGGACAAGAAGAGTCCAGCCGATAGCCAGAGGTAAAAAAAACGTTTCATGGCCGTTGCATCCCTGCATCCAAAACCGAATCCTATCGCTGCTATCCTTGCAACGATCGTCGATGGTTTTCAGGGCGCATCCTTGGGCCCCGATCCCCCTCACCGAGCTTATCGGGTTTCGGCCGCAGCTAGACAGGCTCGGAAATAGACTCCCACCTCTTTTTTCCGGGGCAAGTGGTGAGCAATCGGGATAACCGTCAAATCCCCTCGATGATCCCCTGGATGAGGAAGGCGATATTTTCCTCCCAGGAACCCGATTTTTGCTGTCGCTTCAGATATTCCGAAAGATCGCTCAAACGGTACATCTTTCCCTGATTGACGGTAATCGAGCGTGTTACCGATTGCTGAGGGCTCAAACCACCGGCCCCGTATTCGGTGAAGTGGACCGCCGCCATCATCGCCGTTTCCTGTGGTTTCGTCGGCAG
>JBILTQ010000205.1:0-9624 GCA_044371435.1 Pirellulaceae bacterium | reverse complement strand
CAAGGCGGGCAGTTGCAAGGGTGAACGAACGCGGATCGGCAGGAAGGTATTGTAGGCCGTTGCTTGCGGATCACGCTGGTACGAATACCACAGTCCCTGCTGGCCGATCGACATCGGATAGACTTCCGGCAACGCGGGCTCCGTGGAAGCGATACCGGTGGGAGGCGCAGCCAACCTCAAGTTCTCGTCGAATCCGCCGGCCAACTGTTTCGCCAGCGTTCGTAAACTTCGACTTCGCAAAACTTGGGCTACGGGCAGGCTTTGCTTGAGGGTATTTTCGATCCAGTTGCGTAGCTCCACCGCCATCAGCGAATCCAACCCCATATCCAGTAAGGCCTGCTCGAGGTCAACTTCAGCGACGGAAGCCCCTAACAGTTTGGCTGTCTTGGCAACCAGTGTTTCCAGTATTCGCGCTTCGCGCTGCGGTCCATCCAACTCGGCAATCGCTTCGTTGCTAACCTGGCGTCTCGCGGAGGCATCGGCTTCCGCCTCGGGCCGCTCGATCCAATGGGCAAACTTCGGCGCTACCCTGGTTGTTCCCAGCCCGTGCCAACGCGACCAGTCCATCCGCAACACGCTGGCCTGGCAAGTCCGCCACTGCATCGCCAGCCCTAAACATTCGAAGGCTTCTTCCAGTTGAAAGCGGAGGACCCCTTGCCGCTCCAGGCGTTCGCTCAATTCCTGCCGTTGAGCCAGATAGCCAGCTCCGCCCACATGCCCCCAATTGATCGTCAAGGCGGGTAGCCCCAGAGCTTCGCGATGATGGGCCAGTACGTCCAGCATCGCATTGGCGGCTGCATAGTTAGCCTGTCCCGCATGCCCGAAGATGCTGGATAAGGAAGAGAACAGGACGAAATGATCGAGCTCCCGCTGCTGCGAAGCCAGATGGAGATTCCAGCTGCCCAGCATTTTTGGATCGAGTACCCGGCTTAAGGTCGGTCGATCGAGATCGATGAGCAAGCGGTCCTCGAGCACCATGGCCGTATGGAAGACGCCGCGGATCGGCGGCCCTTGCTGCTCGATCGCCTCCCAGGCTTGGAAGACCTGCGACCGATCGGTCACATCCAGCGGCCGGATGCAAACCGTCACCCCCTGAGCCCGCCATCGGGCGATCAAGGCTTGAGCCTCGGCGGAGACGTGCTCACGGCGATTGCTGAGGACGAGAAACCTCGCCCCGCAGCTTACCAGCCATCCCGCCAATTCTAGCCCAAAACCACCGAGCCCGCCGATCAACCAGTAGCTGGCTTCTGCCTGCAGGCTTGGACGCGAGTCGCGACCACCGCGGATCGCCCGCGGCCGCTGACCATAATCGATGGTGAGCTTGCCGATATGTTTCGCCTGTTGCATCCAGCGAAAAGCCGCTTGGGTTTCATCAGCAGCAAAAGCCCGCGTCGGCAACGGTTGCAGTTGACCGTGCTCCAGTCGTTGGGCGATCCTTCGCAATCGATCCCCGAGAAATTTTGGACGTTGTTTCAGCAATTGATCGAGATCGATCGCGAACAAGGCGAGGTTGTTGCGCATCGGGAATAGTCCTAGCGGCGCATCAGCATAGATATCGCGTTTGCCGATTTCCAGAAAACGGCCACCGACGCGGAGCGTGGACAAGCCTTTGGCGATCGCCTCTCCCGGCAACGAATTCAACACCATGTCGATCCCTTCGCCGCGGGTGATTTCACGGATCTCATCGGCAAAGGCCAGCGACCGCGAATTCATGACCGTTGGAATACCTTGCTCGGCCAGGTAGCGGCGTTTCTCTCGACTGCCGGCCGTCGCAAAGATTTCGGCGCCGACCAGGCGAGCGATTTGGATAGCGGCTTGCCCTACCCCGCCGGTCGCTGCATGAATGAGGATGCGTTCGCCAGCTTGCAATCGCCCGCAATCATTCAAGGCATAGTCGGCGGTGAGGAACGCGATCGGGATGGCGGCGGCTTCCGCGAAGCTGAGGCCGCGAGGTTTGGCGGCGATGAGTTCGGCCGAGCAGACCACATGACTGGCCATCGCCCCCGGGGCCACGGCCATCACTTCGTCGCCCACACGCCAACCGCGAACACCGCTGCCGATGCGGCTGAGTCGGCCAGCGCATTCGGCGCCAAAACTCGGCTGCTCCGCGGTCAAGCCCGGATAAAGATCCAAGGCCTTCATGACGTCACTAAAATTCAAACCGGCTGCCAAGACTTCGATTTCTACTTCATTCGCGTTTAACGGTGAGGAAGGCTTGGAGGCATAATTCAAGTCGCCGATATTCGGGATGGCTCCTGCTTGGAGTTCGTATGCCAGGCCTGACTGCGCGGGCCGCGCGAGGCTTAATCCGGCCAAGGGTTGGAAGCGGCGAACCCATCGGTCACGCGCTGACAGCAGCACTTCATCTTCGTCGCTCGATTGCTGGAACTCGCGGACCATGCACTCGGCCATCGAGGCTGACCACTCACCCACCACATCGATCAGTCGGGTTCTCAAACGCGGATATTCGTTGGCGATGACGCGGCCAAAACCGACCAGCGGCGCTTGGGCAACCTCGAAGTGCCGTCGGGGATCACCGAGTTCCGACGGCATCCATGTGTCGAGGTTGTCCAGGCTTTGGGCATGGCGGGTGATCAAATACAAATCGGCGGTTAGCCCTGCGGCCAGACGTTCCCAGGCTTGAACGAGGTAAAGCGGTATCAAGGTGGTGAGGGCCTGACTTTCGGCCAGCCTTTCGGTCGACAGGTTGGTCACCGACGGAACATCCAGCCCCCAAAAATACAGCAGCCGCGTGCGCGGCGGTGGACCGGCCGTGGCTAGCCCCGTGGCGGGTTCGACGAACCCGGGATGGAACCTGGCATCGTCGAGGAATCGTTCGATGACCTGGACCATCGCCTCCACCGTCAACTGCGATCGATCGACCAACCACTCCTTCTCGGGGGCGGTGCTCGGATGGGTAACCACACACTGAACCTGCTCGCCATGGGCTTCGAGTATCGCTGCTGCCTTGGAAGCGACTCCCTGGTGGTCGGCAAAGATAAGATTGCGCACGTCCGCCTGAACCTGCCCTCCATCGGCGGCGTCGGAGGGTGGCGTCAGCGGTTGGGGGATCCATTGATAGCCGTACATCAGATCGACTGCGGCTTCCGATTTTTTACCACCGGATACAGCGCGGCTTTCGAACCCACGCAAGCTCAGGCACAGTTCACCGGAAGGATGATACAGATCCAGGTCGGCTACCAGTCGCGCGGCGGTTTTCTCCACGATCCGTGTATGGACGACCAGCTTGGAGAGGGCGGGACGATAATAGTAAATCGCGCGGATCTCGGCCGGTAGTTTAAGCCTCGCCCCGTCAACCCCGAAATCATCGTCGGCTGCGATCATGCTGTGAAAGCAGGCATCCAGCAACGCTGGATGAACGAGGTAAGCATCGTTGGCACCTTGCTCTGCCTCGGCCAGGCAGACTTCAGCGACCGCTTCGCCATCGCGCCGCCGACCGCGTTTCAATCCTTGAAAGGCCGAACCGTACTGCAGACCAAGGCTTTGGCAGTAATCGTACAGGAAGTTGTGGTCGAACTCGGTATGGCAGCGTTGCCAGCTTTCCGTCAGATCTCCGATCTCCTCCCGGCGGAAGTCTCGCTGCTGGCTGACGGAGACCTTGGCCAGTGAAACCCAGCTGTCCTCGTCGCCGTGGCGGCAAGCAAAGGCGAGCTGTTGGCGGTCTGGATCATGCTGGACTTCGATCCATTGCGGTTGTTCGCTGCTGAAGACGCAGGGCTGCATGAGTTGTAGCCGCTCGAGCAAAATCGGCGACGACGTTTCGTCCGAGCCGGGTTGGGCATCCGCAAGCTGTCGGGCGGCCGCCAAGCTGCTTTCGATGATGGCTGCCGCGGGATAGACACAAACCTGACGGACGCGATGATCGGCCAGGTACGTGTGATCGCGAAGGTCGATTCGCCCCTGCCAGGCGAAGCGGGAGCCGTGGGTCCGGTCCCCTAACAGCGGATGGTGGCGCTCGGGATGTCTAGCCAGCCGCGTTTGCCGTGGTTCGGACCAGAAATTCTGATACTGGAACGGATACTTCGGTAAATCGAACCAGGTGGTGGGGCGGTCGGTAACGCCCGACCAATCCATCTCGAATCCCCATTGATAGAGCTGGGCCAGGCTTTCCAGCATCGCCCGTCGATCGTCCACTTCGCGATGCAAAGAAGCCAAGACGGGGAGTTGACGTTTCATGCTGGCCAGGCATTCCTGGATCGCGTAATTCAAGACCGGGTGCGGGCCGATTTCGATCACGCAAAAATCATCGAGGTCCTGACATAACCGCTGCATACCGCTTTCGAACAATACCGGTTGTCGCACGTTTCGCCACCAGTAATCGGCATCGAGTTCGTCTCCTTGAAGCCATTGGCCGGTGACCGTCGATACCATGGGGAGCTGAGCCTGCGCAGGGGACAAACCAGCCAGGCTCGTCAGCAATTCGCTTTGGACCGGTTCCATGTGCGGGCTGTGAAAGGCGTATTCCACCGCCAGCCGGCGGCAAAAGTAACCGGCTGAACTCAGCCCTTGGGCGAGTTCGGCGATGGCCGTTTCCTCACCCGAGAGAGTCAGCGATTGGGGACTGTTGATGGCCGCGATGACGATCTTCCCCGCGAAGGCTGACAGCCATGTCTCGAGCTCGGCCGCAGAGGCACCCACCGCCAGCATCCCGCCGCGGGAAGTCGCCAGGTCCATCGTCCGACCGCGATGGTAGGCAACGCGACAGGCAGCTTCCCAGCTCAAAGCGCCAGCGGTGTAGGCGGCCGCGATTTCGCCGACGCTGTGGCCGAGGACCGCCTGGGGGTGGATCCCCCAGGACTTCCAAAGTTCCACCAAGGCAATTTGAACCGCAAACAGGCTCGGCTGCGTGATCGCCGTTTGCTGCATCCGCGTACTTTCCTGATCGCGCATCAGTTCCTCGATCAGCGACCACTTTCCCCAGCGACGAAACTCCGCATCGCAGCGTTCCAAGCCAGCGCGGAAGATCGGCTCGGTTTCCATCAAAACTCGCCCCATCGCATGCCATTGCGGACCTTGACCACAGAAAGCGAAGACGACCGCGGTTGGCGTGTCGCCAGCCTTGGCTGCGAAGGAGGTGGGCTGGGAAGCGATGCTGGAAGAGAAAGCCTGCCAGCGTGCGATGAGTTCCTCACGGCTTTGCGCCACCACCGCCAAGCGATGCGAGAAGTGACTGCGGCGATGGATCCAATGACCGGCGTAGTCCTTCAACGTCAAGGACTCGGGCTGCTTTTCTAGCCATTGCCGATGGGACTGGACCAGGTCGGCCAACGCCGAGGGGTTGCGGGCGGAAAGGGGGAAGAGGCACCAGGGAGTCGACTGTCGACTGGCGGCATCGCCCGCGTTGGACTGACGGGCTCGATTTTCCCCCCGGGGCTTGTCATGCTCACCCAGAATCACGTGGGCATTGGTGCCACCGTAGCCAAAGCCGTTGATACCGGCCAGTCGTTCCCCCGACGATGGCGACCAGTCGGTAGTCTCCAGCGGTAGACGCAAGCCCAACCGCTGGAAATCGATGGCCGGATGGGGATGTTGGAAATGGAGATGCTTGGGGATTCGCCGATGGTATAAGGCCAGGGCGACTTTGATCAGGCTAGCTATCCCCGCGCCGGCTTCGAGGTGCCCCAGATTCGTCTTGACCGAACCGATCCAGCATGGTTCATCGACCGCTCGACCCTGGCGGAGCACTTCCCCCAAAGCATTGGCTTCAATCGGATCCCCGACCGGCGTGCCCGTCCCATGGGCTTCGACGTAACTCAATTCCCTGGGCTCCACCCCGGCCTGTCGACATGCCGCCCGCACCAAAGCGGCTTGGGCGGCCTGGCTGGGCACGGTCAGCCCAGGGGTCTTGCCATCCTGATTGACGGCTGAGCCGCGAATGACCGCGTAAACGCGATCCCCGTCGCGCATCGCTTGCGCGAGGGGCTTGAGCAGCACTACCCCCACCCCTTCGCTGCGGACATAACCATTGGCCCGCGCATCGAAAGTCTTGCACCGACCATCCGGCGACAGGACTCCCAATTGGCTGAAGGCAATATAAAAATCGGGAAGCAGCAAAGCGTTGACACCGCCGACGAAAGCCGCCGAGCATTCCCGGGAACGCAAAGCCTCACAGGCTAAGTGCAAGGCGACCAGCGACGAAGAGCAGGCGGTGTCGACAGCCAGACTCGGTCCGTGCAAGTCGAGACAATACGACAGTCGGTTGGCGGCGATGCTAGCGGAACCACCGGTATTGCTATAGGGGTGGATAAAACCGCGATCATGGAAGCTGATGCTGCCTACCGCATAGTCGATGCTCGAAATACCGATAAAGACCCCGACATCCCGGCCAGCTACCCGCTCCCAGGGCAGGCCGGCATCTTCCAAGGCGCGCCAACTGGCCTCCAGCAGCAACCGTTGCTGTGGATCCATGCTCGAGGCTTCACGCGGCGAAATACCGAAGAAGGCTGGATCGAAGCGGGTTAAGCTATCGAGGTAACCACCCCATCGACTGTTCGTCTTACCGGGAACTCCCGCTCGCGGATCATAAAAGCTGGCTTCCTCCCAGCGATCGGCTGGAGTCGTACCAATCGCATCCTGGCCTCCCTCCAGCAACCGCCAGTAACTATCCGGATCGACGACGCCGCCGGGCAAGCGACAGCCGATGCCGATGATAGCGATCGCCTCGCGCGGGCTCACGGCGATACCTGAAGGATGGGCCAGTTCGGGAATAACGGCCGCATCGAGGCCGGCGCGAGGTTCGGTCATGGAGTGTCAAATCACAGAGTCAAGGATGCCGAAAGGCTTCGGTCGGAAGCATACGCACCGCTCGCCACGCCGGGATCCACGCTCCGAGGAGCCCCATCGCTAGCGCTAGCATCAAGCCTTCGATCATAGTTGCGAAATCAAGCTGGGTAGGAAGGAGGCTTCGCACCGTCGGGTAAAAGCTCAACCACTTAAAGAAGACCAGGGTGGCGGTGACGCCAAGCCCGCCGGCGACCAAAGCCAACCCACAGGCTTCGAGCAGTATCATAGCCATGACCCGTCGCTTCGACCAACCGATCGCCCGCAGGATCCCGATTTCCTGGGTTCGTTCATAAACGCTGGTCAACATCGAGTTCAATGTTCCGATCGTTCCGATTACTAAAGCAATCAACGAGGTCAGCCACGCCATGGTGCTCGCCAGATGCATCCGGGTATCGGTCTGGACGAACTCCGCGGTGGCCAACGCCAGCAACCGCGGATCAAGGCGGCTGATCGCTTGCAGGCACCGCTCGCCAGCCCCGACTCCCACCGGTCGCTTCAGCACCACATTGAGGTAGGTGACCGTCCCCTGGCGATCGGTGAGACGCTGCAATTCAGTCAGCGGTAAAATCATCGAACCGTTCTCCCAGATGCTGGAGCTTTCGAAGATTCCTACCACCTGAAATCGCTCATCCAATAACGATAACTCATCCCCGGTCTGCACCTGCAGTCGATCGGCCAGATGAACCCCCAACAGTAACTGCCGTTGCCCATCGCCCGTGAAACCACCGGTCGAGCCGGTCCACCGGAAGTCGCGCAGCATCCACGAATCGACAGTCAGGCCCATGGCGGGGATCCCAAAGATCCCGCGATCCTCCAGCGATAAAGTATCCAGAAGCACGCCGGCTACCCGTTCGATTTCAGGTATCACTTGCAATCGGTCGCTGAAACTCTCGTCGACGGAACTGCTCAAACGATCCGCCGCTCCTTGACGAGATACCACGATATCGACGCCGTGCGCTGCATAAACTTGCTGGAAGGCGGCGACAAAGCCGACAGCTACCCCGCGCAGCGACACCACGGCACCGACCGCCGCCGCCATACCCAGCAAGGTGAGCAAGGAACGGACGCGCCGCCGCAACAGGTTTCGATAAATGAGCTGGCTGAAGTACATACCCGCGGCGATCTTTTGCTAGCCATCCTGAAATGAAGCGATTGAGGGAAGCCTTTGGCTGGTCCTGATTTTAACGGAACCAATAGGTTTGGCGGACTGCCGATCGCAAGCTTGTCGATGAGGCATCGAGGAAAGGATCTGTCCCCGATTCGCCATGTCCCGATCGCTTGGAATCCTGTGTGTTTGCTGGCTGCTGCTGGGCTGTCGCCATCAGCCCTGGCCGGTAAGCATGCGCGGGGCGATGAATGTGCTGGGGAATATGAAAATGTCCGGCGATGTGAGCATGGCCGGCGACTTGAAGGCCTCGCTGCGACCGGACAACTCGGCTTCACCCCTGGCGGCCGTCCACGTTACCGCCGTCCAGGCCCCGTCCCACGCGCGGCTGGCGATTGTCGAAGTCGATGGCTTGATCGTCAACAAGTATGTCGGCGGGCTGGGGGCGATGGGGGAAAATCCGGTAGCCATCTTCCGCGAAAAACTGGATGTTCTTTCGCGGGATACAAGCGTCCGGGCGGTGGTGCTCCGGATCAACAGTCCAGGGGGCGGGGTAACCGCCGCCGATATCATGCGCCGCGATCTGGCGGCTTTCCGCCGACAAAGCCAAGTGCCGGTCGTGGCGTGCATCATGGACCTGGGGGCCGGGGGTGGTTACTACCTGGCGACCGAAGCCGACGCGGTCGTGGCCCATCCGACCTCGATTGTCGGCGGCATTGGAGTGATCCTCAATCTCTACAACCTCGAAGATACGATGGGCCAATTCAATATCGTCCCAATGCCGGTCAAGGCTGGGGCAAAAATCGACCTGGCTTCTTCCGATCGCCCGATGGCTGAGGAGGAACGCGACTTGTTGCAAGCCATGGCCGATCAATTCCATCGACGTTTTATCGACCAGGTCAAGCACGCCCGCCCGCAACTCGATGCAGCCGCGAATATCTTCGATGGCCGGGTGATGACCGGCGAACAAGCCGAAGGCTGCGGGCTGGTCGATGAGGTAGGCTATCTCGATGATGCTTTGCAACTCGCCCGGGAGCTAGCCCATCTCGATGGCAAGACACCGGTGATCATGCTGCGAAGGGACAACGACCGAGCTTTCACGCCGCTCGATGCTTCCCCAAACATGCCGCAGCAAAATTCGCTGCTGCCGCTGCGGCTGAATGGACTCGATCGCAGTTCGCTACCGACCTTCCTCTACTTGTGGCAGCCCGACCCTACCTACATCACTGCCGCTGGCGGTTGAGGCTTGAACGCGACAGCCATGCTCGGCCGAGCAAACCAGTCAGGACTGAAGCCATCCGGCAAGCGGGGACCACGCCTACGCACCGCTGGTCGGGCCGACCTGGGCGACCACCGACCACTCTCGCGCGGCGATGACGGTTGAGAGGGGTTGGCTATCCCTTGGCGATCGAACCTACTTATACCTGGTTCGGGACAGCATAGGGTTCACGAGCGCGGCGCGACAACAAGGCATTGGCTGGTTCGTCGCCCGGAAAATTCTCCGACTTGCCATCGAACTGGAGCGTATGGTCGACGCGATAAGCGATATTCGCCAGGTGGCACAAGGTGGAAGACATGTGCCCCTCAACAATCTCGGCGGTCAAGTCTTCCGGGCGACGGGAACGAACCGCCTTGAGCCAATTGCGGAAGTGCGGGGTGTTGGAGATCGGGCTCCCCTCTTCGAAGGCCGACGGGCCCGGCTCACGCTTGCTTCC
>JBILTQ010000546.1:0-2814 GCA_044371435.1 Pirellulaceae bacterium | reverse complement strand
ATCTACAACACGCTTTCCAAAACCAAGGAACCTTTGGAAACGGTAGTTCCTGGGCGGGTCGGGATGTACCTTTGCGGACCGACCGTTTATGCGGAGGCCCATATCGGCCACATGGTTGGTCCGGTCATCTTCGATACGATCAAACGCTACCTGGTTTACTGTGGTTACGATGTTACCTGGGTCGTCAACATCACCGATGTCGACGATAAGTTGATCGCGGCTTCCAAGAAACGCGGTATTTCCATGTTCCAGGTCGCCACGGAAATGACCGCCGATTACTTGGCCAACTTGCGGGCGTTAGGAGTGGACCAGATCGACCACATGCCGCGGGCCACCGATAGCATGGGGGAGATCATTCGCTTCGTTCAGGAGTTGATCGATCGCCACTACGCTTATGTCAGCGATGGCGATGTCTTCTTCGATGTGGCCCGCGATCCTGAGTACGGGTGTTTGAGCAATCGATCGGTGGACGAGCAGCAGGGAGAAGGTGGCGAGGCAGCTCTTCGGAAGCGGTCGAGCGGAGACTTTGCCCTATGGAAGAAAGCGAAGAGTTCGGAGGAACCGAGCTGGGATAGTCCTTGGGGCAAGGGCCGTCCGGGCTGGCACATCGAATGTTCCGCCATGAGTCGGCAATACCTCGGCAAGACCTTCGATATCCACGGGGGCGGCCTGGACTTGGTCTTTCCCCACCACGAAAACGAACTGGCCCAAAGCCGCTGTTGCCACGGTCAGCCGATGGTCAAGTATTGGATGCACAATGGGTTGATGCGGGCCTCGACCGCGACCGGCAAGGTCGGTGGCAAGGGCGATCGCGATAGCGCGCCTGCGGACGAGGCGGCCGGAAAAATTTCCAGGAGTAAAGGGGCTGGTGGGCTGGCTCAATTGATCGAGAAACATACCGGGGAACGGATTCGCTTCTTCCTGCTCAAGTCGCACTATCGCTCGACGTCGGTTTTTGGCGATGAACCGCTCCATGAAGCCGGGGTAGCCCTCGAAGCTTTCTACCGCCTCTTCCAGCGTTTTCAGCGTATCAGCGGCTTGGATCCTTATACCCTGGAGGTCCGACGCCACCGCGCCGAGTTGCAATCGGTGGATAGCGTTGGCGGTTGCCTCCCGGAGATGCTCAAGCTGCGCGAGGGCTTCCTGGCGAAGATGGACGATGATTTCAATACGGGGGGAGCGATGGGCGATCTCTTTGAGATGGCTCGTTGTTTGAACCGTTTTATCGAAAACCAAGGGTTGGATAGCGGCCAACCGGCGACGGAACTGGTTGCCAACCTGGTCGAAGGGATGAAGGTTCTCCGGGAGATGGCGGCGATTTTGGGGTTGTTCCAGAAGCCCCTCAAGGTAGCGTCCGGGGGGGCCGAGCAGGCGCAGCAGTTGGTCGAGGGGCTGATGCAGTTGGTGATCCAACTGCGGGCTGAAGCCCGAGGCCGCAAAGACTTTGCTACCTCGGATACCATTCGGGACGGTTTGAACCGCTTGGGGATCACGTTGCAGGATGGCAAGGCTGGAACGGTTTGGGGGCAGAGCAAGTAGCTAGCCTTGATCGTTCCGGGCTCCCGGACCTCCTCGCGAAAGGAAGTGGCAGTGATGCCCGCGGCTTCGAAACCACCGGCCTGTATTGTCGGCCTTGACCCAGGCCTGTCGATCACCGGCTATGCGGTCCTGAGCGGGCCACCCGGCCCGCCGCGACTGGTGGAAGCGGGAATCCTCACCGCCTCGAGGAGTCGCTCGCTGGAGAAGCGGCTGGCTGAACTCTATGAAGGCTTATGCGAGGTCCTCGACAGCCATCCGGTGCAGTGCCTCGCCATTGAACAACTCTATTCCCACTATGAACGCCCGCGGACGGCGATCTTGATGGGGCACGCGCGTGGGGTGCTTTGCTTGGCCGCCGCCCAGCGCGGTCTAGAGGTTCATTCCTATGCCGCCACCAAGGTGAAAAAGACGCTGACCGGGGCGGGGCAGGCTCCTAAAGCTCAGATGCAACGGGCTGTTCAGCAACAGCTGAAGCTATCAAGCCTCCCCGAGCCGGCGGACGTGGCCGATGCCATCGCCGTCGCCCTCTGCCATTGCTTCGCCTTGCGGCTTGCCTAAACTCCCGCGACCCTTCAGGCTTATCCTCCCGTCGATGCTCGGCACGGCATGGTAACTTCCCGAATCGCGTTACCCGCGCCGGGCAAGCTTCCGCACCGAGCGTCGCGCGATCGGTATTCGCCGAGCCGTGGTCCGCGGGATCGTGGTCCGCGGGATCGTGGTCCGCGGGATCGTGGTCCGCGGGATCGTGGTCCGCGGGATCGTGGTCCGCGGGATCGTGGTCCGCGGGATCGTGGTCCGCGGGATCGTGGTCCGCGGGATCGTGGGCCGCGGGATCGGGGTCCGCGGGCTCGTGGTCCGCGGGATCGTGGTCCGCGGGATCATGGTCCGCGGGATGGCTGTACTTCGAGCCAACCGGCTCGCGGATGGAGTGCCTACGGCAACGGAAGGCGGCAGCACCAAGCCGCTCGTGGGCAGCGGACGACGTCAGCGCCGCCCAGCGAAGCCATCGCGGCTGCTCGCCAGGCGGCGTGGACCTCTGCCAGCTTACCGGCGTTTGAGGTTACAAGCGTTTGACGCGGAAACTACGATAGGCGACCGGATCATTGTGTCCGGCGAAGCCGATGTGGCCGCGGCGGTTATCCAGTCCTTTGGGCACAAGCTCCAACTGGCTGCGGTCAAGCTGGTCGAGGTCGGCGTCGAGGATCGTTGTTCCATTCAGCGTCACTCGGATCCGTTGTCCCCGGACTTCGATTTCCTGGAAGTTCCATTCGCCGG
>JBILTQ010000204.1:0-9639 GCA_044371435.1 Pirellulaceae bacterium | reverse complement strand
CAAGAAGCGGAACTCATCGTTGCCCGCTATGCCGCTCTGGGACGAAAGGCCACCATCGAGGAGATCGACCAACCCGTCACCTTCCTTGTCACCGCCTCCAAAGATGGCGGTGTCCAAGCGCGGGATGCGGAGTCCGGTGAGTTGCTCTGGTCGACAGCCGTCGGCGATGCCCATTTGCCGACGCTGGGACCGGGGGTCAATGATCGACAGGTCGTCGTCACCAACGGTGTCGAGCTGTATGCGATTGAGCTTACCAACGGCAACCTCATCGGCCACCGCCGATTGCGGGAAAGCCCGTCGGCTGGTCCGGTACCGATCGGCGACCTCTGCTACGTTCCCACCTTCGGCGGTTCCATCGCTGCCTACGACATGACTCGACTGGAGAGCGAACCGGTCACGATGCGTTTTTCGGGACCGATTTTTTCTTCGGTCACCCCTTCGCTCGATGAACGCTTCGCGGCCTGGCCCGATGAACGCTATTTGTATGTGGCCCAATCGGGCAACAAGTTCAGCCAATGGAACCGGCTGGAGGCAGCCTCACCGATCCATGCACAGCCCCAAGCGACAGCGGACGGATTCATCGCCGTCTCGACAACCGGCATGGTCTACCGGGTGAACCTGAACCGCCATAATGCGTTGGTTTGGCGCATCAATCTTGCCCAACAGACCTCGCGAGCTCCCTTTGTGGCCGACGGAATGGTAGTCGTCGTTTGCGATAATGGCTACTGTTTTGCTATCGACGAAACCAGTGGCCAGTGGTTGTGGCAGGCCCAGGCCAGCGATGTTCGCCAGGTCTTATCGATCACACCCCAACGGGTGTACGTGCAGCGCGTCGCCGGCCAACTGGGGGTGCTCGACCGCCGAACGGGAGAAGTTATCGGCGGCGTTCCTCGACCGCTGGCAGAAGGTGCGCGGAACATCACCAATGATCGGATCATCCTGCAATCGGCCGATGGCAGCCTGGTATGCCTCCGCGAAGAATCGGCCGCCCTACCCAAGCTGAACATCCGCCGTGAGGCCGCGCCCGCTCCCCGCGAAGGTGTCGCGCCGGCGGTTGAACAACCCGGGGGCGAGGCGATGCCGTCGGCGGACCCCTTCAACCCGCCGAGCGACGCAACGCCGGGAGGAAGTCCTTTCGATGCCCCGGGGGATACTCCCTCCGGCGTCATGTCCGAGGATCCCTTCGGCGTTCCAGCGGAACCGGCCAAGTCGGACAACACCAATCCGTTCGGCCTTTAGTCTGTCGCCGTCGGTGGTTCCCCGAATCGCCTTACCACATGTATTCCGCGCCGAAGGTAAAGCCGGTGTAGAGAACTTCGGCGTCGTTGTTGATCGAAACCACGCGGCTGGAATTCGGTAAGAAGAGGGCCGGCGGTTCGCCGTTGAAATTCTCTACCGCCAACGCCACGTTGTCGACATAGATCACCTGGAAGGAACTGCGGAGGGCTATGGCGTAGGTAAGCCGATAGACCGCTTGGGCGGAATATTGCACGAGGTAAGCCGTACGGCCATCCGAGGCCCGCTCATCGATCGATGAGATTCCGAAGCCTGGCAGGGAGTTAGCGATAATCGTCGTATCCTGGGTCGCATGATTGCCAAAGATCCCCGCCTTGACTTCCGTCCCAAGCTTGACCCCGGGAATCAGGTTGAGCCACAAATCGGTACCGAGTTGGAAGCCGGTCAACTGATTTTCAGTACGGGTATCGTAATTGAAGAAGCGAGGGCCGTTGTTGGCCGCCGTATTGTTGTTCTCACCACGAGCTTGGAAGCTGGCTTGCTCGTCCAAATCAAAGTAACGAATCCCGGCCAGGAAGGAACCTTGAAAGAAACCGGCGGGCTCGGCCCAGCGTCGTCGCAGGTTGACTTCCCCGTTGTTCAGCGTCGATTCGTAGGCCAGACTGTGAGTGAAGGAGCGATCGGGATCATCAAACCCGTTGAACGGATCGGTCCCAAAATCGCTGAAGAACGAGAAGAGGGTCGGCGTGCCGTTGAGTGAGTTGACCGTCGCGCTCTCCTCCCATTTATTCAAACCGAAGTAGACCACTTCGAGATTGGAGCCTGGGCCGACTTGCACGTTGGCTTGGAGCCCTAAGCCTGGTTCCAGATTATCGAGGTCGACATCATCGCTGTCGAGGACGAAGTCGCCTACCACCGAACCGTCGGGCGATACCGTCCCGATGCCTTGGGAGGAGAAAGGGATCAGGCCCGCTCCCTGGGAGCGAGTCAGGAAGACCGCTTCGGCGGAAAGATCAAACCAACGTTGCGAAGCGACCCCGCCTTCGCCGTAGGGGGTGATCACCGCGCAACCGAACCCCGCCAGCTTGGAGGCAATGTGCCGCAGGAGATCTCCGAGGCAGCGTCCATCCCCAAAGGTTCCACCCTGGCATCCCAAAGGGCCGCAGGTGTTCCCGCAAGCGTACCCGCAACCTTGGCCGAAGCGTTGGCCCAGGTGCGGGTCGAAGCATCCGCCGGGGCCGCAGGCCATCCCGTCGCAGGACGACGGCCCGACCACGCTATGCGGGATATCGCCATCGGGACCGTACGGCAGCGGGACGGGGTAGGGCATCATCCCAGCCGCGGCGGGGTGGCCCATCGTCATCGGCGGCATCCCGCCCTGGCCCCAAGCCTGACTTGATGCCACGAGCAGGGCACTCGCCACCGAAAGGTCACGAATCCAACGGCTGAGTAACTTCATGAATTCTTCTCCAGCATGGCACTGGTAAACGGCAATGACGACGGAGTTGTCTGTTCCGTCACAACCGGAATTATCGGCAGGCTCCCCAGCTAAGTTCGACGAAATTGGGTTGATTTACCGATACAGACGTTAAACGCTACCGGGGATGGCCCGCCGTGGCGGGTGCGGCTTGAACTTCGACCGCCACTTGCGGCTGGCGAACCGACCCGCCGCTTGACAAAAAAAGAAAGGCGGGGAGGCTACGTAGGCTGGGGGGTAGCAGGAGGCCGCTACCGCGTTCCCTTGGCCAGGTGGCAAGCCCCACCCGCAACACCTATAGGTATTCGTCGCTTATGCCTAGTCCGGAGGATAGTGTGGAGAAGCCGATCGAGTCGGTATTGCTGGTCGGCGCGGGTTGGACCGGACGACAAATTGCTGCCCAGTGCCTGGCCCATGGTATCGCCGTCCAGCTGGTCGATCAGCAGCCGACAATGGCTATCGCCGCCCGCGAGTGGATCCTGACGCACGTCCAAACGCAGGTCGCTGCCCAGCGTTGGCCGGCCGAGGCGGTGGCTTGGGCCGAGCATCGGCTCGAGATCGATCCGCGGCTACCGAATTCAACCGAGCCCCAACGGCATGCGGCGCAAGCGGATGTCGATCTGGTTTTGGAATGCGTTCCCGAAAGCTCGTCGGCCAAACGCAAGGTGCTGAAGGAATTCTCCAGCCGTTTCCCGTCGCCGACGATCATCGCTTCCAATAGTTCTTACTTTACGCCGAGCATGCTCAGCGGATTTGTCCAGCAACCGGAGCGTTTCGCTCATCTGCATTTCCATGCCCCCGTCTGGCTGGCGACGATCGTCGATATCGTCCCCGGCCCCGCCGCTTCGGCCGACGTCGGTCCGCGCCTGGCTGCCTTTGCTCGGCGGATTGGGCAAACGCCCCTGGTGCAGGCGATCGAGAACCCTGGCTATGTCTTCAACGCTATCCTCCAGGCGATGCTCGTCGCCTCCATGCAATTGGCCGAGCGTGGCGTGGCCACCCCGACCGAGATTGAATTCGCGTGGAAGCAAGTGACCGGGATGCGGGTTGGTCCCTTCGGGATGATGGACTGGATCGGTATCGATCTGATCCAGCAGATCCTCCACAACGCCCGCTGGCAGGGCGATCCCAAGGCAACCGAGAAATTGATCGCCTTCCTTCAACCCTGGATCGAGGCCGGGGCCTTAGGGGTCAAAACCGGCCAGGGGTTTTTTGCTTATCCTTCCTCTTCGGAGCCAACCTAGAACTATGCCTGAACCCATCATCAGTGTCAGCGGCTTACGGGGTATCGTTGGAACCGAATTCACCCCGACCGTGGCCTTGCATTATGCGGCGGCCTTTGCCACCACCCTACCGGGAGGCCAGGTTGTCCTCGGCCGCGACGGCCGGAGTTCCGGGCCGATGTTTGCCAAGGCGGTTGCGGCGGCCTTGCTCGGACATGGTTTGGAGGTGATCGATGCCGATGTCATCGCCACCCCATCGCTGGGTGTTTTGGTGCGTGAACTTCGGGCGGTCGGCGGCATCCAGATCTCGGCCAGCCATAACCCCCCAAGCTACAACGGACTGAAACTTTTCAATGCCCAGGGCCGCGTCTTGCCCGCCGCTGAGGGTGGACGGGTAGCCGAAGCCTACCGCCAGCGATCGGTGGGCTGGACGGGAACGGAGCGTGTCGGCGACTTCCGTATCGAACTGGATCCTCACCGTTACCACCTGCAAAAAGTCCTGGCAACGGTCGATCCCACCCGCGTTGCCCGGCAAGCCTTTCGAGTGTTGCTCGACAGCAACCATGGAGCCGGCTCGCTGCTCGGCCGCCGCTTGTTGGAATCGCTGGGGTGCCAGGTAACGATCCTCGGTGCCGAAGCCGATGGTCGCTTCAGCCATCCGCCGGAACCATTGGGCGAGAACCTGACGGAGGTCGCCGCGGCGGTGCGGGAGGGTGCCTTCGATATCGGCTTCTGCCAGGATCCTGACGCCGATCGGTTGGCGGTCATCGATGAGCTCGGGAATTACATCGGCGAAGAGCTGAGCAGTGTTCTATGCGTTGCCCGCCGCCTGGAGCAAGAGAAAGGTCCCGTCGTCACCAATTGCGCGAGCAGTTCATGGATGGCCTGGGTTGCCCAGCAAGCGGGTGTGGCCTGCTATCGCTCCAAAGTCGGGGAAGCCAACGTCGTCGATCGGATGCTAGAGGTACAGGCTGCATATGGTGGCGAAGGGAGCGGTGGGCCGATCGACCCCAAGGTAGGACTGGTGCGCGACAGCTTCGTTGGGATGGCGCAAATCCTCGAACTGATGGCCAGTCGACAACAACGGCTCAGTCAAATCATCGCCGAGTTCCCGCCGCTTTTCATGGTCAAAGACAAGCTGGCCTTGGCCAACCAAAGCCTGGAACAAGCCTTGGTAAAGCTCAAAGCGGGTCTCGCCGCCGAGCGTTGCGATGAGTTGGATGGCCTGCGTCTGGACTGGCCGGATCGCTGGCTGTTGCTCCGCGGCAGCAATACCGAACCGATCGTGCGTCTGATTGCGGAAGCCCCTTCGCTGGCGGAAGCCCGGGCTTTGATCGACACGGCCAAGAAACTACTCGGTTAGCTACGCCAAGTGAGCCCTTCCGGCAGTCGGTTGAAATTGCGGCACCCCGCGGCGGTGACCATCACCATGTCCTCGATACGCACCCCACCGATCGCTCGGCAATAAAGCCCGGGTTCGATGGTGACGACGTCCCCCACCAGCAATTCCGGGCCGCGGTCTGCCAGCAGGGGTGGCTCGTGCACTTCCAAACCCAGCCCATGTCCCGTCCCATGGGTCATCGCCGTGTAATGGACACTGTCATGGGGACCGGGAAGCTGCATGCCATAACCGTGGCGGCGTATCGCCTCCGCCGTCGCCTGGTGGACGGCGTGCCCAGTCGTTCCCGCCCGCACGGCGGCCGTGGCGGCGGCTTTGGCGGCCACGACCGCGGCGTGCATGGCCGTCACCGGCGGCGGGACCTCCCCGTGAACGACGGTCCGGGTGCAGTCGCCGTGATACAGCGTCGTTTTATCCTGCGGGAAGATATCGATGATGATTGGCTGTCCGGTATGCAACGCTCCATGCCCATGCTCATGGCAGTCGGCGCCTGCTGGTCCGCCGGCGACGATCGACGTCGGGTTGGCAAAGCCATAGTCCAACAACCAGCGATCGATATCACTTCGCAATCGTTCGCTGGTCAGCGGCTCTCCCAGGGTCCATAAAACTCCATCAGCCTGTGCGGTCGCATCCCCCACCGTTTCGCAAGCTCGTCGCATCACCGCCTCGGTCACCTGCTGAGCCCGCTCGATGTATCGCAATTCCTCCTCATCCTTTTGCCGACGTTCGCGCACTCCCCAATCGTGATCGCAGTCCACCGCGATCCCGATCGCTCTCAAAATATCGACGAAAAGGAAGGGTAACGAGCGGTCGCCGATCACCTGCCGTATCCCCTGCCGGCGCAGATACTCGGCCGCCGCCTGGGCCGTAGCCGTCTCGCGATCGCCTGACAGCCCACCTTCCGGTTCGAAATCACGCGGGCAAAACACCCGATCGCAGCGGGCGTCGCGACTGGCGCGTTCCATCTCGATATCCCGCAAGATCAACGCCGACTGCGAGCAGCCAACCGCATCCACCACCTCGATCCATGCCACCGGATCCCCGACCAGGAAACGAATGCGCCGATAGAGGGCGGCGTTCAAGCGTGGGATGCCGGCCATGATCCGGGCAGTGGAAGGCGTTGTCATCGTCCTACCGTCTCTAGGAATATCCAGGGTGAAAACGAAGAAGAATTTGAGAAGTTCAGGCGAATTACGGCCGGTGCCCTCCGGATAAAAACCCGGCCCTGTGCGCTGAATATTTCAACTGCCGGCGGAACAAGCCAATTTAATCGTAAGTCATTGCCGAGCCATTGACGACCCCGTCTCCCTCGAATCAGAATAATGCTTTCTCCTCGCGCCCTCCCGAGCGATCCTCGTCAACAACATGGCCAACTCTAGAACTCGCAGCAGCGTTTCGGTCGAAGTCGAGGAAACGGAACTGGTCCATCACGTAGAACCGACGTGGAGGGCGGAGCGCGAGGTAGCGACCAAGGCTTACGTGAAGCCGGAGTTGAGCGGCCGTTGGGAGTTGCTGGTCGGGGGGGTGTTGGCGCTTGTAGGCATCACCCTGTTGCGTTCCTGGAGCGTGCTGTGGAAGCAATCCGAGATCGGCTTGTCGCTGATTTTGTTAGCCATCGCCATCGTCGTCGCTGGCATGTCGGGAAGGTTTGCCGGCAAGGAATCTTCAGCCCGCAAGCTGATCGGTTGGACGCTGCTCGGGGTGGGGCTGCTCGGTAGTCTGATCGCCTTGATCGTCGGTCCCCTGCCGGGGTCGACTTGGTTCCTGGCCCCTGCTTTGGCTTGCACACTGATCGGTTGGGGGATCCGGCGAATGGTCGGCGACAGCTTTCTGCGTTCGCTGTCGCTCGGCCTCCTGTGCCTCATCCCCTTCGTGTTTTTGGCGGGCGGTCTACTCCCGTCGGCTTCCTTGGAATCGGTCCGCCGCCTGATCGATCAAACCACCTTCTGGTACATCGGTGTTCTGGCCGATGTCAATTACATCCCGCATACGCCGATTGAAAACGGAGTCGAATTCATCAGCGGGAAACTGGAATCGTCCGGAGCCTTCGACAACTACGCCGGCCTCTTGGTAGCTTTGGTCTTCAGCCTGGCGGTTTCGATGGTCGCTGGGCATTCGTTGCTGATCGCCGGCAGTAGTTTGCTGTTTGCCTTCATCTGGTGGATGGTCTTCCGCGCGATCACCTGCCTATCGTTGGCGTCGCAGGAACAATTCGAGACGGTCTACAATCTACAAGCCATGTCGTTGTGGTGGCTGCTCACCTTGTTCCTGGCTATTCTCGGCACCAACTTAGGTTTGGGAGCCATCTTTGCCCCCATTCCGTTGCATGCGAACCAGTATGATCTTTCGCCGCTGACTGTGATCTACAACGCCTTGGTCAGCCTACCGCAACTCGGCCCGGCCAGCACCTCGATGAGTAGTCAAACAGCCTCCGTCGAGGCCAATCACCACCCCCACGCCGAGGAAATTCCTCCCGAGGAGGACGTATGACTCCCAACGTCTCGCTCCAAGATCATTTCAGCTCGTTGGTTTCCAGCGTCTATGGGCTGCTCAAGCATCCGGAGACCATCGCCGGCAACCTGCTCGAGTCGTTCCTGGAATGGCGAAAGTCTAGGAACTGGTGGCTTTTGTTGTTGGGGGTGCCCTTCTTGCTGGCCGCCTTGGGCTTTCTCGGAACGACGATTTTCCATTATTCGCAGAGTAAAAGCGAAATCGTCTTGAATTGCCAGCGAGAAGCCGACAAGCGAATCCCGCTGGCCGAACTGGAGAAACTGGCCTTTGACGAACATTACATCCGCAACAAGATCCGCGAACGCCCCGATCCCAACCTGATGCTAGGCGACGGGGAAGATGAAGGTTTCGGTTTGGCGCGTTCCGACCTCAAAGCCAACGCCGAGCTGGCTCGGTCGGAGAAATTCCGCGGTATCAGTGTCCTGCTGAGGAAAGCAATCCACGCCAACCCGCAAAGCGATGACATCAAGTATCGCTTGGCCTTGCTATCGTCGATCGACCTGACTTTGGAGGACCCTGAAGGGACCGCTAACCAACTGATGCAGGAGTTGTCCGAGGACGAAAGCGACACCAATCCACAAACCCATGCCTGGCTGGCGGCTAAAATCCTCGGAGATTTTCAAGCGGGTACGCCACCTGACATGCAGGTCCTCGAACGTCATCTGCGGATCGCCTCCCGCTGGCGGAACGTCGAACCGGAACTCCTCCGATATTACAGCGAGGTTTGCCTTAAAAATGGCAAGATGGAAACGGCCCTGGCCATCGCCAAACAGGCGGCCGAAAGCCGCCCTGAACTCAACCTGGTATACAGCAAGCTTTGCAAGTTCATGGGAGAAAGCCATGAATTAGAAATGTTGCGGGCAGCCAAGGCCGCCGAGGAAGCTTACCAAACCAAGCGTGGAACTTCGGTGGAAAGCGACATGGATCGCTTGGCGTTGGCCGAAGCCCTGATCATCCAGGATCGTCGCGATGTCGCCATCGAGGTCCTCAAGGAGCGGTTGGATGACGAGCAGGAAGAGCATCCCCGAGTTCGGCATGGACTAGCGAGCATCTACCTGGAGATGTTCAACGAAGTCAACCTCGAGGTCCTGAAGAAGATTCGTCGGCGCGTCGGTGAGCCGCAAAATCCGTTAGCTGCTCAATCGGAACCCAAGGTATCCGACACCGGGAAGGAAGCGACGAGTCCAGACCAGTCCGAGCAATCCAACGAGATCGATTGGACTTTCCTGCAGGAGGCGGCCATGCTCGACGAAGAAAACCCGATGGTTGGTCAAGCCATCGCTTACCAGCTGCGGTGGCATACCCAGAAACCGCCAACCGACCTGATGTCCGTACTGGCCGACCAACTGGCCTCGGATATCGCCCCGACCGAAGCTCGGTTGGCCATCGCCGACGTTTACTTGCTGAACAATCGGATCGCCGAGGCGCGGCAGCAATGGGAGTTCATCCTGGCCAAGGATCCTAACTCAGTCAAAGCCCTCAACAACCTTTCCCTGTTCCTGGCCCGCGAAACACCCCCTCAATTGACGCGGGCATTGGAGCTGATCGAAAGGGCGGTCGGTATCGAACCGATGAATCCTGAAATCTGCGACACCTACGGCGAGATTTTGATGGCCGCGGGTCAATATGTGGACGCGGTAGCCCAGCTCGAGAAGGCCATCCGCATGGACGCGATGCGGATCAATTCCCGCAAGCGATTGGCCGAGTGCTATGTCCGGTTGGGGATGACTGAAATGGCGTTCGAGCAGCAGAACAAAATCCGCGTGCTCGATGAAGAATTGAAGAACGCCCAG
>JBILTQ010000544.1:0-2828 GCA_044371435.1 Pirellulaceae bacterium | reverse complement strand
CTGGTTGATCCTGGCGGAAGGTTTCCAACCCGCCCCCCATCCCTGGTTCCCATCGCTGCCGCTGGCTCCCTGTCAGGGCGATATCCTCACCTTGCGGATTCCGCAGTTACACGAACAGCGAGTTCTCCATCGCGGCGTGTGGCTAACTCCCTGCTCGCCAGATGAGGGAGCGGGCTCGGATACCTACCTGGCAGGCTCGACCTACCTCTGGGATCGTTGCGATGGGGTGGTGCGGGCCGAGCAACGCGAGCGGCTGCTCGACCGATTGCGAGCCTTCCTTCGAGTTCCCATCGAGATCCTCGACCATCGCACCGCGGTCCGGCCGACCAGCTTCGACCAAAAACCGTTGCTCGGACCGAGCCCGCGCCACCCACGTCTATGGATCTGCAATGGTCTGGGGAGCAAGGGGGCCTTGTACGGTCCGTGGATGGCGGAATGGCTCCTGGATGCCATGCAGCAACGGTCGGCGATCCCGCCTGCCTTGCGTTGGGATCGCCGAGGAGCGGCTTCGGCAGCGGTCCCGGGGGAAACCCGATGAGCTCCTTGACCAAAGCGGCCCACCGGGCCGTCGGCCAGTTCCTCCGAACTGGTGATTTTGCGGTCGACCTCACTGCTGGCAACGGTGGGGATACATTATTCCTCGCGTCGTGCGTCCAGCCTGAGGGGCGAGTGCATGCTTTCGATATTCAACAAGCGGCCCTCAGCTCGACCGGGAGGCGGTTGCAAGATCATCAGTTGCTCGACTACGCCACCCTGCACCACCGCTCGCACGCCGATTGGCTCTTGGCTCTCCCTGCGGAAGACCTGCCCCGAGTCCGGGCGGTGATGATCAACCTGGGCTACTTGCCCGGCGGCGATCACTCGATGATCACCACCCCGGAGTCGACCCTGGCGGCGTTGCGGCAGGTGATCGCGCACCTTTCTGGGCACTGCCTGCTGACGATCATCGCCTACACCGGCCACCCCGGCGGGATGGAAGAGTATCGAGCGGTGGCCGACTGGTTGGAGAGTCAGCGGCCTCGCTTCGACCGCTTCGAACAGTGGCCAGCCATCTTTCAACCCGGCCAACCGGTATTGTTTATCCTGGAATGGAACCAGGTCTCCCGTTGAAGCCTGCAGAAGCCCTCGCGCTCGGGTCCAGGGGCAGTTACCGCAGGCCGCCACCGTGGGGAGCGGCCTGCACTCGATGGAAGCTGGGGCCCGTCCCAGGCTGCATTCAACGAACCAAAAGACCACCTTCGCTGTACCAGCCAGGTGAGCTGAGCTTCACCGACCTGGCTGGCATCATCATCCACCGCGCACGGTCGCCGGAAGTCGCCGGCTGCCCACGAGCCGAAGACTACGGCTGGCGATGGTTGTCGTTATTTCATCAACTCGGCTAACTTCGGGCCGATAGCATCCGCCCAGAGCTGATAGCCGGCCGGTGAAAGGTGCAGGAAGTCAGGCATGATCTCTTTGGAGATCGAGCCGTCGGGCTGCAGGAACTTATCGCCGATATCCAGATAATGCACCATCTTGCCATCATGCAACTTGGCGATCGTCGCGTTGACTTGCTTCAGCTTGTCGCGCTGCGGATTAGGACTCGCTTTTTCTCCGCGAGGGAAAACCGCCAGCAATAGAATTTTCGCCTGGGGTTGCTTCATTCGAAGGGTTTCGACAATCTTGGTGATCCCCCTTGCGATACCGGTCGCTTCGTCGGTCGCCGAGTTGTTGGTACCGATCATCACCACCACGGCTTTCGGATGAATCCCATCCAGCTCGCCATGGGTGATGCGCCACAAAACATGCTGGGTGCGATCGCCGCCGATGCCGAAGTTCAAAGGCTTGTATTGGCCGAAGGCCTTCTCCCAAATATCTTTTTTGGCGGCCCAACCGGCGGTGATCGAATCGCCGAGAAACAGCAAATCCCCCGTCCCTTGGGCCGCCTGCTTCACAAAGCTTTCGTGGGTAGCCACAAACTTCGCGTTGACCTGGCCATCCGGACCAAGCTTGGGAGCAGCCTCGTCGGGGGCTTGCGGCGGGGTTTGCACTGGGGCTTTGGCTTTGGCCGGGGCTTTGGCCGTCGCCGTGGCTTGGGCAAATAACGGACAGCTAAGCAGCATTAGCCAGACCAAGGATAGGCTCGAGTGTTTCATGGTAGGTGACTTCTGGAGGAAAGGGGGAGGCAGGGACAGGAAACGCGCGCAACCACCAGGCTGCACACAGCTCAGCGACACTCGACGATTCCGTGCCGCTAGCCACGCTAGACCACGCGTGGCGTTGACCCCCATCATGGGCGAAGCTGAGCGCCGCGTCAAATGAGCACCGTCGCCTGCTCGCTCATCGACGGAGCCGGCCCCTCCGGATGCTGCCGAACGGCATGGTTATCGACTAGACTTGATAGCTCGAGCGAACGAGGTCGCTGTCCTGAAAGCCAGGTATTCCGAGGAGATCCTTCATCCATGCCGATTCACTTTCGCCTCACCTGCCTCTTTATGCTTTGCCTGTCCGCCTCGCTTCGAGGTGTCGAGGTCGAGCCGGGGAAGGTGGTCTTTACTTTGAAGGCCCCTGCAGCCGAACGGGTCGTGCTTCGAGGGCAATGGTCCAAGGACGAGTTGGCGATGATCCGCGATGAAGACGGGCTATGGCGCGTGGCCTTGAAAGATATTCCGGTCGGTATCTGGGAATACTCATTTGCGGTCGACGGCCTGAACGTCTTGGACCCACAGAATCCAGCGATCAAACCACAGCGGAGTCCAGCCAAGAATATCCTGCATCTTCCGGCGAACCCACCCGCCGCCTGGGATTGGCAAGTGATCCCGCATGGAACCTTGCATCTGCATCAGTAC
>JBILTQ010000580.1:0-2836 GCA_044371435.1 Pirellulaceae bacterium | reverse complement strand
AGGCGCGCCCATCAATCTCAGTGTGGCTGAGGGAGTCTCGAAAATTGCAGATGCCACTTATACGAATACCTAGACTAGATCGAAACCCTAGCTCAACTACTTGTGCCGCTCTAGGTAAGGCAAATGTTGCGATTGCACATTTAAGAAGGTGACTTGTATTTGTAGCAGTGTGAGCCGCACTCGGGGCATTTGCTATTGCTATCCCCGATCTCACACAACGCAGGGTTACAGCCACATTCTGACCACCACCTATCGGCTCCTGATCGGCCTCGGATGCAAAAATCTCATCGGATGGTGTTCGACTCTCACAAATAAGAAGCGCTGACCCGAAGCGGTAAAGATCACCGATCACAAGCGCGTCGTCCCAACCACGTTGCCTGCCCGAGACCGTCTGTGCGACATCTCGGCATGTCTCAGTGTGGTCTTGCCCTTCCTGTTCCCCTACAAATATAGTCGCTGCATCGCTCCCAGCATTCAATGAATATGTAATCGTGTCATTTATATTCAGCGTTATGGCGCCACTTACTGGGTTTCCGTTTTTGTGTGTAACACCACTTTGGCTCGAAAACAGTGTGTTGTACTTGTTGCGCTGTGCTAGAGCAACTCCGTCTGGATTGCAAAGTAGTCGAGTGTCTGTCTTGCCTGATGGTTCAGTTTTTACTACAACAGCCGGGCGGAGCTGGGGATTGACTCTGTAAGCAAGGCCATTACCTATGAGTTGGTAGCACCCAAATTGAGTCTGAGTGCTGGGTTTGAAAGAATAACAAAAGTCTGAAGCCCAAGCATTATTTAAGCCTACGATTTGAAATACGTCGGTTCCTCCGGCATTTTGGGCGTTACCAGGGTCGTTAGCTGCTGCTCGTCCAGAGACTCTATCTGAACTAACAATTCGACCCCCGTTCAAGCGGGCATAAAAAGTGACGCGACTGGATGCGGCACTAGCATCGGCTAAATCGTAACCACCAACAAGATTGTCGCCAAAAGCAAATTGCTTGGGGTCTATTTCTCCAATTCCTCCTTCAGCTACTAAGAAGACTGCTCGTAGCATTTGGCTTCCACCGAAGCTCAGCATTTGTGACCATAAAAGAGATGTGGCAACTCTCACTCCACCATAAGTAATGCCATTTATAGTCTCTCTGCTCGTATAAACTACCGGAATTGTCGACCCCAGCTCTACGACATTTTGTAGGCTATCGAAACCAGCTTTAGGGGCATACTCAGTGCGATTTACGACATTTTGACCACTAACAGATGATTGGCGTATCTCCGCAGGCCGAGTCTGTTTAGGTCGGAAGAAAAGAGCCGCTACTTGAAAAAGAAGGCCGATCACCGTCAGGATGAGTGCGACCTCGAGGAAGAACATCACAGGCTTCCCTGGCTCAATCCGAGTACGCTTCGAGCATTCACGCACGAATGCTCGGTACTCCGTTTCGGTGCACCCGAGGATTGCAATGAGCTCTCGGTCCTCAGGCAAAAGGACGATTGGCTGGTTGGTGGGGTCGAGCATCACACGAAACTGATCTGGCCAGAAGACGGGAGGGCGCCCACCATGGCTTGGGCGAGCACTCGTCGGGGAAACTGCGCATTCACGGCGTCTAGAGGGTTCCCTAATTGCAGTGACAGGCGCGAACCATTGTGTCCGAAATCAAGAACTTGGTAGACCTCTTCAGTGAACGTAGCCGTCTCCTCAAGTGTATCGGGATCAAGCCAGACAGTCCGTATCCGCACAACCCAATGCTCATCCGCTGTTTGCTGAATGAAGTTAAGTAGAAGGGAGCTCACTCCGAAGACGAGTGATGCTCGAATACTGCTACCTTGTAGATCAACTGTCGCACCACTAAAACCAAAGCCGGCGTACGCGTAGGTTATTCCGCCGTAATCACGCTGTTCTCCGTTGTGGAAATTCTGGAAGGCGTGTCCGGTCTCAGCACCAGTTTTGAGCTGGAATCGAATGTAAGTCCCGATTGCAATGGACATCAGAATCCAAGGTTGCGGCGTGCTGCGGGGTTAGAGCGAAGCAGGGTCAGCGTCCTTTGTTGACCCAGTTGAGCACCGCGTTCAGCAGCTGCTCTTGTCGCTTGTATCATGTCTGCTTCCGTGACAAAGGGTAGGTCTCCGCTACCTACGCGGCTGTAACGAATCTCACTCGCGCTCGCACCGGAGGACAGGACACGCTCGACGTACCGCTCTCGGGTGAGTGTGGCTGACGTTCCGAGGGCGTCGCGGTTGGCGGCGAAAGCATCGCCACCGGCTGCGTTTTGAGACGGCCCCGAGAGAGCGTTGCGTGATGCTATGAGGGCTTGGGCACGCCCGTTCGGGATCACACTACTATAGGATTCTGGCGTAATTATCTCCGGCCCATTTTCACCGACAATGTACGGTGTTCTTGCGTGAATTGATCCGCCATAGGCTTTCTTACCCAGCGATCCTATACCTGAAAATATCGAGCCAACCCCCATCAATACTGAGCTTATTCCCATCAACGTGTCGTACGTTCCGCTACCCTCAGTAACCCGCTTTAAGCCGTCGAAAGCCATTGTTACGCCGAGAGCGCTCTGTGTAACTGCTGACAAGCCACGGTTGAGCTCATTTACAAACTTACTCTGTTTTTTCGGCTGATCTGAGTCTTTTTCTTTAAGGGTGTCGGCGCTGACCACTGGGATTGCCATAGGCGTGCTTGAGCCAGCGGCGCCGCTACTTGAGAGAGCGTTTGCTGCTTTTGTGAGTTCCGCAGCAGCTGTTTGTTGTGCTGATGCCGCTGATTGCAAATTAGTACCGGCTGTAGTTAAACCGACACCGGCATTAAGGAGTTCTGCCTTGGCTTTTTCTTCCAGAG
>JBILTQ010000542.1:0-2839 GCA_044371435.1 Pirellulaceae bacterium | reverse complement strand
AAAAAAGTTATCCATGAGCCGTTTATCAGCAAAAAGAGCGGAAGCATCACCGAACGATCCGTGGCAGGAATTACCGTTTGATCCTTGGCTGATCGTGGCTACGATCCGCCGGAATTGGCATTGGGCGACCCCCATCGGCTTATTCTTCGCTAGCCTGGGAGGCATTTTTGTCTACTGGTCCTTTGTCCCTGAATACCTGGCATCGCACCTGCTGGAAGCCAACCGCGACTTTGTTGTCTTTCAGGGAATCATGCAAGGTCCCTCAGACCTCGTTCAAAACGAACGGCCATTGATCGAGAATCATCTCGTCCTATCGCCTGTCCTAGCCAACGCAAAGGTCTGCGAAGCCCCCAGCCTTCAAGATGCCAACCAACGTGAGCTGAACATTCGCCGCAATCTGGCTGTGAGCGATGCCGGTTCACGGACCTTGATGCGGATCTCCTATCGCGACAGCGATCCGGTTGCGGCGGCGAATGTCTGCAATGCTATCGCCAAGTCCTATTTGCAACAGCGACAGCGATTCGACGACCGACGTATTTCGGACCTCGAAGGTTGGCTGCAACCGGCGCTCAAGCTCTGGCAAGATGAAGTCGAGCAGCATCGCGAACGCATTGTCAACCTAAGCAAGCAAGCCAAGGGCTTCGATCCCTTCCAGGAGACTACACGCCTCAACAGCGATACCAGCTACTTGACGAGTTTAAGGGATGAATTGAGTTCGCTGCGAGCCTTGGAGGCGGTCCTCGAAGCGGAACTGCTGATGCTCAAAGAAGCCAAACTCAGTTCCGATCAGACACTCCCGGTCGAAATCGATCCGCTGGAGATCGAGGCGATGATCGAGCAGCACCCTGAGGTCTCGAGACTTTCACAGATCATCGATGAGAAGAATACCGAGATGCGATCCATGGAGAGCGGGGACCTCGTGCGAACCCGCCAAGGATGGTACGAAAGTCTGCAGGCCGATACCGCCAAACTCGAGATCCAGCTGAACGCTGCCAAGGAGTCGGTGCGGCCGGAAGTCCTGGCCAAATGGCGGGAATCGGCCGTGGTTGCCAAGTCGGCCGAACTGGTCCGGACTCGCACAAGACGAGAAGTCATCGAAACCAACTATGAGGCGGAAGAAGAACGATTGTCCAACTATGCCGGTGAAACCGCCGAGCTTTACTTCGCCCAGCAAAAATATATGCAAGCGCGTAATATCCTGGAACGCTTGAATGAACGGGTGGCTTCCCTTCGTACCGAACGGCAGAAGAGCAGCACCATGCAGACGTTAGCCGAAGCCATGCCTCCGACAGTACCGATCGAGACGGTTCCCTGGAAGAAAATCCTGATGGTCGCTATCGCCGCTTTCTGTCTGCCTTACGCACTGGCTTTTGCCTGGGAATTGAAAAGCAAACGCGTCTCTTACGCTGAAATTCTCGAGGTCGGAAAGGAGATTCCTGTCTTGGGGGAAGTGGCGAAATTGCCTAGTCGAGCCAGTTCCGACAAGAAGCAGCGTGTTTACGATGAGAGTGTTGAGAGTCTTCGCACCAACTTCATGTTCTCCCAGGGAGATTCTCTCCAGACTTTGGTCGTAGCCAGCAGTATGCCCCGGGAAGGAAAAAGCACCCTAGCCTCCCACTTGGCCCTCTCGCTGGCTCGCGTCGCCAGCCGTCCGATCCTGCTGATCGATGCCGATTTGCGTAGTCCAGATCAGCATCATCTGTTCGGGGTACCGATGTCGAGTGGATTAGCTGGGGTCCTTGAAGGAAGCGCATCCCTCTCCGAGGCCATCGACTTTTCTTTGGGAAGTCACCTGCATTTACTGACTGCTGGCCGGTTGAAGCAGAATCTCTATCGGACGGTAACGCATGAACGCATTCTGGAGCTGATGCAGGCGGTCAAGCAAAACTATCAGTACATCATTATCGATACTGCCCCGGTGCTGGCGGCCAGCGAAACCTTGGCCTTTGCGGCCGCGGCCGATGGAACCTTGCTGTGCACGATGCGCGATGTGAGTCGCCAGGATCATCTGCAGCGCTGTGTACGGAGACTTGAGGTCTCCGGTGCGAAGATCCTGGGGACTGTCTTTAGCGGTATTCCGACGCGGCAGTACTACTATCGATATGGAGACTATCGATATTCGGCCATCACGAACCAAGAGGCGTCCTCCGCCTAAATGCCCCAACCATTGCTAGAGGTGATCGAAACGATCTCCAGCCAAGAGCAAGCCAGGTTGAGAACGAGCTAGAACATGCAAGTAACCGATAGTCGTCCATCACGAAATCCATCGTCTTCCACCCTTTCCGAGGGTGAAGAAGGAAGACGAGTTGTTCTTGGCGAGGTAACCAATGTACATCGCGCTGCCGATCGCCAGGTCCAGGCCAAGATTCGCTGGGAATGGAATCTGCCTTTCCTGGTGACCTCCTTGCTCATTGGGGCGGGCCTTGTAGTCCTGGGTGTTTTCGTTCATGCCATCCAGGCCCGCCGTGTGGCGGAAGGCCTATCGAACCTGGCGAAAAAGGCGATGGCCGAAAGGGACTACCCGACCGAAGTCAAATGGTTATCCCAATTGATTGCTTTCGATTATCGCTACGATCGAGCCCTGGAACGCCTGGCGATTGCCACCAATAACTCGGTCGATTCCCTGGAGGATGTCGACAAAGCCAGGCAGGCTTTGATGAAAGCCATGGCATCGCTGGACGAGACAGCCGATGCTGAGCGGCTAGCCAATCTGCGGCGTCTGTTGATTCAACGTTTGCTGGAAATGCCCGCTAGTTGGGCATTGGAAGCTGAAAAGCAGATTCTGTCGCTCAAAGCCGCCAGTGATGATTCGGAGGTCTTGCGCTGGTTAGGACTCAGT
>JBILTQ010000541.1:0-2841 GCA_044371435.1 Pirellulaceae bacterium | reverse complement strand
GAGAAGAGTTTGACACCCTGAAGAAGGCAGACCTGAAGACCGCCAAGGCCTGGGCCCTGAAAGAGAACTTCCGGATCTTCTGGACCTACCACAACACCTAAGGCGCGAGACAATTCTTTAACAAGTGGTTTGCCTCGGTCTCTCGTTGCCAGTTACCGCCGATGGTCAAGGTTGCCGACATGGTCCACCGCAATCTGGAGAACCTTCTGACGTACTGTCGCCACGAAATCATTAACGCTCAAAGCGAAGGCATCAACAGCCGAGTTCAGTCCATCAAATCCGCAGCCCGCGGCTTCCGGCAGTTTGCCAACTACCGGATAGAAATCCTGTTCCACTGCGGAAAGCTCGACCTCTCTCCCTGAACTTTTACCCGTTAAATTTCCGGAAGAACTCCAGATTACTACTACCGCGGAACTTGTCTAACCACGAAAAACACGAAACCGATTTCAGGAGTTTCATGGGCGAGGCTTTCCATTTCGTGGTGATCGACGACGCCACGATTCCGGATCGTGAGTAATACTGCAACCTGGCAAGGCCTTTTGCAGATCGGCAACGCCCGCGTCGGTGACGTAGGTTCCGTCGAGCCAAAGCCGTTCCAATTGCGTGAGCCCCTTCAGGCGCTCCAGACCCGCGTCGGTGACATTGGTTCTTCCGAGGTAAAGCCTTTCCAACTGCGTGATTTCCTTAAGTTGCACAAGATCGGCATCGTCGGCCTGATCGGTGCACAGCTCACTCACGTCGACAAAGAGATCCTTCCCGAAGATCGGCTCGAACCATCTGCGAACCGCCGATTCGGGTGATGGGGTGTTGTAATTCAAACGGTAAGGATCACATCCGGCGACGATCTGCGCTTGACGCCGCGCCTGTTTCATTTCCCGCACCAGCAAACCGCATGGGATGGCCATCACCGGCACCATCAGCATCAATGTCGCCAGCGTGAACTGTGACTTGCGACCAAGCAAAACGACGCCCGCCATCAGCAGCAAGCCAATTGCCGTCGCCGTCACCGTGATGACCACCGTGTGCCCTTTAAGCTGGTTGAACGCGAACCACTTAAAGTGCTGAGAAAGATAGAGCAAAATTTGCGCGGCCAGAATGGTGAACAGGAACTTGCCCACGGTTGGTGAGTACCAACGCGTCTTGTGAACGGCTCGCGGATTGCTGGCATTCACCTGCCATGGCCCCGTGTTTTGATTCAGGTGACTCACAGTTTATCACGGCGCCGTTTCTGTTGTGGGACGGGCATGCTTGCCCGTCTGGGGCTTCAGGGATGAGGGGCGAAAGACGACTCGCAATCGTGTCCTGCGTTGCAACGCGGCATCCCAACGCGAGTCCAGGGCAGAGCGAGCGTCGGGAGCGTCGCCCTCGGTTGTTGTCACCTTGTTCTTTCAACGAACGCTTGCGGTAACCGAGCCGCCGCAAAAAACAATGATCTAAAAACCCGCGCGAGCGGCGGCTTCGGTTCACCGCATTGTTCGACGCGATTATCTGACGTCACGGCCTAAACTTCTCAAACGACTTGCCATTGAAGCGATAGACGCCGTGGGCTTGCGTACCGAGCCACAGTACGCCCTGCTTGTCTCTGTAAATCGAGAAAATCCAGTGCTGCACTCCGTTCTCCATGACCGGGTAGCGTGTCATCGTCTTTCCGTCGAAACGCCAAACCACGCCATCGAGATTCGCCATCCACAACACGCCGTTGTCACCCAGCGCGCTAGATACAAAGACCTCGTAGTCACCATGCTTGTGCCCGCTTAGGTCGCCGATGCCATTCTCCTTCTTGTACCACTGCGAGGCGCCGATCGCGGAGTCGTCATGGATGGCGTAACGGTGCCGCGTATTGGTGAACCAAAATCTGCCGTCTTTGTCTTCGAAGATCGAGCGAGTACCAAAAGAACCGTTTCGCAACTCATCCTCCGGAATCCATTCGAAGGAAGTCCCATCATAACGACATACGCCAAGGACCGCCGTTCCGAACCAGAGGTTGCCCTTGCTGTCCTTGAAAATGGTATAAACGTCATACGGGCTGAATCTTGCATTGGGAAATTTCGAGCGTGGGAAATCGAGATGATGTTGATCTCCAGCCTTGGTTCTGGGGAACTCTAATCGATGCAGCGACTTCCCATCGTAGCGGTAGACCACGCCGGAATCCTGGCCGCCGCCGAACCAGAGATCGTTCGGCTGATTCTTCCATTCTCCCGCAGCGATTGGTTCGAGCGTCACAAAGGATCGTCCGTCGAATTTGCTGATGCCTTGGTCCGTTTTGAAGTAGAGGTTCCCATGTTTGTCTTCCTGGATGCCGTCAATATCGTCCCCCGGCAATCCGTCCTTGATCGAAAACCGCGTGATCGTTTTGCCGTCGTAACGGAATAACCCTTCGCTGCGGCTCGCGAACCAATGGCAGCCGTCTTTTGCCTGAAAGACGTGAAAAAGGTCCTTTGCCATTTCGGAAACGGTTTCGCCCAGGCCGACACTCAACTTCTGGCTCCTCGATTGGCTTGAAGGAGCTTCGTCCTGCCCAGCAGCAATGCTTGACAGTGCAGCCATGAAGGAGATCGCAATCAAAGTGCATTGGCGACGAAAGGTTTTGCTCGGGTAATAAGTTGAAATGACAGGCCTCTAAATAATATTATCGTAAGTCAGCGCTTGTCACGATCATACTGAAGGCAGTTCGCTCGTGCTTAACACCTTCGTAACGCGTCCCGCCGTCGGACGATTGCGAAAACCGAGTGCGAGAGAAAGGCTTTGCCATCAATTGGCGGCTTTTCGAGCACCTCGGCTCATCGCTTTGTTCGTCGACCATTCAGCAGCGGTGAAACGCTCACCATGCCGGTCGATCTG
>JBILTQ010000540.1:0-2852 GCA_044371435.1 Pirellulaceae bacterium | reverse complement strand
GTTTTGTGCACCCGCCCATCGTAACCAAGCCGCACCGTGGATCGTTGGGTATTCTTGGCTTCCTGCATGATTCTCAGGGGGCTAAAGGTTGGCTGTGGTTCATCGCCGAACGGTAAACGGCATCCATCAACCGCTGGGTGGCCAAGGTGATCTCTCCCCACTTCGGCTCCAGCCGCTGATGACTGACCAACTCCGAAAAATGCCGGAACATCTCGACTTCCTGAGCTCCCCAATGCCCCTCGGAATACTCGGCGACCTGATGCTTGACCGCCTGCTCCTGCATGTGGAAGTCACAGCCATCGACACGAAAGACCGGTCGAGCCAGTTCGTAGGAGGTAGCGCAACCATAGTGGGGTAGGACGAAATCCTTCACGGTCAAATGCCCTTTTTCGCCGCTAAGATGGAACCACTGCTGGTTCTCGGTGAGGAACGAGCAGTAGAAACTGGCCGAAAATCCGTCCGCAAACCACATTTCTCCGGAGAACTCGGCCGGAACCGTTTCGGGACTACCGTTGCCCTGCATCGTCGCCAGGACACGTCCGGTGACCCACTGCGGTAGCTGGTAGTGTTTGGCCCAAAGAATGGCGCGAAGGCAGTACCACCCCAGATCGCCCAGGCAGCCATGCGGTTCGAAATGGCTCATCGCCCGGATGTTGGATTTCGCGAATTCCTCGTCGCCGCGAAAGGAAAAGTGAGCCGCCATCCGCTTCAAAGCGCCCAGCTCCGCCCCGTCATCGATCACCGCCCGGAGCTTGGCCAGGCGGTGGGAATGCATGAACATCACCCCGTCCATGTATTGACGACCTCGCTCGCCTGCCAACTGCAGCAACGACTGCAACTCGCTGGCATTCAGCGCCGCTGGCTTCTCCGCCAAGACGTGCTTGCCAGCCTCCAAGGCCCGACGGATCCAGTCGCCGCGAACCGCCGTCGGCAGCGGGATATAGACCGCATCGATATCCTGGCGATGCAAGAGGGCTTCGTAGCCTTCGACCGCCTCCGGTTGGACAGCCATCGGGGTATGAGCCTGGCACGCCTCAATAAACTCGATCGCTGATTTCTTCTGCCGAGCCCCGACGGCGACCAGGCGGCAATGCTGGTTGAGGGCCAGAGCCCGCCAGTTCTTGCGAGCGATAGCGGCGGCAGAGAGGATTCCCCAACGACAAACGGATGGATTCATACCGAATTCATTTCCTGCGATAGCGTTAATTGTTGAAAGCTGAGCCTGGCTTGTTCGATGAAGGCTTGCATCTTACCTGCATCTTTTACCCCAGGAGCGGATTCGATGCCACTGGCCGTATCCACGGCCTGGCAGCTTGTAAGTGCAATCGCCTGCCGCACATTATCCGCTTTCAAACCTCCCGCCAAAATCAACGGGAACGGAGCGAGCGGCGAGGGACGCGGCGACAGCAGATCCCAACGGACGCAGCGTCCGGTTCCCCCACGCTGCACCGGATCGAAAGCATCCACGAGAAAACCGGCAAAGGCCAGTTCGCCAGCCGCGCGGCTCCACATCCAAGCAACCGCCGCATCATCCTCGTTGGCGGGGCGCCAGGTGATGGCCTTGATAATCGGCAAGCGTGGCCCCCCATGCACCAGCGATGGCTGTTCGCTGCCATGCAGCTGGATCATATCCAGGGGACAGAGGTCGATCGCCCGCGCCAGTTCGTCCGGCGTTGGATCGACAAAGACCCCGACCCGAATCGGGGGACGGTCTACCTGGCCTCCAGCCACCGCCCGACTCAGACGAGACAAATCGGCCGCCGCCGCCAAGTCGACATACCGCGGGCTGCCGGGAAAAAAATTGAAACCGATGGCATCGACCCCAAGCTCGACCGCAGCCACGACATCTTCGGGTCGCTGGAACCCGCAAAACTTGATTTGAAAGGGGGCGACGAGCTGATTCACCATGGTCGATAGCTTAGAGGCTATTTCGAAAGTATCAACCAGAAACCATGGCCTGCCCCCAGACCGCCGAACATCGCCTCCAGCCCTCAAGCCACCTGCTTGCGATCTTCGGCAGCCTGCGGCTTCTCCACTGGTTGGACTGGGATGGAACCCGAGTCGCCGTTGGCCGGAGCCAACACCGGTCGCCGCTGGGACTGACTGGCCCGCCACCACAGCTCGGCAATCTCCCGCAACAGACTGACTTTGACAGTCTGGCGAAACGGACTATCCGCCGGTAACCCGCGCATCAGTGCTCGATGCGCCTTCCCGAGGTGGTGGTAGGGGATTGTCGGGAAGAGATGATGGGTAGCATGATAACGGGTACCGACTGGCCCCCAAAGTTCGGTAAACCAAGCCCGATAAGGATAATCGCAGGAATCCAGCAACTGCTCTTGAAAGGACAACTCGCTGCCATCGCCCGTCCAACGATGGGCCCCTAGAGTTCGAAGGTTGTTCAACGTCAGTAAACCGACCCCGACGAGGTAGGCTTGGAGCCAAAGCGGGTCATAGAATTTCCCCTGCAACGGGTTGCGCAGGGCGATGAACAGGCAAACGCCAAAACAAGCCAACTCCTGAATGAAACGGATCCGCTGTACTTTGGGGCCGGCATCGGGGCGAAGATAAAAGATATCCATGACCATCGTCGAGGCTCGGCGGAAGGTCCAGCGTTTCATCGAGGGGAAAAGCCACGAGAGGGGGGTCAAGACGGCGAAACGAAAGAAGCCAGCCAATGGAGTGACCAGAATCAGTAGCATGTAGACGATGATGGCCGACGGCGGTTGATGACTGAGGTTGAGGTACTCACCGTCTTCCTCGGTCCCGTAGCTCTTGCGACGATGATGATCCACATGCGGATAGTAGGTGAAAGAAGGGACCAGGAACGGGATGCCACACAACAAGTTCCAGGC
>JBILTQ010000008.1:0-33785 GCA_044371435.1 Pirellulaceae bacterium | reverse complement strand
TTGTGATAGGTGGTGGCGACGAACGTTCCATCGGGCAGGCATTCCAGTCCAGGATAGCCGCAGTCGCTACCTCGATGGCTGTGCAGAAGCTTGATTTTGTATTCCCCATCGTGGCCGTTGACGAGGTCCTCATAGCGGCCGACCCAGGCAACGAAGTGGTTTCGCACGGGGCTGCTGGCTCCCATGTCGCGGAAGCAAATGATGAGGCGTCCATCCTTTGCATATAAGGCTTGATAGCGGTCGCCATGCAGACCGGGCGGTAGTGACTTCACCTTCGACCATGTTTTACCTTCGTCATCACTGGTGATGAAGTGGGCTGGCTCGGAGCGAACGTTTTCACGCATCAGGCAGAGGAGCTGTTTGCCATCCGGCGAGCGGATCACTTCCGGCTCGCATGGCTTCAGCTCTCCAAGATCGACAAGGATGCGCCACGAGCTCCACGTCAGCCCACCATCGAGGGATTCACTCTGCGCGACGACATTCGACTTCTTGTCCTTTGTCTCGCCCGGGCGGCGGATATTGGTGAGGCCAAGAAGCTTCTTCCCCCCCTCGATGGGCATGATGGTACAAAACGGCATCACGCACACGAGGCCGTTACTTTGCATGGCTGACCATGTCTCGCCTTCGTCGGTGGAAACGGACTGCTGCATCGTCCCATCAGGGCCTTGTCCGACATACACGATCAGACGCGAGACTCCCTGGGGATCGGTGAGCCGGTAGAGCGAGGGGCAGTTCTTGACCTGCCACCAACTCGCCGGCACCGGCAGCTGCTCGCCCCATGCCTTACCACCATCATCGCTACGCTTCAACGGTCCAGCCGTGCCGCCGTGGCCGTGTGTCCAGACGCAGAAAATCGTCTTGCCATCCGGCATCAAAAGTGTCGTCGGGTGCCCTTGATAGACGTACTCTGTCCCCTGGGCAATGATGACGTGACGAGCTTCGTCCTGGGAGAGGTCCACGATAGGAATGGACGCGGCCTGCAGCAGGCCAGTGAAGCCGGCGAGGAGAACGACGAACGAATTTTGCAGAGGATTCATGGGTTGGGTTTGAGCTCGAGTGAAGGAAGCCGCGGATTTACCTCGGCGGCCAGGTGAGGACCTGATGGTCGGCAAGGAGGCGGGACTTGAGCCGATCGTAATCCACCGCTTGCACCGCCTTACCTTCTTCGATCGCCTGGCAGGCGGCGGTAGCGGCGCTCTGGCTGGTGACCATAAACACCGGCTCCATGCGGATACTGGCAAAGGCCACATGGCTGCAACTCATCGCAAATGGCACAAGCAGGTTTTGGCACTCCGCACCCTTGGGCACGATGGCCTCGTAACCGACGGCGTATGGCGGGGCTCCATCGCGGCCAGCAGCGATCTTGCCCTCCCGGATGACGACGCCGTCTTTCACGATGCGACGGATTTCATGGACATCGGTACCATAGCTCCCCAGTCCGATCGACTTTGCCACCGGCAAGCGTCCAAAGGTGTGGTGCTCCGTCATGACGAAGTCGCTCACCATACGGCGCCCCTGGCGGACATAAATTTGATGCGGCCAGCCACCATTATCGATGAACTCATCCTTGGGCAAACCGAATCGCTGCATTTCCTGTCGCACTTTCTCCGGCACGCGAGGATCGGTAGCGAGAAAATAAAGCAGGCCGCGATGGTAAGCCTCGTGCTCCGCGGCGATCTCCTCACGCTGCGCATAGCTTGCTTCCGGCCATGCGTGCGAGACACCTGGCAAATTACCACCGAAGGTGGCGGTATTGAAGTCCCACTTGTTGTTCGGCAACGGATCATGTTTGGAAAACCAGCGCAAGTCCATTTCATCACCGATAGCCCGACAAGCCTCGATGAAACGCGCGACGATCTCGTAGCGATTCGGATCGTAGCCCGCTGAGGGTGTGATCGGGATACGGTTAGCTGGATCCGTAGTGAGGCAAAGGCGGTAACAGTAGGCTTGGACGCCAGGCGCGGGCTCGCCGGGATTACCGGGCTCGCCGTCGCTGATCAGAGGCAGCAGCCCGCTCTGCGGATTCCCCTTCACCCGGTACGGATCGAGCGGGAAATCGCGATCCCAAACCCCCTGACCGCCGGGGACACGGCCGTGGGGGCCGGGCTTGAGATGGTTCGTGCGGGGCCGGTATTTCTCCTCATAGATGATCCCCGCATAGGTCTCGCCGTATTGTTCGCGCCCCTCCCGTTTCAGGGTGTAGGTCACTCCAGCCTTCGCCATCAGATCGCCCTCGTAGGTGGTATCGAGAAAGACCTTCGCTCGAAGGATGTCGCCATTCTCCAGGAGTAGTTCCGTGATCCGCGGTCCCTCCATTTTCACCGAGGCCAACCGAGCGTTGAACTGCACCCCCACCCCCGCTTCCTGGATCATCTTGGCAAAGAGCTGCTCCGCCTGGTGCGGCTCGATGGCATACGCCCCACCCGTAGCCGGACCACCCCCCGCTGCTTGGAAATCCTGATCCCAGGCCAGGGTGACGCCCACCGTCGCGGCGAGCTGGGTGAAATACTCGCGTGCAATGCCGCCGACACTGCGGGGATCGCCGATGTCCACGGCGCTCAGCCCACCGCTGGTCATGCCGCCCAGATGCCTCCCTGGCTCGGCCAGGATGACCCTTTTTCCAAGCCTCGCTGCTTGCACTGCTGCCACCACGCCACCACTCGTACCCCCATAGATACAAACATCAGCCTCATACTGCGCAGCGCAAGGTACGGCGAGGGCGAGGCAGACCGGGAGGACGAGGGCGAGGAATTCGAGGATAACTCTCATCGGTGGGCGGTGCTGAATATCATGCAAGCGGATGGGTTGCCGACCGTGGGTAGGGACGACGACTTCCGACAAAGTGTCACGTAGGAAAATGCGGTAGGAGCGATTGAACCGCTTCGCTCGTTCCATGCGGCGAAGTCCCATCGGCTGTTGTTGGTGGCACTCGCGTTGCCAAAGGCGACTACTCGGTGCGCCTTGAAGCAGTGGCCATCGCGGAGCTGATCTCATGCATTTTCTCGATTGGTTCACAGTAAAACATCCCGGCATATGCTGCCGTCGAGCGGCAACCATGAAGAAAGGGCATTCGCTGGTCGATCATGGTTCAAAAATATTGTCCACTTCTTGCAATTGCTTCGAGAGAGAACCGGTTGGATCCTCAGCGATGAAGTCAAACGCGCCCGCCCCGTTCGCCCCAGTGAAGATATTTTCGCTCGCGCGGATATTCTGTGGCAGCAGCGGAAAGTCTGGACGCTGGTAAATGCCGACGGCGAGGCGTTTCTCGCAACCCTCGAAGCGATTGCGAACGATGAAGATATTTTTGGCCCGACCGTAACCGCCGAGGGCATCGGTATCGCCGTACGTTTCCAGGTCGGCGGCCATGAGCGATACGGGCCAATAATAGTAGTCCTTGGGCTGGCGAAGGTCGCGGAAAGTGTTACCGACGAGAACATGGTCATCGCCTTGTATTCGCACCCCCCCCGTGTTTTCGCGGCCTTGGCCGTCGAAAAGATTATCCTGCACGAGCACTCGCCGAGCCGTACGCAGGCAAAGTACCCCCTGGCTGGCAAGGAAGCGGTTGTTACGGACCACCATATCGGAGGCTTTCAGCGTGATGAGTTCGTTCTCCCCATCGCAACGCTCGAAAGTGTTGCCTTGAATGAGCGAGCCGGCGGGGCGTGCGCGGGCACCGCTCCAGCCGATTTGGATCACTTCATAACCGTTCTGGTTATCGAGGTATGGACGGTCGAGGAACTGGTTGTCGAGGACATGCAGCTGCTGGAGACCGTGAAGGGGCAGCTCAGCGGCCCCGAGCATCTGGCCTATATTCTTGAGGCCGCGAAAGGTACAGCGTGCTATCGTATTGCTGCGACCTTGCACCGCCATGAGCCAGACATGCAGCCTGGTACGCTCAACAGGATTCGCGGAACCGCAATCCTCAAAGCGAAGGCGGTGAAAAAGACAATGATCTGCCGGTTTCGCTTCCCCATTGCCCACGCCGAAGATGATACGCTTATCCTGCGAAACGGTGATGCCACGAAAGGTGAGGTCATGGACCACGAGGTGTTCGCCATGAAAACGCACCGAGGATTCACCTTGGAAAACAACGCTGCCAGGCTTTTCTGGCCGAATCAAAATCGGAGCGTCCATCGTGCCATGGCCTTCAAAGACGAATTGCGCATCCTTCCACGGCCCCTTTCCGAGCACGAGCTGATCCCCGGGAGCGAGTTTTCCCGACAAAGCCAGGACCTCGGCCGGGCTGCGCACGAGATAGGCGGTTCCTGGAAAAAGCCCACACTCGGCGATGTGATCCCCATCGAGCTTCGCTAGCCGCGGATCGATAGGCCGCTGCAAATCGAGCCGCAGACCGCTTTTCCAGTCGGCCGCCTTGAATGCCTCGGCGAGCGCCTGGTCTGCCGGTTTGGATCGCGGCATGTTGGCGTTGGTTTGGCGACGCCAGGCATCGAGGCGGCGTCGAAGGTCTTGCACGCGATCAGGGTACGACTTGGCGAAGTCGGTCTTCTCACCGATGTCGGTAAACAGGTGGAACAACTCGACCCGATCGTCCTCGATCCAATGGATGAGCTTCCAATCGCCAACGCGCACGCTGCTGCACGGGCCGCTGCCATGATTGCCATAATGCGGGAAATGCCAGAAGAACGCGTCATGCCCGGGCTTGGTCTCACCGCGGAGCAGCGGGGCGAAGCTGACGCCGTCCTGGTGCAAGCTGGGCTTTGCCGGTAATCCACAGACATCCAACACGGTCGGAAGGATGTCGGTGTTCATCACGGGCACAGCGCATGTGCTGCCGGGCTGGGTCACCCCAGGCCATTTGACGATCCAGGGCACGCGCACCCCTCCTTCGTAGAGCCAGCCTTTGCAGCCGCGCAGCGGCCGGTTGCTGGTCACGCTGATGCCGTTGCCGATACGATGATGTCCACCATTATCACTGGTGAAGAGAACCAAAGTGTTATCGGCAAGCCCTCGTTCGTCGAGCTTAGCCATGAGACGACCGATGTTGGTGTCCATCGTTTCGATCATTGCGGCGTAGCTCGGGTTGACCTGCTGCTCGGGCATCTTCGGTGCGCCGCCGCCGTGGACTCGGTTTTCCTCGGAATAGCCTGGAACGTCCTGCGGCGATGGAAGCCCAAGCCCGGCGGCTTTGCTTTGGTACTTCCGCACCAGTTCCGGTTTCGCCATGATGGGCGTGTGCACATCGTAATAGGGGAGATAAAGGAAGAAGGGCTGGCCCGGCTTGCCTTGTTCGATAAGCTTGATCGCCTCGCTGGTGAGGCGGTCGCCTAGATGCTCGCCTTCTTGGCCGCCAGCACGGAGTCCGGGTACCGGCGTGCCGTGGTAGCCTTGCGTCTGGTCTCTCCCAAGTGGGCGCACCACCGTCGCGCCCTTGTCGTCGCCATAGGGCCAGAAGAAAGTCCTGGGTGCTCCGCTGTGATTGCCCGCGATGTTTACCTGAAAGCCTTGGTCTTCAGGATAGAAGCCCAGGTCGCCGAGGTGCCACTTGCCAACATGCCACGTTGCATAGCCCGCCTCCCGCAACACTTCGGCCATCGTCACCTCTTCGAGCGGCAATTCCATCTTCATCTCTGCCGGCAACCATTTGCCGCTGTTGCCGTTGCTCGGGATATAATCGGTGATCTTCAGCCGCGCCGGATGCCGGCCGGTCATGATTGCTGCTCGCGACGGTGAGCAGTAGGGACTGCTCGAATAAGCTTGGGTGAACCGCATCCCCTGGGCGGCGAGTCGGTCGAGATGCGGCGACTCGTGAAAGGTGCTGCCGTAGCAGGAGAGGTCGGCCCAGCCGAGGTCGTCGGCGAGAATGACGATCACGTTCGGCTTTGACGCACCGATGGCTGGCAGCGCGGCCACGGGAATTAGCAGCAAGGCGGCGACCAGGGGCACGGAGTATTTCATGATTGCGTTCATGACGGCGAGTTCGTTTTCCCCTTGGCTTTCTTTCTCGTGGGTGGTGCGCGTTCACCATCCATCCACCAGCTCGCTTCGTTGAAACCGGGATTATTCGTCGGAAAGCCGGCACCGCTATCCAGCCACCAGGCCTCTAGAGCAGTACGAAGTTCTTTCATTTTATCGGGATGGCTGGCAGCGAGATCTTTGGTCTCGCTGAGATCGTCCGCGAGATAATACAGTTCGGTGCGGGGACCGATCACCAGTTTACCGTAAGGGGTCTGATCGGGCGTAAAGCCGCGAGGGTCGAGGTAGTCGCCGAACCAATGGATGAGTTTCCAATCACCCTTGCGTATCACCGCGCAGGGTGTGCGACCATACATCGCGGTGTATGTGGGCATGTGCCAGGCAAGCGTGTCTCGGTCAAGCGGCCCGCTTTGGGTCAATAAAGGAGTGAGGCTGAGGCCATCGAGTCGGTGCCCAACCGGCGGAATGCCTCCGGCGAGGGCCATATAGGTGGGATAGAAGTCGATGGCATGCACCGGGGTATCGCACTCGCTTCCGGGCTTGACTCGTTCTGGCCAGCGCATGATGAGCGGGACTCGAATGCCGCCTTCGTAGGGTGAGCCTTTACCCTCGCGCAGCGGTGCGCAGCTTGCCATACGGGAAAGGCCACCGTTGTCGCTGGTGAAAACGACGAGCGTGTGGTCGGCCAACTTCAACTCGTCAAGCTTGGCGAGCAATCGGCCAATCTGGTTGTCGAGATGCTCTAGCATGGCGAGGTACTCGGCCGTGGGCCGCTCGCTGTATTTCCCAGACGGTGAAGTGGTGCGACGATAACCGCGCGCGGCATGCTTTTCTACCAGAGCCTTCGGAGCCACTAGTTTCGTGTGGGTGGTGAAATGCATGGCGCAGGCGAACCAGGGCTGGTTGCCGGCTTTCTCGATGAAACCAAGAATGTCGTCAGTGATGGCGGTGACGGCCTTATCTTCAGGGTAGGCTTCTTCACTGGCCTCGCCGCAGAAATCGAAGCCGTAGCGGTCGAAGTATTTCCCCTCCTCGCGGGCACGCAAACTGGCAGCGGCGTAATTATCGGCGATGTGCCATTTCCCGCTCAGACCGGTGGTGTAGCCTGCCTTGCGCAGCGTCGAGGCTAGCGTAGCGACCGCCGGCTGCATGGCAAGGTTCGCCGTCGGGATGCGGAAGAAGGCTTGCGGTGGTTCCTTCTCATGGATGACCTTGAATACACCACTGCGTGCGCCATATTGGCCGGAAAAAAACGCCGCGCGGGTCGGCGAACACTGCGCATCCGCATAGGCAGCGGTGAACTTCATCCCTTGGGCTGCGAGGCGATCGAGATGAGGCGTCGCCACGTCTCGGTTGCCGTAGCAACTCAGCGCCGTCCATCCCAAGTCATCGGCGAGGATATGGAGAATATTCGGTTGGGGGGCCTCGGCGGCAGGCAATACGGCCAGCGGTAGGAACAGGATGATGAGGCTAGTAGCGGTAAGTTTCATAGAAGCTTTCACTTATGGGAAGGGAGCGGCTCGATACGAATGTCATCAAACCATGTGGCAACTGCGGCTTTGCCTTTGCCGCCAGGCTGGAGGCCAATATCCTGCTTGGGCACGTCGCCGCAAAGCGTGGTATAGGTTATCGCTAGTTTTCCATCGAGGCTGGCACGTTGTTCCTTGCCGCGAAGTTCGATGGTGAGTTCGTGCCAGCTATTAGGCGCGATGTGGACCGTCTCCTTTCTTGCATAGAAGAACTTACGGTTCCAGATGCTCTGCTTCTTCAAGTGAGCGGCTTCGGGAGAATCTTTCGGATGCAGAATGTCGTTGTCCCAGGCGACGATGCTGTCGGGACGGAGGTGAAGGCCTGCGACGTTGAAATTTTTTTCAAGTACCGGATTTGGCCCACCGATACTGATCCCCAACTGACCATCCGGCGCAAGTTTGAATTTGCAGTGCACGTGAAGGTCCTTCCCGCTGAGAACGCGCCGCAACCCGGGCGGATGCTTCTCATTCGGGAAGCACTGGCCACGCAACGCCCCATCCCCGATCTGCCACCACTCGGGTCGCGACTCCTTGCCGCTCACCGTCTTGCCGAGCGGATGCTTTGCATCGATGCCCGACGCGAGGAACCCATAGGGCCGCCAGTTCCGCTGTAGGCTGGTTGGATCAGAGAAATCTTCGCTCCAGGATGCGGTTACCGAACTGGGCTCGGCTGCGGGTAGCCAATCCAGAGAGGTTAAGAGCTGGACGGTGAGCGAGAGCCACAAAAAGCTTGGGTGGTGCAGACGTAGCATTTCTCTCAGTGGGTGGCAATGGTGTGGGACAAAGTTCAAGGGAGTTCCGGGCGTAGCCTGGCCTTGAGGTAGGCGCTGTCGGTGCTGTGCGTCACATTCGGCGCGCCGGGATAGATGAGTTCGCACGGAACGTGGTTGGCGTCGCAGTGTTCCTTGAGCTTCACCCCAAAGTTCGCTGTATGGGTGGGATCTTTCTCCGGCTGACCGAGATTAGGCGGTGCGCTGTAAAAGAGGCCCACGGGCGGATCGTCGGGCGTAACCAGCTCGTAGGGCGAGTATTCATTAATCCAAGGAAGGATGCGTTCGCGAGCGTCGTAGTACATTTGGAACGAGGAGATTTTCTTCTTCGCGTCCCAGGAGATGCCGAAAGCGTGTGCGCCATAAGTGCTGTTGGGCGTCCAATCACGCATTTGGTGCGGGTCGAGTGTGGTCTGGGCACCGGATACGGCGGCACAAAGGACTCGGGTAGATTCGCGTGCGACCGGGTCGGCGCTTTGTGGGTCGGCCAAGTCGTCATGAAAGGCCAGCCAAAGGCTGGTGCAGGCACCGGCGGAACCACCGGCCAGTCCGACCTTCTTTTTGTCGAGGTTCCACTCCTTGGCCCGGCTGCGGCAGAACTGAAGGGCCCGGGCGCAGTCGAACATCGGTCCCTTCACCGGTGGCAAGAGTCCATCGGCGGTGGAGTCCTTGATGGTACGATATTCGACGGAAGCCAGGGAGATGCCGGCGTTGAGAGCCGGCTGCAGCATGCTGCGGACGACCGATCGGTCGCCGCCATTCCAGCCACCGCCGTGAATGTAAACGAGGAGAGGAGTGGGTTGGTCGGACTTTGCCCGCCAGAAATAAATCACCTGCATACGATGCGGGCCATAGGCAACGTTCTCGTCGGGCTCGATGGGTAATTCATACTTCCGTCGCTCTGGATTGCCATCATAGATTATCGGAGCAGCTGCCTTAGGCTGCGAGGCCTTGGCGGCGGAATCGGCCGCGATCAGCGTTGAAACCGTGGTGTGGACGGCGAAAAGAACGGGGAGAAAGATGAATGAGCATTTCATGTTTGTTATCGAAGGGAGTCTCATGTCTTGCCTTTACTGTGACCAGGTTTTAGCACGAGTTCGTTCGCCGCATAGTCTTCCTTCAGCGTCTACCCTTGCGCAAGGCGAACTAGATGCCGCTTGCTGAAACTACGAACGACTAAATCAATCATTCTGACAACCGTCCCACCTGGAGATAAAAACATACACGAACGCTGGCGACTTTGCGTCGGTGGTAACGCCTTTATTCGGAGGAGTTACCTCGGACGGTTCAGCGGGTAGTGCCGCGTCTTGGTCATCCGGATGAAACGCGGAAAGTGATGCAAAGAGTAGGATGGCGAGGATGTTAGAGAAAGCTTTCATCGTGGGCACTCGGAATTCCCGGGCAGTTTCTCGGTATGGAATTTCGCGATAGGCCACTCTCTGGTTTCCTGGAGCATCATCAGCTTCGAAGCCGTGCCGTGATCTTTTCGATCAACCGGTTGACGCTGGTGGCGTTACATGCTTGGCCCGGCTTGGCGTGCTCTCTCCAGTAGCCAACGCTGTTGATGATGCCTTCCCGTTGCAGCACAGCGATAGCCTGGTCCGTGCTGGCGGCGGGAGTGAATTCGCTAGCGGCCTTGACGATCATGGCGGCAACTTGCTGACCGTCGATACTGGGTTTTCCGATCCAGCCGTCGACGCTGGCGATGATCTTTCGCTCCATCAACCATTGGATGTCAGCACGGTATGCCTCGGTTGTCGGCGATGTTGTCGGCATCGCCTTGCTGGGAACAAACTCGACCGCCCCAGCCCGCAGTTCGCCGAGTGTGGCGGCGAGGCGTTGCCTGGCTTTCATGGCCACATCATCATTGTCATGCACCGGTTTCTCCGCGGCTGGTGACTCGCTGATGTCGGTAAACTCGCCGTTGCCGTAGAGCTTATACTTACGGTCGGCGATAAAATAATCGCCGGCAAGCTGGGCATACACCCACTCGCGCGGACGGGCGGGGTGTCCCAGGATTTGCGGGGCAAGGCTGCAGCCGTCGAGCTTGACGTCGACCGGTGCAGACACACCGGCAAGTTCCAGCACGGTAGGAAAAATGTCGGAGAAGTCGGTAAGGTCCGGGCACACGCGACCGGCCGGGACCAGCGTTGGACAGTTGACGATCAATGGCTCGCGAACTCCCCCTTCGGTGACCTCGCCTTTGCTACCGTCGACGGGCTGCCCATGGATGGTACCGAGCGGATCGCCGTAGGGACCATTGTCGGAAGTAAACAAGATGATCGTATTGTCGCGCAGGCCGAGCTTGTCGAGATCTGCGGCCAGCCGCCCCATCTGCTTGTCGAGGTAATGCACCATGTCGATGAGGACCTGTGCCCGGTCGTTGGTTGCGGGCGAGGTGTCCGGTGTCCGCATGAAGGGCGTATGCGCGAGCACGGCCGAGTAATAAACAAAGAATGGTTGATGCTGGTGCCGCTGCATGAAGTCCACCAAAAACTCGTGCGTCAGGTCGGGACCATATTGCTCCGGCTGGCCCTGCACGAACTCGCCATTACGGCAATAGCGCGGGTGCCAATATCGGTCCGGCGTGTTACGCCCCATCCAGAGCATGTATTCGTCGAATCCCAGCGCACGAGGGGCTTGCGCATCATCCTCCGGTGCGCTTTGGCCAAGCTTGCCGATCGCACAAGTGGCATAACCTGCCTGTTGCAGCACATTGGCGATCGTCGGATGCCGCTTCGGATCGATGACGGAACTGTTGTTGCCCAGGTAACCGGTGCGAAACGGATACTTACCGGTGAGCAGCACGCCGCGCGATGGCCCGCAGAGCGGCATCGAATAGCACCGCTCAAACCTCAGCCCGGTGGCGGCAAGCTTGTCCAGATTCGGTGTCTGAAACGGGGCGGCCCCGTAGCAGCTCACCCGTGACAGTCCCACATCATCCGATAGGACGACGATCACGTTCGGTTTGTCCGCCGCATGCAGCGCGGCCAGCGGCCCGAGCAGCAGGGTGGTGAGTAGTGTGACGGTGGGTTTCATAGGCGTGCTTCCTCGATTTGAAAGGCGTATATTGCGGGGATCATTTTGTTTTCAGCCGCGCATCAGTCTCGGCGATCTTGAGACGCACGCAGACGACGGAGGATAGCTCCGGTCCTTCGCGATACTTGATGTAGGTGGTGGCAACGAAGGTCCCGTCGGGCAGCAGTTCCAGGCCCGGCTAGGTGTGATCGGCACCTCTGTGCTGCGCAGCAGCTTGGCGAGGTAGCCGCTTTCCGTGCCTGCGAGTGCGGTGGTGAAAAACTTTCGGCGGGAGACAGGTGTGGCCTTCATGGGGTTGAACTTAGCGTTTCGCGTGACGGATGACCTGGCCTTGTGCGACCAGCAGCTTTTGCAACTCGGTGACGGATACGGCGCGAGGTTCGACTGCTTGCTCGATCGCCAGATGCGCGGCGACTCCGGCGGCTTGGCCGAGGGCCATCCACGTCGGCTCCATGCGGATGCTGGAAAAGGCGACATGCGTGGTGCTGGCGGCGACGGGGACGATGAGGCCATCGATCTTCTCCGGAATCAGGATTCGATAGGGGATCTCGTAGGGCCGCGTAATGTAGTCGAGCATACCGAGGTAGCCTTCGAGCACGAGGGTGTCTCCGGGCTGGCGTTTGCGGCAGGGGAAACTGTCGATGGGGAACTCGCCCACGGCGATGCTGTCGGCGTGATGTTTGGGCTCCTGCCCCTTGCCGGTGATGTCGTGCTGCGTGAGTGTGTATTCACCGATGAGGCGGCGTCCCTCGCGCACGTAAAGCTGCCAGGGGAAGTGGCTGTTGTCGGTGAACTCGTCCTTGGGCAGGTGCATTTCGTTGGCCAGAGCGCGATGCGCCTCGGGCACCTCGGGATCGTTTTGCAGGAACCACAGCAGACCGACCACGAGGCTGCGATGCCGCTGGCGGATGCGCTCGCGGGTGGCCTCATCACCTTCGATGTAGCCGCGATTCTCCTCCGGGAAGGGAAAGCCCAGTGGTCGCGGGTTGATGTTCACGTCGCACTTGTTACCGGGGATGTCGGCGACGGAAAAAGCACGCACCAGCGTGTCGAAGTGCTTCGGATTGTAGCCGCGTCCGGGCTTGAAGACCTTCGGTCCGGCGAGACGGCCCGCTTTGAGGTCATCGAAGTAGCCGAGATAGTCTTTGCGGTCATAACCGGGCGGCGGCGCGGTCAGGCGCACAGCGTTTTGCGGGTCTTTGGTCAAACACAGGCGGTAGGTGTAGGCGGGCAACTCGTCGTCTCCCTGTCCGGTGGTGCCGGGGAGAAACTCGTGGGTCTGATAGTCAAAATAGACGACTCCAGCATGAGGCTCGTCGAAGTCGGCCTTCGACTCGCGACCGAGGCGAAACTTCGCTCCGGCAGCCGCATATAAATCGCCCTCGTAAGTGGCATCGAGGAAGAGTTTGGCGGTGAGAGGCTTCTCCTCACCATTTCGACGATTCACGAGGGTGATGCCGCGCAGCTTGTTTTCGGCAACTTCAGCCGCTATCAGCCGCCAGCCTCTTAAAACAGTGATTTTCGGCTCCTTCGCAATCAACGCCTCGAAGACCTTCTCCGCCACATGCGGCTCCGCGTAGTAGCCATCCTGGCAGAGTTTCGTGCTCTCGTGCTCCGGGCCGTATTTGCTGAGGTAGTGCTGATGCACGCCCGAGACGAACTCCTTGAAGAGGCCGCCGATCATAGCGCGGTTCTCGATGTCGCTCTTGCCGAGTCCGCTCGTGGTCATGCCGCCGAGGTGGTCGTTGTATTCGACGAGTATTACCGCCCGACCCATCCGCGCCGCGGAAACCGCCGCCGCGATCCCGCCGGGTGTGGAGCCGTAAATGACGAGGTCCTGCGCGGCAGATTGGGCGCAAAGGAACGCAAAGATTGCAAGGAACAGCTTTGGGATGGTCATGGCTTGGGAGCAGCGATCAAGGGTTTCTCCGGCATCTTCACCGCATCCACATCGCTGAGCTTCACCTTCAGCACCTCGACGGTTTGCTTGCCCCCGGCGAAGGCGATGAAGAGGCTTCCATCGTGCTCGATGACGTGAGGGTAGTCGATATGACGACCGCCGACAAGAAAGAGCATCTTGGTGAAGACGAGACCGTCCTCGCTGATGGAGAGCGTGAGCGGATCACGCTTCTTCGGGTTCGGATTGGAGACGAGAACATAGCGTCCATCGCGGAGACGCAGGCCGCTGATCTTCGAAGTGGCGTCGGGGAAGTTCGTCTTCTCCGGCGTGGTCCAGGTGCGGCCATCATCGGCGGAGATGGCGCGGTAGAGGAAGCGACTGCGGCGGTTGTCGCGGAAGACGGCGGCGAGTCGGTTGTCTGCCAAAATCCACCAATCCGGCTCCTCGGCCTTCAGCTCCGAGGCGCTGCCGAGCACGGGGAAGGACTGCCAGTCATCGAACGCCTTCACGCCGCCGACGAGGAAATGCACGCCGCTCTTCGAGTAGTCAAACATGCGGCGGGACATCATCCAGTCGCCGGTGCGCAGCTTGATGGGCGGGAAGTTGTTGATGGTGTTTTTGAAGACAAGACCCGCCTCGCGCCACTCGCCGGTGGCCTTGTCGAAACGGAAAGCACGGAGTTCGAGGCTCTTCCCGAAAAAGCCCGCCGCCTCATCGAGCGAGGCGAGCGCGAGTAGCTCGCCTTCGCGTTTCCAGAAGCCGCGCGAAATCCAGCGCATGCCTTTGTCCGTGCGCGTGCCGTAGTGCGGTGAATCGGGGCCGGAGCCCGGCGGAATGGGCGTCATGAACCGTGGTTCGCTCCATTTCAAGCCATCGGCACTCGTGGCGAACTTCACCCGCTGGCCCACGCGGTCCTCAATGCCCGGTCCATCGCTCCACATGACCCAAAACTGCCCGTCGTGATGCGCGAGGTAGTTGTGCTGGTTGACTCCCTTCTTCGCACTCACATCGCTGATGACGGCGGGTTCGCTTGGCACTTTGGGGAGAGCTTGGAAGTCGAGTTGGTGCGGATTCTCCGGCAGCCACGGACCCGAGAGCATGACGGGTGAGGCTGGAATGGGCTTTGGCGCTTCGGCGGCATGCAGCACGGCCAGCGGCGCGAGCAGCAGGGAGGTGAGGAAGGTGAAGGGGGTTTTCATCGCAAATATTTACTTCTCTAATGGCCGCGACCTGACGCACATGTCGGCAAGTTCACGACTCGTTGCCGTTATTCATTCTTGGCTGACGCGTGGACGAAGTTCCGGACGATCGCGCGCACATGGTCCCCGCTGCACTTCCGGTCGGCGGTGGCGTTCTGGGTCCAGTAGGTTGGCGAGTTGATGACTTTGTGCTGCTGTAGTGTCACCACTGCCTGCGCAAAGGTCGTGGCGGATGCGTCGAGATGGGCGGCCATTTTTTGCAAAAGGTCACGCACTTGCTTCCCGTCGCAGTTTTGGCCTTTTTCGATGTTTTGCAGCCAATCTGTGTCGGCAGCGATGATACGCAGCTCAACGAGCCTTTTGATGTCGGCAGCGTTTTGCTCCTTGGGAGCCTGTGCAGGTGCTTTGGCGATGGGGTTCGGCCGCTCGAGGATTTGCCTCTCTTTCAGCAAGACCTCGCGCAGCGCGTCATACGGCACATTTTGCACGCTCACGCCTTTTTCGATGGCGAGGCTGGCTGCGGCACCGGCCGCGTGGCCCACCATCATGAAGACCGGCTCCATGCGCACGCTGCCATAGGCGGCATGGGAGGCGCTGAGGCAGCTCACGACGAGCAGGTTCTCGCACTCGCCCGCTTTGGGCCGCAGGGAGCGGTAGCTGATCGGAAACGGGGTGACCCCGCCGACGATGAAGCCGCGCTCGCGATGGAGCACGCCATTTTCATCGACGTAGAGCGTCACGCTGTGCGAATCGAGCGGATAGGAGGCCAGCGCGACGCCGTCGTCAGCGTGGGGGCCGTCTTTGGCGTCGTGTTCGGTGATGACGTAGTCGCTGATCATGCGTCGGGCCTCGCGAACATAGAGCTGGTGCGGAAAGTGGCCCGTCTCGGCGAACTCATCCTTCGCCAGGCCCCAGCGGCGCATCTCCGTGCGCACGGCGGCGGGCACGCGCTCATCATTGCCGAGGAACCATAGCAGTCCTAGCGTGTAGTCCTTGTGGAGCTGGAAAAGCTGGTCGCGCTTCGCGTGGTCGCCATCCGGCCACGCGTAGCTGAGGCCATAGACATCACTGCCGAACGCGCCGCCATTGTTGGAGTCGGTCTTGTGATTAGGCACCGTGTGAAAGCTGATAGCGAGATCGTGGTGAGTGCCACGCAGGGCGGTGGCGGCGTGCTTGCCCGGCCCGGGCCGCACATTGTCCAGGCTGGCGATGTAGCGGGCGAGCAGCTCGTATTCGAGCGCGTCGTAGCGCTCGGGTTTCTTGATAGGCACTCGGTTCTCAGGCACGTCAGTGAGACAGAGGCGGAAATTGTAGCCCTGCACGCGGTGATCGCCGCTTCCTTTGAGTGCGGGCGGTTTCGGCTCCACTCGCGGAAGCAGGCCGCTGGAGGGATCGCCCGCCGCCACATAGGGGCTGACCTTCGGAAACGGCGCGGGCGTGAAGGGAAAGCTGCCGTTCAGCGTCTCTCCATACTTCGAGTTCGGCTCACGACCGACGATGTAGCTCACGCCGGCCTTCGCCATGACATCGCCCTCGTAACTCGCGTCAATGAACACTTTCCCTGCGAACTCACGCCCGCTCTCCATGGCGATCTTCACGATCTTCCGGCCGTCCTTGACCACGCCATTCTTCAAATCGAGCCGCTCGCCAAGCACGACCTCGATGCCCGCTTCCTTGACCATGTCGTCGAAGACCGACTTCGCCGCGCGCGGCTCAAACAGAAACGCCGCCTTGATCTCCTCCATGCGAGGACCGTCCACGCCCCAGATCTTCGGCAACCACGCGACAAAGTCCGCGCGCTTCTGAAACTTCCAGTTCTCCGGCTTCAGGTAGAACTGATACACGCGCTGGTAAAACTCCAGGGACAGCCCGCCGATGGTGGCAGTGGAGCCGTTGTCCGTCATACCGAGTCCGCCGCTGCTCATGCCGCCGAGGCGTTTCGTCGGCTCGATGAGCACGACCTTTTTCCCATGTCGCGCGGCCTCGACGGCGGCGATGACTCCGCCGCTGGTGCCGCCATAAACGATCACATCGGCAGACGGCTCCGCGGCCTGTGAGAAGGCCGCGAAGAGGATGAAAGCGAGGGTGAGTTTTTTGATCATGGGATTGCTGCTAGGAAATCGCTTTTGATGGGGCCGGGCCGGGTTGGCCCTCGGAACACACCGAAGACACGTAAAGGGTCGGAGGAATGAGGAAGAGGCGGATGGGGTTCATGTTTCGTGTGTTCAGTGGGGCATTTTTGATTTCAGGTGTGCGGGGTAATCCCGGAATCACGCCAGGATGTCCTTCACGACGCTGCCAGCGAGGGCGGTGAGAGCCGAGCGCAGCGAAGATAGCCGACGAGTCTGATTCAAAGAAGGTCGGCAAACAGCCTGCCAAGTTGATTTCAAAAGAGTGCAGGCAACGGGGAGGCTGGGCTTTGTCATTGTTGTTTTCGTGACTCCCGGATGTCGAGCAGCTTCATGCGGTCGGCACCGTTGGCGACGGCGGTACGGAGTGGGGCAGGCGGCAATGATTTGACCCATTCGAGCGCGGAGGTGCGGAGACGATTCACCACCTCGGGATGCTGCGCGGAAAGGTCGATGATTTCGGAGGGATCGCGAGTGACGTCGAAGAGTTGCACGTTTCCTCCAGCGTAATCACAGTAGAACTTCCACGAGCCATCACGCACCGCGAGCGGCGGCGCGAAGTAGGCTGGATTGCCCACGACCTCGAAGAACCATTCCCAATGCAGCGGACGCTGACGAACGACAGCCTCCCCGCGCAGGGCACTGCTGAGGTCTTCGCCGTCGATGGCTGGTGCCTCGCAACGAATGCCCGTAAGTGCGGCAATCGTGGGCATCAGGTCGGCGCCCGACATGACGGTCTCATTGTCCAGGCGGCCAGCGGGAATCTTGCCCGGCCAGGCAGCGATGAACGGAACACGGATGCCGCCTTCATAAAGGCTGCGTTTGCGCCCGCGCAAAGGACCGGATGAGCCCAAGCCGCCATTGGAGGCATTGCCGATGTGGTAGTCTTCGGGGCCGTTGTCGCTAGAGAAGACGACGATGGTGTTCTCGACGAGTTTGAGTTCTGCGAGAGCCTCGCGCAAACGCCCGACTTGGCGATCCAACTCGGCGATGGCGGCAAGGTAGGTCTTCATCTGCTCGGCGGGCGATTTGGCGGCCTCGATATAATCGCCCATCCATTTGCCGAATGCCTTCGTGTCGGGATTCACATCGCGGTATGCGCCGCGCTGCGCCGGGCTGGGCCTCAGCGGTGCATGTGGCAGCGATGACCAGACGTTGAGATAAAACGGGGCGTCCTTCTGTTCGCGCAGGAAAGCGATGGCGCGGTCAAAACAGAGCTGCGTCATGACGAAGGGGTCTTCGTTGGACACCTCCTTTTTGTTGCGGAGTTGCTCGCCGGGGCCGCTATGCACGGCGGCATGATCGAAGCCATAGGCGACGGGCTTCGGTGAGTCGCCATACTTCCCCAAATGCCACTTGCCGAAGTGCGCCGTGACGTAGCCTGCCTGCTTGAAGACATCCGCGATAGTCGTCACATCGGGATTCAGCCAGTCCGGCACCTGCCGTTGTTTGTTCACATCCGGCTTGCTGGTGATGTGATGAAACCCGAGTCGCGCCGGATACTGTCCTGTCATGAATCCCACGCGGCTGGGCGAGCAGACGGGACCGTTGACGTAGAAGTTGCGGATCACCGTGCCGTCGGCGGCCAGCTGGTCGAGGTTCGGCGTGCGCGCATCCGGATGGCCCAGGTAACCCGCATCACCCCAGCCCTGGTCATCGGCGAGGATGAAGATCACGTTGGGGCGGCCAGCCGGACGATTGGCAGCGGACTGCTGCGCGGGAAGGCCAAGCGCGGTCACGATACTGGCCGCCACGCTCTTCGCGAGAACGGCAGAACCCTCCTCGCTGAAGTGAACGTCATTCGCCCGCTGCATCGTGGCGACATGCGGCGCGATGGCGGCATTCAAATCATCAATGGCCACGTCCATCTCCTTCATCACCTTGAGCGCAACGGCATTGTATTGATCGACGCTGCCAAAGCGCCGCGTGGGCCGCAGATTACCGCCGTTTGGCACTGGAGTGGTCGTCGCGAAAACCAGCTGCGCGCCCGTGGCCTTCATCTGCTTCACCAACTCACGCAGATTCTTTTCATACACATCCGGCGGCGCATGGCGCACACCCTCGGGCGGCAGCTTCGCGTCGTGCAGGCCGAAATTGAAGTGGATCACATCCCACTTCTTGTCGCCCAGCCACGACTTCAAATAGTTGAGGCCGTTTCCCGTGGAGCTGCAGTTCGTTGGCGGTCGATGCACGTTGGCTTTGCCTTTCAACAACTCGCGGGTTGGCAACGTGTAGCCCATCGACACCGAGTCCCCAATGAGCATCACACGCGGCAATCCAGCGATATCTTCGATGGCCGCGAGTTGAGGATTGGGCGCGGGCTTGGCTTTGCCTGAAGGTTCCGCGGCATGCAGCGCAGCCAGCGGCATGAGCAGCAGGCAGGTGAGGAAGTTGAGGGTCGGTTTCATGGTGCTCCTTTATCGAGACGTTTGATGCGATTGAACTCAGCGAGCAGGAAATCCCCTCGCATTTGGCCCGTGGCGGTGGATTCCCGGGCTTCAGCGCCGTGGACGGCTTCGGCGAGTTGCATCGGATCTAGTGTGCCTTTCCGAAGTTTTTCGAAGCCATCCTGCCACGCGGCCTTCATTGCGGCGGTGAGCGGTGCGTCGAGCTTCGCGTCGTAGCTGGCAAAGAAGCCCTTGGTGCCGAAATACTGCGCGGCGGGCACGCGTGGGTCATCGCTGGTGACGTCCACGTCGTTGAAGAAGCTGATCATCACGCGGCTGTTGGCGAGTTTGCGGATCAAGAGATCGCGATCGAGTCGTGCCGGAGTGGTCCGGCCTTTCACGGCGAGCGCGGCGGCGAAGCCGGCGCTCTCGCCGAGCTGCATCCAGACGGGTTCGAGGCGGATGCTGCCCCAGCCGACGTGCGAGGCGCTGATGGCGACGGGAACGAGGAGGTTTTCGATCTCGTTGGCGAGGATGGAGCGGTAGGGCACCTGGGCGGGGCGGGATTCTTCGGCGAGGAAGATGATGCCGTCGGTGTTACCGCCGGGCGCTTTGCGCGGCAGGCAGGCGACGGAATCGACCGGCCAGTCGGTGATGGCGATGCTGTCCGAATGGATCGGTGTGCGGGCGATGCCTTCGGCGATGACGTTGTCCTGCTCTTTGAAAACATAACGGCCCACCAGCCGCCGGGCCTCGCGGACGTAGATCTCATAGGGGAGGTGTTGGTTATCGGGGAACTCGTCGGCGGCGAGGCCATAGCCGGCGAATGCCTTGCGGTCGCCCGCGGAGGCTTCGGGATCGTTTTGCACCCACCACAGGCGCATGAGCATGATGTCGAGGTAGTGGCGGGAGACTCGCTCGCGGGTGGCCCAGTCGCTGCCGGGATACTCGTTTTGCGGGCCGATGAGACGACCGCCGTTCCAGGCGATTTTTTGGTTCGGCAGATTCGGCACGATACTGAGACCGGCAGGCCCTTTGGCCAGGGCGGGATCATAGTTCGCGGGCTTCTCGACCATGATGCGGTTCGCCGGATCGCGGGTGAGGATGAGGCGGTAGTTGTAAGCCATCACGGAGCCGTCGGCCTCGCCGCTCCGGGGGCCTTCGACAATTTCGCCGGTGGCGTGACTATTATAGCGGATGTTCAGAGCGCCTTCGTCCGCGGCCCTCGGAAATCCGCGTTGGCCGGGCTGCTTGTGGTGTTCCTTTGTGTAGATGACCCCCGCGTGTTTCTCGCCGTATTGAGCACGCGATTCGCGGCCGATCTGCGTCTTCACGCCCGCGGCCGCCATGAGGTCGCCTTCATACATGGCGTCGGCGAAGACCTTCCCACTCACGTCAACCTGGCCTTCGCCGTGCATTGGCTTGAGGGTGACACTTTTCAGCAAAGCGCCGTCGCGATCCGCATTCGTGACGATGTGGCCGAGCAGGACGGTGAGCGTCTTCTCCTTCGCGACCATCTCGTTGAACAGCATCTCCGCGATGCGCGGCTCGACCTTGGGTCGGTCGATGTGGGCGCGGCTGGTCTGGCTTGGCATCGAGAGGAGGTGCTGTGGCGAGCCTTCGCCGTATTTGTCGCGATAGTAAGCCGCTGCGTTGGTGAGCATCTCGCCATAAATCGGTGAGCGCAGTCCATCATAAGGCGCTTCCCAGCCACCCGCGCCGCTGGTGATGAAGCCACCGAGATGCTGCGTGTGATTCACGAACAGCACCCTCAGTCCCTCGCGAGCCGCGCGCACCGCGCAGGCGATGCCGCCGGGCGTGCCGCCGATGACGACGAGGTCATAGGACTTGCCGTCGACCTGCTCCGGCTTGGCGTTTGTCTTCAACAGCATTGGTGGTGGAATCTTGACCGGACCGGTCGCAGCAATGGCCTTGAGAGGGAAACCGGCATCTTCACCGTTGGCGCGTTCGACCTTGGCGGTCTCTTCGGCCACAAGTTGCAAGCCGTCCAGGACGATGAAGCCGTCGGCGTCCTCGTTCGAGAGTGCCACGGTGATCTTGCCTTTCGGGAAGTCGAAGACGCCGAGCGGTCGCGGAATCCGGTTCACCAGGCATTCGAGGCGTTGGTTGACGGTGACAGATTTCTCGCCGCCCACCGTCTGCACGGTCACCGCGGCTTTCGTGGCACGATTGGTGGCGGCGGTGTAAAGTAGTCGCACCTCGTAGCGGCCTGCCACCGGGATTTCCGGGGTGAACTCAGCGGTCGCCGCCTTCTTGGGCTCCGCGGTTCGATAAGTGGTGCCGAGCAGGGGCGTGATCTTGCTGCTGAAGGCCCATGTGCCGGTGAAGGTCGCAGCGGTGTCATCGAGAACGAGGCCGCGCGGCTGACTCGTCTTGTCACCCTGCTTTGGTTCGGCCGCGGGGGGTGCTCCCGAGGGATCGAGGATTTGTTTGTCGGCGAGGAGTCGCGTCCTCAGTTTCGCGTAATCCACGGCCTGCACCGTCACGCCGTCGTCGATGGCGAGGACCGCGGCGGTGGCAGCGCTCTGGCTGGAGACCATGAAGACCGGTTCCATGCGGATACTGCCGAAGGCGGCGTGCGAGGACGAGAGCGCGAAGGTGACGAAGAGGTTTTCGCACTCGGAGGCTTTCGGCACGATGGCCCCGTAGCCGACGGGGGCGGGCTTGCCGCTGCCCTCGCCGAAGCCTTCGTTGTAGAGTTTGCCCTCGTGGAAAACCCGCCGCACCGCGTGGATGTCCATCGGGTAGGTGGCCAATGAGACAGGACTTGGCGCCACGCGCTCGTTGCGGATGTGGTGCTCGGTCATCACCAGGTCACTGACCATGCGTTGCGCTTCACGGACATAGATCTGGTGCGGCCAGTGGCCGTTGTCGGTGAATTCGTCTCCGGGCAAACCGAAGTGCGCAGTCTCCTCGCGCACATTCTCCGGCACGCGCGGATCAGTGCGGAGGAAGTGGAAGAAGCCACGGAGGTAATCCTCATGCGCCTTCGCGATCCGCGCCCGGTCGGCGGCGGAGCCCTCGGGCCAGCCGTCCGCGCCGCCGAGCAGGTCGGTGGAGATGGGCCAGCGGTTGTTGAAGTCGTATTTGCGGTTCGGTAGCGGATCGTATTTGCAGAAGTTCCGCAGCGTGAGCTTCGCGCCGCCGGCCTTCATCGCCTCGATGTAGCGCCCGAGCAGTTCCCAGTGCGAGGCGTCGTAGTTCGCCGGTGGATCGAGCGGCACGCGGTTCGTCGGATCGTCGGTGAGGCAAAGACGGTAGTTGTAGGACTGGATGCGATTGTCCGCCGATCCGACGGGTTCCGGCGCATCACCGGCGATAAGCGGTAGCAGTCCGCTCGCGGGATCGCCGGGTCTCGCGAAGGGATCGACCTTCACAGTGAACCTGCCATTCGACGGCCCATGCTCCGGCCCGCGCACGCCGTTGCCCTTCTCGCCGTATTGCGCGTTCGACTCGCGTCCGAGCGTGTAACTCACGCCCGCACGGGCCATGAGGTCGCCCTCGTAGGTGGCATCCATGAAGACCTTCGCCGAGATGGCGGTGCCATCGTTGAGCTTCAGCTTCTGCAACCGCGTGCCTTCCTTGGCCACGGACTCAATTCCCGCACCGAAACGCACCTGCACGCCGGCCTCGCGAGCCATTTCGGTGAAGACTTTCTCGGCCACTTTCGGCTCGAAGGCGAGCGAGGGTGGTCGGATGAAATCCACGCCCTTGCGCGAGCGTCCTTCGCCCTCCGGCGCGGTCACGTCGAACACCGTCTTCGGGTCCTGGCCGTAATGTTTGCCGATGCGCTCATAAACCTCGCGCGCCAGCCCACCGAAAAGCTTTGCCTTTTCCGCCGAGCCCACATCCGACCAACTCAATCCTCCGGCCATCATGCCGCCGAGGTGGCGTCCCGGCTCGATCAGGACAACCGACTTCCCCATGCGCGCGGCCTGCACGGCTGCCACCACACCGCCGGATGTGCCGCCGTAAATGCAAATGTCGCAATCGGCTACCGTCTTGGACTTGGTCGCGGCGTCTGGATAGGCCAGCAGACAGGTCACGCCGCCGGTCAGGGCTCGCTGCGCCTCGGTCCACACGAAGGTCTCGCCTTGGATCGTCTTGAACGTGTTCTTCGTCACGTCGCGACTGTAGAAGAGTAGGATACCCTCCTTCAGAAACGCCGCGCCGGGATAAACGATCTGGAGAGAGGGCTTGCCGCCGCTGCCATCCGATACGCCGCTGTCGTCGATGATCGCCGGTCCGCTCCAGGAATCGCCTTCGTCGGCGGAGAGCGCATAGCACAGCGGATTGCGCGGGAAGAAGTCGCCGGCGCTGTAGGGCGTGGCGTGATTGTAAAAGACGATGAGCCGGGAGTCCGGCAGCCGGTGCAAGGTCAGCGAACTGCACGGCGAAACCAGTGTCGTCCGTGCGCCTTGGGTCCAGGTTTCACCGCCATCGCTGGAATAGGATTTCACCAGCACGCCGAGTCCGCCGCGGGCGAGCATCATGAGGCGGCCATCCTTCAGCTCGACCACACACGGCTCCGCCATGCCGCGCGGCCCTTCGGGCAGCGGCGCGGGCTGCGAGCATCTCCACGTCGCGCCGCCGTCATCGCTGAAGAACACGCGCGACTCATCGCGGTCGCCCTCATATCGCCCCACCGCGTGCGCCACCGGCAGCACCAGCCTGCCGGTGCGCGTCTGGATGAGGCGGTCGTTCATCACATACCACGCGCCCTCGTCAGCCGGGGAGCCGATGAGCGTGGGATCCGTCCATGTTTTGCCCTCGTCACTAGAGAAGCAGATCACGGGCAGCGCGCCGCCCTTGAGCCCCGCGGCATGACGATGCAGCGCCAGCGCGATGCGTCCGTCTTGCAAGCGCAGAAACGTCACCCCGCCATCCGACACGAACCCGCTGTGTCTCCAATTCATCTGCGGTCGGCCCAGCTCCTGCCAGGTCGCGCCCGCATCGGTGCTGCGATAGAGCATCGGCACGGGATGCTTGTTCACGATGCCCTCGAACACATTCGCGGGCGGTCGTCCCCACGGCGCGGCCATGAGCACCGAGCCATCCTTGAGCACGAACATGCCCGGCCCGATGAAGTAGCGGCCGTCATTTACGCCATGCTGAATGACGACCTGCGGCTCCCGGACGAAGTCGGCGCGGTCGGCGGCGTTAAGCGCGGCCAGCGGCGCTAGCAGCAGGGCGGTGAGGAGGGTGAGGGTGGGGTTCATGGTTGTTCGAGCCATTCGAGGTTGAAGCGGGCGAGCGTGAGTCGGCCGCCCGACCAAGCGGTCATGCCCTCGCCATCGCCCGCGCGGCCGTAGAAACAGAGGATGGTGCCGTCCTTCGTCACGGCGAGGTCGGAGTAGGCGCTAGGGCCGTCTTCAAGCCGCTTGTTCACGGCCCAGGTGCCGCCTTCGTCGCGGCTGAGTTTGACACTGAGGTTTTTGCGGTCGCGGTTTTTTCCCGGTTCGGCTTTGCCCTTCGCCTTGTCGAGATTGTCGGGATTGGAAAAGAGGATGAGGCTTTGGCCGCCGTGGTAGTAGCGGACGATGCCGCCCATGCAGATGGGCTCCAGCAGGGCGTCGTCGAAATTCGGTGTGCTCCAGTTCGTGGCGCCATCGGGGCTGGTGGTGACGAGGCGGCGGTGCGCCTTCGACTCGTTGCGCACGTTGAGCATGACGCGCCCGTCGTTGAGTTCGATGGCGACGGTTTCATTGGGGTTGATCCATTCGTCGGTGCAGGGCACGGCGATGTCTCCGGCCTTCCAGTTCCTGCCCTGATCATCACTGTGGATCGTGGCGGTCACGCTGGGGCGGTGGGCGTTGCCGCCCTCTCCGGTGGAAAGCCACACGGGCACGACGAGGCGTCCGGTCTTGAGCTGGATGCCGTGATTGGGGCCGGTGGCGAGCACCTTCCAGGCATAGTCTTTGTCGAAGGCCTCGAAGGTGGTGGTGATTTCGACCGGCTTGCTCCAGGAGAGGCCGTCGTCCTCGCTGCGCTGGTAAAAGCAGCGCTCGTATTCGAGGCAGAAGAGCATGTGTACGGTGCCGTCCCGGTCCGCGACGAGGACCGGGTTGTTGTAGGTCACGTCCGCGGGATCCACGTTCTTCATGCGGAGGGCGATCGGATTCTTGCGCTTCGGCCCCTCAACGTGGGCGATGCTTCGCGGAGCGCTCCAGGATTTGCCGTCATCGGTGCTGCGGCGCAGGAGGATGCGGATGTCGTCCCAATCGCTCACGCCCGCCGGGCGCTTCCGCGCCTCGCACCAGGCCAGCACGGTGCCCTTGGCCGTCACGACGACGCCGGGGATGTGGTAGATGTTGTAGGCGGGATCATCGCCGACGGTGAAGAGGTCTTGTTTCTCCAGGAAGGGCTCGGCGGCGGGCAGTGTGGCGGCGGCAAGGAGGAGGAGGATGGCGAGGAGGGTTTTCATGAAGCGTTGGTTGGTTTGTGAGAGAGAAATCGTTTCACCATTCCCCGTCGCGCCGGAACCTGTCTCTGGCGTTCTTCCCAAACTCCGCGCCCGCGGCGGCGAGGTTGGCGAGGATTTGATCGGTGCCCAGTCCGGCGCTGTTTCGCGCCGCGGGGATGACGGTCCGGCATTCGTTGGCATCCATGAAGCGGGCGGCTTCGAGGAGGTGCGGCTGCGCCTCCGGCTCGATGACGAGGAATCCGTGCTTGTCGGCATGGATGAAATCGCCCGGGGCGATCGTGCGACCGAAGACCTCCACCTCGCAATTCCAGCGCACCGGATGGACGTGCGCGTGACCCACGCACAAGCGGCGGGCGAGGGCCTTGAAGCCGGCATTGGTCATCTCGTCGACGTCGCGGATCGCACCATCCACGATGGTGCCGACGCAGCCGAGGGCACGGTGCATGTTGCTGTTCACCTCGCCCCAGAACGAACCAATCGTGCGAGGCTTGTCGAGATCCTGCACGCAGACAATCTTTGGACCGGGCGCGCCGGCGACATAACGGCGATACGCATCCCAGCCATCCGCATTGGCCTCTCGATGCGCCTTGTTGCTGGGCTCAATGACGACGGTCACGGCATAGCCGATCATCGGCCCCATCTGCGGCATGAAGTCGCGGGTTTCCTCGAGATTAATGCCATCCGCGGCCGGATCTTTGTCGGTGATCTGTTCCCAGCCGTTATAGATGGTCGGCGTGTTCCAGCGCTTGAGTTGAAGGAGATCGGCGTGGGTTAGTTTTCGCATGATATCAGGGAGTCGCGGGTTGATTTTCGAACAGGGCTTCTTTGCCAAGGCGCAGGTGCCGGCGGATTCGGGATTCGGCGCGATCGGCCGACGGCGCTTCACAGAGATCGTCCAGCAGCTGCTGGTGCCGATCGTAGGTCGTGGGCTTCATCGGGCTGATCAGCGCCGTCTGGTGAAACAGACTGAGATTGACGACGCGCTCGAAGCAGGAGATGAGGGCATCGCACCCGGTTAAAGCCACCAGCGATTGATGAAACGCAAAGTCCTCCGTCCATGGTTGGCGACCGGTATCCGCCGCCTTGTCGGCGGCGCGGGCCAGCTTGCGCAGATTAAGCATCGCCTCGCGCAGCTTCTCTCCGCTATAGAGGCGTGCGCTCTGACACTCCAACGCTTCCCGAAGCAGAAACTGCCCCCGCACATCCTCGATGCTCGGCGGCCGCACGAAAGTCCCCTGGCGGCGACGCGTCGTGAGAAACCCCTCGAGCGTCAACCGCTGCACCGCGTCCGATACGGGGATCAGGCTGAAGCCTAGATCCTGCGCGATCTGTTTGCGATCCAACAGGTCCCCTGGGCGGAGATCGCGGCGCAGGAGCAGGTTGAAAATATGGGTGTAAGCCTGTTCGGTGAAGGTGTCTTGCATGCAATCCGTTATACATGCTTATTAACATGTTACAAGAGGAATTCTGCGGATTCAGCGTGTGCGGCCGCTTCCGGGCGCTTCCAAGGAAACGCTGCAGGGAATGGCTGGTCGTAGTTCGACAATGGCCCATTTGGCCTGCCTCGATTGCCGGGATTCGATTGTGCCTGCCGATACTAGACTCCTCAATTATCGCCGACCCTCTTATGACAGATCGATTGGCGCGAGGGTCAAGAAACAGGAATACTCGAACGCATCGAACTCGCCACCAGCGTTCGTCGGCCAGACGCGCGGCCAGGGTTCGTCGGAATTGAGTTTGATGGCTTCGCTTTCCCAGCGGCCGCGATCCGGTTGGAAACTGCTTGGGCCGGCGCGGTCTTTGAAGAAGGCGACTTCCGCCTTCCCTCCCGAGCTTTTCCAAGCGAGCCACCGGCGCGAGCAGCAGGGCGGTGAGAAGGTTGAGGGCAGGTGTTTTCATTCGGGCGCCCCACCTTTACTGATGAGGCGGCGATTTGATTTCACACGAGCCGTGGCTTCGGCATTGGCGGCGAGGACGTCTTCTTCGCGGAAGGTGGTCATCCATAGTTCCTGGTCGCGAGAGCGCATGAAGTCCCAGCTGAAGTAGATGGTGCCGTCGGCGGCTTGCTGGGCGTCGGGGTAGGAACAGCCGACGCGTTCATCGAGGACAAGGCCGCCGGGCCAGGTTTTGCCATCGTCCTTGGAGAGGAAGGCGGTGAGTTCGCGGCGCTGTTTGGCTTTGCCGCCCGACAAGGGGTCCTCGCCGATGCCGAGGTGCTTCACCAGGAGCAGATTTCCCGATTGCAGCCTGCCGATGAAGAAACGCGAGGAGGTGTGCTGGATGGAGGGAACCTTCAGCGGGCTCCAGGTCGCGCCGCCATCGGAGGAGAGGCTTTCGCCGATGCCCTTGGCCGTGCGCACCAGCATCCAGAGCGAGCCGTCCTTGCGTTCCACCGCCATCGGCTCGGAGGGAAAGAGGTCCCAACTCGCCAGCATCTGACCCTTCACGGCGAAAGTGCGGCCTTTGTCAGGTGAGACATGAGAAAGGATGACACCCATGTTTTGCGGCCGTCTCGCGTAGGTGGGGAACAACCAGTCGCCATTGGCGAGCACGGTGGGTTTGTTGAGCAGCACCCCCTCGAAGACGGGACGCGGCGGCGACCAGGCGGGGCTTTCCTGATCGCCGTCTTCCGCCGTGATCGCCCAGGCGTGCTTGTGAAGCGGGTAAGGCAGGGTAAAGAACACCCAGAGCTTGCCATCGGGGTCGATCCACGGATGCGGATCATAGGCTTTGAGCGGGCCGGGGCCGTCGGGATCGATGGCGAGCAGTTCCTTCCAGGTCTTGCCACCATCGCCGCTGGTGCTGACGACGACGTAGGCCTTTGGACAGCGCTCGATGATCTCGCCCGGTGTCGTGCCGGAGAACCACGCCGCCCAAAGCCGCCCGCCGCGCGAAACGGCGATGCTCGGCACGCCGGTGCAGGTGCGCTTGGCGCGGTTGTAGTCCGCCGTGCTGCCGGGATTCGCGATCAACTTCGGCAGGACGGCTTTGTCAGGCCTGGACGCAGTGCCGTCGTCGGGGTCGATGCCTGCGAACTGATCGGGGTTCAGCTTCGCCGGTGGCGCGTCGGCGGCATGCGGCGCGGCCAGTGGCGCTAGGAGAAGGGGGGCGAGGAGGATGAAGAAGAGTCTCATGGTCGTTTCAAAACGTTGACAGAATTAAAGTGGAAGGCTCTGCGGCATGAGCACCGTCTTGTCCGGCGTTGCCGATGGGGAAGTGATCGATCGCGGTGGTCATGATCTTGAGGCCTTCCTCCGTATAGCCGCCGCCGATGAGGATGAGGCCCAATTGGAAGCTGCGCTTGAGGTCTTGCTGGATGGAGTAGTGCGTCGGCGTGCCGCGAGTGGCGTGTTCGGAAGTGGAGGTTCCCGCGTTCGGATCGGTCATCGGGGCGATGTGCTTCATCGCAAATGCCTGGGCCTTCTTCACGGCGGCGTTTAATCTCTCCTCGCGATACGCAGGGTTGAATCGTTGCAAGTTCATCAGTTCCTTGGTCGTGAGCATGAAGTAACCGAGCACGTCCTTATCCTTCGGGTCGGAATCCGTCAGGCTGTAATGCCAGAAGCCGTCCTCCAATTGGGCGGGGATGATCTGGCGGTAGATGCACTTGTCGGCCTTGCGCTTCAGGCTCGCGGCGAGCTCGGGGGCGATCCCGGCCACGTAGCCGCTGACAATCGCGGCGGCCATGGCTACGGCAGCGGTCTTGTTGATGATCGCGGGTTTGGTCATCGGCAGTTTCGATTCGCCCGTGTCCACGTCGATGGTGGAGGCGAACCAGCCTTCCTCGCTCCACGGATAGCCATCGAGAACGCTGGCGATGTATTTGATGTCATCAGTGCGTCCGCCTTCCCTGTGTAAAATGTAAGCCACACTCGATGCATAAGCCCCCAACGCCGGCGGACCGCCGCCAAGGATGGTTTTTCCATCTGGCTTGTCCTTTTCTTTGATCGGCAGCACGCCGTGCTTGGTCGCCCGCATCTCTTTCAAAACCTGGTCCGCCAGCGTGAGCGCCGCTCGGCGATACTTCTGCTCGCCGGTGACTTCGAACATTAGATAGAACGCCAGCGCACCATTACCCTCGGAGGATTTCCCCTTCATCTCGGTGATGGAGCCGTCTGCGTTCAACAATTGATTCAGGTGACGCGCCACCGTCGTCTGGAGCCTGGCTTTGAAGTCAGCCGACAAAGGCGGCTCGGCGGCGTAAAGTAAACCGAGCGGCACGAGCAGCAGGGCGGTGAGAGCCGAACGAAGAGAACCGAAGCGCGGCGAAGATAGCCGGCGAAGTTGATTCAGAGACTGCCAGCAAACAGCCTGCCAAGCTGACTTCGAAATGATGCAGGCAACGGTGAGGGTGGTTTTCATCATCTTGCTTCGATTCACTTCTTTTGACCAGTCGGTAGTTGTCTGACCCACGCGAGATTGAATGCGTAGTGCTTGCTGCTTGTGACGAGATGGATGCGGCTGTCGCGGGTTTGGGTGATGGCGAGGTAGCCATTGGTGTTCGTTGGGACTCCGCGCGTGTTGGTGATGGGTTCCTCTGGGCCGACAATGAGGCGGCGGTCGGGCCAGGTTTTGCCTTCGTCGTAGCTGACGGCAGCGAAGAGGCCGATGCCGGTGAAGTCGCCGTCCATACTTGTGAAGGTCATGCCTTTGCCGCTGAGGCCTTTCTTCAGGTCGCGGGCCTGGTCGGTGAAGGAACAGAGCACGACGGGACCTTCTTTGAGACGCAAAAGCACGGGACGCTGCGTGTTGCTTACGACGGGGAACTCGCTGGCGGCATAGCTCCAGGTCTCGCCGAGGTCGCTGGAGTAGCTGACGGGCATTTTGAAACCGAACCGCTCCTGATCGACCACATCGTCGAGGCGGCCCATCGCCATGAGTCGTCCATCGGCGAGTTGCACGAGCGGCGCGTGGATGCCCGCAATGCATGGGCCGCCGCCACCGGGACGCACTTCCGTTTTGCTGCTGCGCCAGGCCCCGGTTTGCTTCCAGGTCAGGCCGTTGTCGCGGCTGATGACGATGGAATGGTTGTCGATCGCCATGGCCAGCACACCCTCGCGGGTGCGGATGGGGTTGTTGCTGGTCTCACCGTGAGGGATGAAAACCTTGGCCTTGCTCCACGTCGCGCCGCTATCCGTCGAAGTGCGAAAGAGCACATCGGCAAAGGCGCGCGATTCGGCGAAGTGGATAATCGTTCTATCGCCGTCCCACCAAAGTTTCGGTGCGTGGTCGTTCACATCAGGTGCATCCCAAAAGGGAGCGGGCGCTTCCCAATCCTTCGCGCCCAAACGCAGACGGTTCGCGCCGTTGGCGAGTTCGGGTCCGGGTTCGCTGACGCAGGTGAACCAGGTGACGAGCAGATCGCCGTTCGGGCACTCGGTGAGCCCGGGGCTGTGGTTATGCCGGGTGAAAAGCGGACCGACTTCCCCTGGCGGAATCTGACGGTAGTAGCGAGGACCTTCCATGAAAGGCACGTCCGCAGCCTGCGACGTGATGTTCGGCACTTGCTGGCTGATCTTCTGCGCGATCATCGGCGGTGCCGGTGGTGGAAGCAGCGTGTCTTTCGGCCACTCCCCCATCACCACGCGAAAGCCGATCCAAGGGCTGGCGGAGCCAGGAATCCAGCCTCCACGATTCGCCGATCGCACCATGCGCGTGAGCATCGAGTGACTGCCACCACGGAAGACGCGGAAATCGCCGTCGCTGCGGCCCAACGGATCGGTTTGGTCACCGCTTTCATACGGACCATACCAATCCGCGCACCACTCGGCGACGTTGCCGTGCATGTCGTGCAGTCCCCAGGAATTCGGAACCTTCTGCGCCACGCCAAGCGAGGTCGCCCCGTCCTGCCACGCATACTCGGGCGGCATCTTTCCATCGGGGAAATATAGTTCACGCCAGCCTTGGCGGCCAAACCACTTCTGATGCCCCATCGGCAAGGTGTCGCCCGTGTGGAAAAGCGTCGTCGTGCCCGCACGACAAGCGTACTCCCATTCCGCCTCCGTCGGCAGGCGATAGGTCCTGCCTTCCTTCTTCGAGAGCCACTCGCAGAATGCCGCTGCCTTCGCCCAGGTGATGGCATTCACCGCTTCATCGTCCCCGCCTCTGCCCTTACGGAACTGCGGATCCATCGCTCGATACTGCCCCAGCGTGACCTCGGTCACACTCATGTGAAAGGGCTGCGTGATGGTCACGCCATGCGCCGGTTTCTCATCCCAATCTGCCGCGCGAAACTCCGCAGGATGCGTAGCCATTTCGCCCCTCCCCGCAATCGGCGGCCCGTCCTGGCCCATCACGAACGTTCCCGCCTCAATGCGCACGAAGTTCATGCCGATGGAGTTGGTGATAGGTTCGGCAGCGTGGGGTGCGAGCGTGGGGTGCAGCAGCGCTGTGATGAGTGTAAGGATGTGTTTCATAGTCTGAGGCAAGAAAAGTTAGGGCTGTTGTATCAACTCGCTAGTGGTGATGAGGCGTATGAGTTCACGGAGTGTGTAATTTTTTCCTTTCCAATCGGATTGGAGTCTGCGAAGAGCAGGTTGGTCAGCAAAACCGAGCGGGCGACCGAGAGCATAGGTGACGAGACGATCGGCGAGGTTGTGCGCGAGGAGCTCGGGATGATCTATGAGATAGGCTCGAATGTCGCTAGGACTATTGATCGGTTGGCCGCGATATTCCCCAGTCGTATCGATGGCGGCTCCGTTTGGGTACGCGCTGCGGTATTGGCCAATTGGGTCGTAAGCTTCGAGCACGAAACCGAGCGGATCGATCTTCGCATGACAGTCGGCGCAGGCTTGGATGTTACGATGTTTCTCTAATTGCTGCCTGATCGTTGAGGCTCCGCGAATGTCGGGCTCGATCGGTGGCACATCCGGTGGCGGTGGACTGGGCGGTGTGCCGAAAAGTTTTTCAAGAACCCACACGCCGCGCTTCACGGGCGAGGTCTCAACACCGTTGGCTGTGATCGTGAGGACACTTGCTTGGCCGAGCAATCCGCGCCGCGATGAATCAGCGGGCAGGTTGATGCGCTGCAAGCGATCGCCGCTAACCTCGGGTAGTTCGTAGAGCCGCGCGAGGCCTGCATTGAGATACGTGAAATCGGCATCAACAATCGCTGTGACCGGTTGGTCGGTACGGACGAGTTCAGCGATGAAACGCCATGTTTCTTCCTTCATCGCGGGCTCGAGGCGATCGATGTGATACGACGGAAAAGTTTCCTTGGCTGGAGGCATAGTGCCGAGCTTGTTCAAGCCGAGCCACTGTTCAGTGAACAGCCGCAAGAAGCGATCGCCGCGAGATGAGCCAAGCATCCGGTCGGTTTCTTTGCGGATGGTGGCCGCATCGAGCAAACCTATAACCGCCAGCGCGCGGAGTTCGTCATCCGGTGGACCGGCGGTGAGGAAGTAAGAGAGTCGAGTGGCCAACTGCATCGGCGTGATGGTCTTCGCATCCGATTCTGGCTCGGCGAGAAACAGAAACTCCGACGAGCAGAGTAAGGCTTTGAAGACGGGACGAGCGGCATCCGCGTAGGGCGACTTGCCATCAAGGCGATTCTGTACTGCTTCGACATAAGGGGCGATGTCTTCGCTGCGCACTTCACGACGGAAGAGCCGACTGGCAATGCGTTGCAGTTCGGTTCGCAAACGTGCAGACTCGATTTTCGTTTCATCGGGATTAATGTTCTCAAACAGCAGCGACCGAGAACGATGCGGCTTGTCATCGCGCATCGGACCAGTGACTTGCCAGTATCGCACGCGAATCTCGGGGCCTTTGTAGAGATGTTGGTAGAGCTTGTCGCGTTCGGCGCGCAGGGCAAGGTTCTCCCAGACGTGCTTCTCGATCTTCGGCACGTTGGGGTCGTATTTGTAGAGCTTGGTGGAGATGAAATTGCCTCGCGTGCCTTTGGGTGGACCGTCGATCCAGGAGATGTAAGGCACAGTGCCGCGATCCAGCCAAATGCGGGCGCGGACGGTGATGTAGAGATCATCTGGCAACTCGGTGGTGTGGATGATGTTCGGCGGAATGAGCCTCCAGCCATTGCCTTTCATCCCTTCGCCTTGTCGGCCAATACCAAGCTGCATCGGCTGCGATTCGTCGTAGTATGCCTTGAGATCTTTGTAATACGCTGCCATTCCTCCGAGCATGAGATCCTTGCCATACGGATGATGGCGATTCGCGGACGTAGCTTCAACTTCGACTTCATACCAACCGGAGTGCGGCACACCGATCTCACCCAGTTTGCTTAGGAAGAGCTTGCTGTCGAAGATCAGTTCTTGATTTCGCAGACCATGGCTAAGGTGAATATACGCAGGGCCGTTTGCTTTCTCTTCACTGATGACGCCAAGCCCAAAGGCATCATTGAGACCTCGCATCGTCTCGGCACTGTCCTTCCATTCATTGACCTTAGGCTTCCCATTTGCATCGGCAAGATCGTACGCTTGTTTAAGCACTTCGTC
>JBILTQ010000539.1:0-2859 GCA_044371435.1 Pirellulaceae bacterium | reverse complement strand
CTTTCAAGCTCTTTGAAAAATATCAGCTGAAACCTCAAGTGTGGATGATCGCGCCCAGCCCACCAGCGACCTTGTCTCAGGAGGAGCGGGTGGCAGAGGCTGGCCAAAAATTACGGCCGTTGGTGGAGCGCACGCGGAGTTTGGGCTGCCCGCTCGGTCTTTACAACCACGGGAATTGGAGCGGTGAGCCCGAGAATTTGGTGGCGATCTGCGAGTACCTTCGTCGGCACCATCAGGCGTCGCATGTCGGTATCGTGTACAACCAGCATCATGGGCATGACCATGTGGAGCGTTTCGCCACGGCTCTCGCCGCCATGAAACCTTACCTGCTTTGTCTGAACCTTAACGGGATGGAGCCGGAGGGGGACAAGCACGGTAAGAAGATTCAGCCTTTGGGCCAGGGGGAGCTCGATGTCCAGTTGCTGAAGATTATCGCGGCTTCCGGATACGGCGGACCGATCGGGATCATCGGGCATACCATGGATGATGTTGAGCTCCGCCTCATGGATAATCTGGAAGGGCTGGATTGGATGGTCCAGCAACTCGAAGGGAAGGCTGCCGCTCCCAAGCCTGTGCCGCGCCTTCCGCTACAACCGGCAGCCAATGGCAAGAAGGCCAAGTAAGTCGTGCCAGCGTAGTCCGCTAGGATGGTGGCAGGAGGAGAACGCTAACGCGGCCGTCCATCCGAGCAGAGGGAGGGGAAAACGTTGGATCATTGCGGCGGCGGCGAGCGACAGGGTGGGTCAGGCAGGGGACGCCATCCTCTGCCTGCAGCCATCCCGCGAGAAGGTTCGAGCTGGTTCTGGTAAGTTCGCCGATTTTTCGCAAGCCTGATGCCAGAGCGTCAGCGGTTAGGTACATTGGCGGGCTTTGGGAACGCGACCACGACAGAAACTCCCCTGAGTCCCCGATGAAATCTCCCCACCTCCCGCTCGGTAGCTTCTTTGTTCTGCTGCTCGTCCTTCAGATGGCCTTCCCGGTCGACGGCTTGGCGAATCGACCGAATATCATCTTCATCATGGCCGATGATCACACTGCGCATGCGATCGGCGCTTACGGTGGACGGTTGTCGGTTTTGAATCCGACCCCCACCCTCGATCGGCTCGCCAGCGAGGGTCTCCTCTTTGAAAATTGCTTCGCAGTGAACTCGATTTGCGTGCCCAGTCGGGCGGCGATTTTGACGGGGCAGTACAACCACCGCAATCGGGTTTACGATCTCGGGGGACGACTCGAAGCCGAGCGGCAGTTCTTGCCTCGCGAACTGGGGAAGCTTGGCTACCAGACTTCCCTGATCGGCAAATGGCACTTGACTGAGGAGCCGGCCGCCTTTGAGCACTATACGGTTTTGCCTGGGCAAGGGGATTACTTCGATCCGACTTTCATCACTCGCGGTGAGAAACCATGGCCGGAAAATTCTTTCCAACGCCGCGGCCAGCATGTCACCGATGCAATCAACGAGCTAGCGATCGACTGGTTGAAGAACCAACGCGATCCGTCGCGCCCCTTCCTGTTGATGTACCACCACAAAGCGCCGCACGACTATTTTGAATATGCACCGCGGTATCAGGATTATTTGGCGGAGGCGGAAATCCCTGAGCCGGAAAGTCTGTGGCGACAACCGGCCTTCGGTTCGATCGCGACCCGCGGGGCAGACGACGAGTTGCTCCCTTACCTGGGCAGTTCCATCGGCGAGCGGCATCTGCGTCGAAACTATGTCAAGACCTTCAAGCACCTTGATCCGCCGACCGCCGAACAAAGGCAGCGGGCAGCCTATCAGGATTATTTGCGGCGGTACTTGCGTTGCGTCAAGGGAATTGACGATAGCCTGGCCAGTTTTTTTGGCGTTCTTCGCGAGTTACAGTTGATGGACAACTCCATCATCATCTACACCAGCGACCAAGGGATGATGCTGGGTGAGCACGACTACCAGGACAAACGTTGGATGTATGAGGAGTCGATGCGGATGCCTTTGATCATCCGCTACCCGCCGCGGATCGCTGCTGGTCAACGCACGGATGCGATCATCGAAAATGTCGATTTTGCCCCGACCCTACTGGATTTCGCCGGGGGCCAGGGGCTATCGGAGATGCAAGGGGGCAGTTTTAAAAGCCTTTGCGAGACCGGTCGGGAGCCAGCCGGTTGGAAGCAAGCCGCCTATTATCGTTATTGGATGCATTTGGCCCATCACTTCAATCCCGCCCACCTCGGTTTGCGCACCAAAAAGTACAAGCTGATTTACTTCTATGGGATGCCTCGGGAAGACCAAGCCCCGCGGACTCCACCGGGCTGGGAACTTTACGATTTGCAGAAGGATCCTCAGGAACTGGTCAACGTCTATGGCGACCCCGCCTATGCCGAGATCATTCGCCAACTCAAACTGCAATTGGCCGAGCGTCGTCGCGAAATCGGCGACGATGGTCGTGACTATCCTGAGATGGAAGCGGTCATCCAGGAGTTTTGGGACGATGACGCCGCGGCGCAGCGTAAAGCTATCCAACTGTCCCACGATTATCTGGAGGCTATGAAAGCCCAAGTCAAGCCGGCCAAAGGGGGGCCCAACGAGCCGAGTCGTCCCGCGAAGACTCGCTAGTGGGATCCGTCGGCTGGGACGAGCGAGTGTCGCGAAGAAGACACCGACGCGCTTGCGCAAGGCTTGACGGCGAAAGAGAGTGCTTCGGCGATCGCGGGGATCTCATGAAGCAATTGCGCGATCGACGGAAGTTTGCTGGGCTCTCCAAGCAGGGCTGGGCGAAGCGTCGGGCACGCGGCGGGATGCCGCCTTCCCGATGTCCCTCTCGCGTCTACTGTTTTTCAAGCCTGTCACGAAGTTGGTGAACCTCTTCGCGTAGTTTGGTCAGC
>JBILTQ010000148.1:0-11898 GCA_044371435.1 Pirellulaceae bacterium | reverse complement strand
AGAAGGTGGTCGAACCAATAACGATGAAGAGGAGGTCGAGCGGTTCGGCCGTCTTTCAAAACAACATCCTTGCTGATGGAGTCACCTTGGTTTTACAGAGCCTTCCCGAGGCACCTAGCCCCTGGTTGGACCCGGCGATGTTCTCGGACTGGATAACGGCTGCAGGCTTCTGCCCTAGCCGGGAAACCAACCAGACCGCAACCGACACTCTGCCAAGCAAGCGTCGCCTTCGTCCCCCATCCGCCGATACCGATCATTCACCGAAAATCCCACACCGAAAATCCCATGGCCGCTCGAGTCCCCGACGCAGTTGCCTCCACAGCGTCGCCAGACTTCAGCCAAGCCCGGCCGACCGATCAGCGACAGGAACTCAAGTCTCAATCGCGTCCTGTGGTTTAATCGCCGGCGGCTTTTTCTCTTTCACTTCCTGCTTCTCGCGCCAGGGCTTGCCTTGCTGGTAGGAATCCAGCTCGTTCTTGAGTTGCTCCAACTGCTCGTGCCCCTCATGCCCCCCTAGCTCCACCGCTTTCGTCGACCATTTGATGGCTTCGGCGAAATCGCCGCTTTCCGCGTAACCGGCTGCCAGCGTGCTGAGGATATGCGCCTCCTTGTACTCGGTCAACTCACATGCCTCTCGCCCCAACTCGATCGACTCCGCCCCATCCCGCAGGCTATCCTCGGTAGAGGTTGCCAGCAACCACGCCAGATTATTGAGCAGTCCCGACCGTTCCTCACGATCATCCTTCAATACCCGCAGCGCTTGTTTGTAGTCGGTGATCGCCGACTGCTGGTCTCCCACACTCAGGTGCGCGTCACCGCGAATACGATAGGCCCGCCAGTTGGCGGAATCCAGCGAGATCAATTGATCGGCCACTTTTACCGCCAGGGAAGGACGATCATCCAATTGGTAGAGGGTGGCGAGTTGCTCCAACCAGAAAGACTCCTGCGGGCTGTTCTTGGCCAACAACACTGTATCCTGAATCGCCTCGTCATAGCGTTTCTGCTGACTAGCCACCGCCGCCCGCAGGCGAATGCCTTCGACCGAATTGGGCTTCAAGTCCAGGGCAGCATCGATATCCCGGCGAGCTAACCGCAGGTCAGCCGACTCAGCCCCCTCCTTGGACATCGCTGCGCGTTGCAGGTAAGCCTTGGCTCGCAGAAAATACCCCTCCAACTGGGTCCCCTGAAGCTCGATCAAGCGGTTACCGTCGGCAATAGCGTCGTCCAGGCGATCCTCGGAAAGCAGCACGTTGCCTCGCAGGGCAAGCATACCGAAGTCGTCCGAGTTCTCCTCGATCCGATCATTGAGTAGCTTCAAGGCTTCTTCGTTGCGGTTCATCTCCAGCAAAGCCGAAACAGTCGCCTGCAAGGCGATCGGATTCTTGGCGTTGGCAGCCAGCAGCTCTTTGCCGACTTCATAGACCTCCTGGTAACGGCTCTTATCCAGCAAGAAGGCAAACAACGTTCGCTGGACTTCGATACTCTCGGGAAAATCCCGCATCGCCTGCCGCAGGTCGGCGATTTTGTCCTCGAAATTCTCCTGCAGCAGCGCCCGAATCGCATAAGCCTCGGCCCGCTTCTCCCGATCGCGACCGAGATTGGCGATGGCTTGGTCCAGCGCCTTCCGGGCAGCTTCGGGCTCGGTGCTGGCCGACAGCTTGGCGGTCAACAGATACGCTTCGCCCAGGTTCGGATCGTTCTCGGTGGCCAGCTTCAAATCCTCCAGGATTCGCTTCTGGACACGCCTGGCCATCCCCTCGCTGATCCGCGACTTTACCAGTTCCTGAATCTGGAGTTTGGCCCGCTCGAGGGCCGTCGAAGCCAGGAGTTGCCTGGCGATTTGCTGGTCGTCCGCATTCAACCCTTTCTTAAGGGAACTCTCCAGGAGTTCGACCACCTTGGAGAGTTGTTCGATATCCTCCTTGGATTCGATCTTCAAATCCATGGCCTTGTCGAAATCCTCCAGCCCGCCCTCCTCCGTCGCGTTCGGTTTGGCCGCTGGTTCCGAACTGCTCGCAGCTGGTGGCGATGCGGTTCCCGGTTGCTGCCCGATGACTATCCCCCCACCACCGAGGTAGCCGAGGAGCCCGGTGCAACCAAAGATCCCGATACCGCCGAAGATCGAGCGGAAGCTGCGGCTTCGCGATGGTCGACTCGATGACAGAAACATAGACGCACACCCTTTCACTAGCCTACGACGACGCGCCGGCCCTCCCCCGCAGCCGTTGGCCCGGTGGAAATCCTGGCAAGCTGCAAGGAAGAAGGAATTTCTCCGGCTAAAGATATCCTAGCGGATTGGCTAGGGAAAAACCAAGACCGGAGTTTGCCGTCGAAGCCATCCCGATGGTTTTCTTCGGCAGCCCCCCCGCCTTGCACATCCACCGCGCACCGACCGCCGTTCGCAAGCCAACTCCCCGCGGCCATACCGCCGGTACTCATCCGTCCAGCCAGGCGGCGACACTGGCATCGCTCGGCATCCGCCAGTCCCCGCGTGGCGACAGGGAAACACTGCCAACCTTCGGACCATCGGGAACGCAACTCCGTTTGAATTGGTTGGCGAAAAAACGTCTGAAAAACGTCTGCAAGGTCTGCTTCACCATTTCCGGCTCATAAGCTTTCGCAAAGCTCGCCTGGGATGCCAGGTAAAGAATCTTCTCCGGGGAAGCGCCGGTCCGCAGGAAATGATAGAGGAAAAAATCGTGCAATTCGTAAGGACCGATGGAACTTTCGGTAGCCTGTTGGATGCTTCCAGCCACCGACAGCGGCAAGAGCTCCGGAGAAATCGGTGTATCGGCGATCGCCAGCAGTATCCGGCGAAGTTCCTCGGTATACCGATGACTAGCTACATAGCGGACCAGGAACTGGACGAGCGTCTTGGGAATGCTGCAATTGACGTTATACATCGACATGTGGTCGCCGTTGTAGGTAGACCAGCCCAAGGCTTGTTCCGACAGGTCGCCGGTGCCCAGCACGAAGCCACGGCTCATCAACATCAGCGTCCGCACGCGGGCTTGAACGTTCTCAAAGACCAGGTCGGTTTGGCGCTGGATCGGCAACGCTTCGATCTCGCCTTGAAACTCCTCGATACTCTTACCAGCCACCGACAAGCCGAAGGGACAATGCTGGAGATCACGGAACAGCTGCAGGCAAGCTTCGCGAATGTCAGCTTCCGCTCCGACGATCCCCAACAACTCCATCAACCTGCGGGCGTTGGCTAGCGTTCCCGCGGAGGTCCCGAAGCCCGGCATGGTCAGACCATGAATACGTCGCCGCGACCAGCCTTGCTGGTCACACATAGCCACGGCGACCAACAATGCCAGCGTCGAATCGAGCCCGCCTGAAACCCCGATGACCAGCGGCAGGTCGGCCGGAAGTTGCGCTACGCGTTTGGCTAAAGCAGCGCACTGGATCCCAAAGATCTCGCGACAACGATCATCGAGCTGCTGGCTACCTTCCGGCACGAAGGGACGGCCCGATACGAAGCGTCGCAACCGATGGTATGGTTGCTGCAGCAAAGCGAATGGGCGACGACGATACCCCGCGCTCGGCAGGTCGCTCACGCCATCGTGGAAAGTACCGGTAGTTCGTCGATCGTGAAGCAACCGTTCCAAATCGATATCGGCGGTGACGTATCCCGCCGGGGTATCTTGCTCCCGAAAGCCGGCAGGCTGTCCGACCCGCGAGGATTCGCCAAGCTTCGAGCCATTCTCGGCGATCAAGCAATGACCGCCAAAGACCAGGTCCGTCGTCGACTCGCTAGGCCCGGCACTGGCATACGCATAGGCCGCCAAACATCGGCCGGATTGACTCAACACCAAGCTCTCACGATAGCCTGCCTTGCCGATCGTTTCGTTGCTGGCTGAGAGATTCAAGAGGATATTAGCCCCAGCCATCGCTTGACTTGAACTCGGGGGGTGTGGCATCCACAGGTCTTCGCAGATTTCGATCCCAACAACCGCCGTCCCGCATTCGAAGAGTAGATCCGTCCCAAAGGGAACCTCCCCCAGCTCATCGAACTCCAGCCGCACACCGCTGACTCCCGCCCCCGAACGGAACCAACGCTGTTCATAAAACTCTAGGTAATTGGGGAGGTATTGCTTGGGAACTATCCCCAACAACGCTCCGTGATGGATGACGGCAGCCACATTATACAACCGTCCCTCGACGGCCAGCGGCATCCCAACCACCCACAACTGCAACGCGTCGGCCGAAGCCTCGATCAAACGGCGAAGCGCCTTTCGGCAAGCTTCCAACAACCGATGTTGACGAAACAAGTCCCCACAGGTGTAACCGCTCACGCAGAGCTCCGGAAACAGCAGGATGTCCGAGTCCGCATGGGCGGCGGCCCCCCCCAGGATCGCCTCGGCATTGGCATCCGGATCAGCCACCCGCCCCGTGATGGTGGTGGCAGTGATACGTATAAAACCTAAGGGGTGCATGGATGATCCTTGGTAAGTCGCAGTCAAGCCGAGCTGAAAATGGCGGGGGGACTCGCGAAGAAACCGCCCGGACGATGAATCGCCGATCCTATCTTCGGATACCGTCCATGGTAATCACTCAATGCCCGACGATCGAACTGGTCCGCTTCAACATCCCATGATCAACATCGGCTTGAGCGATCCACTGGGGGGCTAGACCGCCGAACAACATTCCCAGGATGGAGCACCCCAAACCATAGAGCTGCGGAGGAATCACCGCCAAATTCCAAAGCCAGGGCTGGGTAGCCGGATCGACCTCGGCATAGGCACTGCAGAAATATTCCGCCAACAACCAACCCACCAACCCCATAGCGGCCGCAAAGACCGCCGCTTGGGTACTGGCCTTTTTCCAAAAAACACCGAAGGCCAGAGGGACAAAGGCCATGACCAAGGTGACTTTGTAGGCATTCTGCACCATCTGGTACATGGTCCCATCGGTATTGATGGCGAAGAGGGTGGCAGCCACGGCAAAGCAGAGCATCACCAACCGCAAAGTCCATAACATTCGAAGATCGCTCATCCCGGTAGTGAAGGGCCGGATGACATTTTCGGTGAAGAGACTCGACGGAGCCAACAAGGTACCGCTGGCAGTCGAGAGGATGGCCGAGAGCAGCGCGCCGAAGAATAAGATCTGCGTCCAGATCGGTGTCCGGTTGAGGATGAGATCCGGGAGAATCCTTTGGCTTTCCCGCAGTTCCCCCTCGGCCGCGAAGAGCGGACCGTAGACCGCCGGATCAATGACCAACGCTGAATAGGCGATGAACATCGGCACAAAAGCGAAGAAGAAGTAAAACAACCCTCCCAACAATGTTCCGCGGACAGCCGTCGATTCGTTCTTCGCACTGGTCACTCGCTGGAACACATCCTGCTGCGGTATCGAGCCGAGGCCGAAGGTCAAGAAGGCGGCGATGAAGGACCACCAAACGTCGATCCCCTCGCCGACCGGAAAGAATTTGAACTTGCCGGCCGCGTAGGCATGCCGCACCACGTTCCCCACCCCATCGGCTTGTCCTGCCAACAGCCAGGCGACGATCAATAGCCCGACCACGATGACAGCGGTCTGGATGACATCGGTCAAAGCCACCGACCACATCCCGCCAAAGACGGTGTAGATAAAAACGATCACCGAGCCGACGATGATGGCGGTATGCAGTCCGTCCGGCCCAAAGTAATCCTCACCGAGCACCCATAAGACAATCCCCAGGGCGGTCATCTGAGCCGATGTCCAACCGATATAGGAAATGGTGATGGCCAGCGAGGTGACGACTTCGACCAACTTGCCATACCGGTAATGGTAGAAGTCCCCGATGGTCAACAGGTCCATGCGATAAAAGGTCCTGGCGAAGAAGAAGGCCACCAACCCCAGGCACATCGCCGCCCCAAAGGGATCTCCGGAGACCTCCTTCAGCCCCCCATTGGCAAAAGTCGCCGAGATCGACAGCAGCGTTTCGGCTCCAAACCAGGTAGCAAAGACGCAGGCAAAATTCATGTACAAGGGCAACGATCGCCCAGCCACCATGAAGTCTTTCGAGCCTTGGACGCGACTGGCAGCAAACAGACCGATAGCGATGGTACAAGCCAGGTAGATGATCACGGCCACGATCAACGTCGACATTGCGAAAACACCTTTCTCGATAGCGTGTATGTCCGTGAAGTTCGCTGCGCGCCTGGACAATCGGGCCTAGGCAGCGGTTGCGTCCAACCCACGGCGGGCGCTGCAGCAAACCGGCTTCGCTCCCGCGAAGCTACCGAGCCGCATCCGGGTTAGGGAGCAGATCGCCGATCGCGTCGCACCCACCTCGAGGCGATATGGTAAAGGACGACGCCCGCCAGGGGAACGCGGCTTTCCTCGAACAACCCGGGACGGGATGACTCACCCGAACCGCCGTCCGCCGGCATCGCCGACTTAGCGGTTGGGCTGGGGTACCAGCGGCGGTGGTTGATTTCCAGCCCCGGGGGCCTGGATACTCACCGCCCCGTCGATCGCCATGGCCTGCTCCAGCGGGTCCAACCCCAAAGCCGCTTGCTTGGCAGCCAGGGCCGAGTACCACTTCTGTTCCTGCTCGATGAGCTTGATCTCGTACTCCGTCACCTTGGGCTCGACCAGGTTCAGAAAAACCAGGTCGACTTGGCCGCGATCGAAGGCCAATCGATAGGTTTCCAGGGCTTCTTTGGCTGAAGCCAAGGCTTGCTGCGCTTGACGAATGCTCTCGGCCGTAGTCAGGATCGATGTCTGCGCCGTCTGCAATTCGATGGCAATTTTATCTTGCTGGAACCGACGTTTTTGCTCCAGGATAGCGATCTTGCTCCGGTAAGACTGGAGCTTGCCGCGGGCCTTGCGACGCTGGACAGGCACACTGCCAATCACACCGGCCTCCAACTCAAACTCGCCTTTGTCCCCCAGCGCGGACGCCGGCTCGCCGGTATCCTGGGACCCCTGCAGGGTCAGGTCGAGGTTGGGCAGCAGTTGGTTGTTGGCCAATTGCACCTCCCACCGATTCTGTTGGATTTCAAAATCGATCAACTGCAATTCTGGCCGACGAGCCAACGCATCGCCGAAGTCTTGCTCGAAAGAGGCGGCTGGCAGGTCTAAAATGGTCGCAATGTCCGGTGGCAACCAGGCCACGGGTGCCAACAATGGCTGTCCCGCGTCATCCCGCAAGTAAAGCCCCAACTTGGCAGCACTCTGCCAGAGCTTCTTCTCGGACTCGACAACCATCCCTCGCCGTTCGGCAATCAACTGATCATTCACGATCACATCGATCTGCTTCCCTTGACCGGCGGCCAGCAAAGCCGACAACTGCTCGCCCCGAATTTCCGCCAACTCGAGCAGTCGAAACTGGGATTTCAGGATGGCGCCAGCGCTCACCCAAGACCAGTATGCCTCGACCGCATCCAACGCGGACCCCAACAAGCTCGTCTGAATCTCTGGGGTCACTGCCTGTCGTCGTAGGTTTGCCTGAAAAAGTTCGACGCGTTGACTATCGATCGCCCGCCCCTGCAGCAAAGGTTGGATGACCGCCAGCTTGAACTCGCCGCCATCATCGGTCTCTCGCTCCTTGTACCATTGCTCAAAAGTACCGCGGCCCAGGCGATAGCCAGCCCCCAAATACCCGCCCCACCACAACTGGCGCGCGACCCCTAAGCCCTGACGATAAGTTTCGTAGTAACCGAACGGCTGATTCAAGGAGTAGCCTTCGGCTTTCAGGTCATAAGCACCCCAGGCCGAGAGTTGCTCGCCGGCCGCTACCCCTTGCTGAAGGCGGGCCTGCTCGATGAGTGGGAAGGCTCGATAGACCGAAGCCACCACATCGGACAACTTCAGCCATGGGGAAGCTAAAACACTGTCGCTCGGCAAAAGATAATCCGGAACGGTAGCCCCGGGCGAATTCCAGGCCTGCTGCCCGCTTATCTCTTCCAGCTCGACCGGGGACACCGTCGATGGGGCCACGACTCCGGCCTCCGGCGACGACGGAAGCAACTGCCTGCTTTCGGTGGTGACGGACGGTGATTCCAACGCGACGTTCGCCGGCATTCCGTTCTCAGCCTGGGCTAAAACCCAAGGCGAGAGAAAGCACGCAAAGACCAGCCATCCCCATCCGCTACCGCCGGGCCTCATCACGAGGAATTGCTGCCACTGGGCGTGGCGAGCAGGCATGAGAAAGCTGGCAAAGCTTGGCTCCCAGCGAGGGGGCGGGGTGTTCCGCCGTAGGAAGGCTAGCTCTTGGGAAGCTTGGGCTTCTTCGGATCGTCGGCCTTCTTGTCGCTGGCATCCTTGCTCGCAGGAGGATCGATAATCGGCGGGAATCCGTTCAATTGACGCCATAACTCGTAACCCAGCGGTACCGTCTTCAGCAGAACCCATCCGTTGGCCCGCACCCCTTGCCTTAGATATCGGTTGTCGGGCCATTTTTCTTGGCCAGGATCCTCCAAGTCCGGGGTGACGAAAACCTTGAAATCTCCTTTGCCGTCGTCGCTGGGATTGATGCTATTCACTCGTCCCCCAAAGGTCCCAATCGCAATGCTTGGCCAACCGACCCATTGGATGGCTGGCCAACCTTGGAACTGCAAACGGACATCATCACCCACATGAACCAAAGGACTATCATTGCCGGGAATCGTCAGTTCGACCGCCAGTTCCGCCGTTTCCGGGACGACGATGAACAATTGATCCCCCTTCTTGACCGTATCGCTCCCCGAATTGATTTCCAGCGATTGGATCACCCCGGTCCGTGGCGAGGTCACCTCCAGTCGCCCAAGCTGCCCAAGCTTCACATTGATTTCCTGGATCTCCTTCTCGACCTCAGCCAGCTTCCCGATCTCGGCTTGTAGTTTGTTTTCGGCTTCATTGTTCTTCACTTCCACCGATTGCTTCTTGCTCTCGTAGGCTTCTTCCTTGCTGGATAGATTTTGAAAAGCCTCGTCCACCTTCCCCTCGGCCTGATCGATCTTCTGCCTGGCCGCCTGCTCATCGGCGAAGGCTTCGAATAAACTCTGCTCGGACACCAACCTGGGAACTAAATCCTTCAAGCTGTCGTACTTATTCTTCTTGGGAGTGTACAACGCCTTGGCCTCGTTCAAGGCAGCTTTTTCCTGCTCCCATTTGGCCCGGGCCGATTCGATCGCCAGTTGCTCCGACCGCAGCTCAGCCTCTCCTGAACTCCGCTGCAAGGACACATTTTGGATCGCGAAATCCCTGGCTTTCTCGGTTGCCAGTTTCTTGAGTTCAGCTTGGGCCAGCTGATTTTTGACCTGCGAGATTTCCTCGGGAGCGAAAGGAGCCATCCGGATGACCATCTCGCCGGCCACCACATGTGCCCCTTCCTGAAGACCAGGGCGAATCCACTCGATGATCCCGTCGTAAGTCGCGGTCACCGTCTGCGGACGTTGCTGCGGGTCGCGGGCCACGACACGTCCCTGCCCGCGCGAGGTCTGCTGCCAAGGGACGAAGAACAACGCGATAAAACCGACGAGCAAACTCACGAAAGTAGCGCGGGCCAACCATCTCACCAGCCAGGAAGACCTCACCAGGTATAAAGCCGGGAAAGAAGCTCCGGTCAATTCATTCGGAACCAAACGGCGGCTGCGACCAACCGGGACCGCCGCTGGACCAAAGGCCTTGGTGGAATTGGGAAGATGTGGGTGGTTCATCGATCAATGCTTCTCATCTAAGCGAAAATCTTTGTCTGCCTGTTCGATGATTTTTGCATCGTGCGTCGCCACGATCAAAGTCCAAGGCTGGCTCTTCTCGCGCAGACGATCCCAGATCCGATAGCGCAAGGCCGCCGGCAAGGCGTCCAACAACCAGTCGATCAAAACCAATCGCGGCGATCCCACAATGGCTCGAGCGATCATCAACCGCGGACGCTGGTCTTCCCCCAGCGGATAACCGCCCGTCTGCAACTGGGTCTCCAAACCTCCATGCAATGGCAACAGTTCATCCCACAACTCCACCAGTTCCAACGCTTGCCGCATCTCCTGATCAGTGATTCCGGAACGGCCAAGCCGAATATTCTCGGCGATGGACCCATGGAAGAACTCGTGCGGCCCGCCATATCCCACCACCCGCCCATCGGAAAAACGAACCGCATCGCGGGCATCGAGCCCCCCTAGTTCGATGAAGCCCTGATGGGGCTGAACCAGCCCGGCCATCGCCGGCAGGATCAAGGCATCGGCCGGACCAACCGAACCGACAATGACGGCCCGCTCCCCAGGCTCCACCGAAAAACTCCCGACGTTGATCGGGTGCTGGGTGGCGGGCTCGCAAAGGACCATCTTTTCCACCCGTACCGCGATCGGGCCGGGCTCGGTATCGATCGGCACCGCTGGCGAATCGACCGGTAGGTCGATAAGGTGTCCAACCTTGTCCATGGCAGCCAGCAAATCATAGAAATTCTCGATCAGTTTGCCGCTCTTGGCAAAAGCCCCGACGATCACGGCGACCACCAGTTCCGATGCCACCAGCTGCCCCAGCGTCAATTGCCCTTGGATCACCAAGTACCCACCCAAGGCATAGAGCGAGGTCATGGAGAGGACCAGCAGGCAAAGAGCAAAGATGTTTTGCCGGACTAGCACCCCGAAGTGCCGGCGGCGAGCCCCGAGGTATTCCACGGTCAACCGATGGGTGCGATCAGCCCCCAAGGCCGAACCCGCATGCAACTTGAAGGCCGTCGGGCAGGCCACGATATCCTGCAGCCAATGGGCGACCGCATACTTCACCTTCGATTCCTCGATAGCGGTTCGCACCCCGCCTCGTCCCAACGTGTAGGTGACGATGGTCATGCAAAGCACCAGGATGACATCGAAACCCAACAGATAAGGATGATAGAAGGCGAGCAGCAAGCTACCGATGACGGTTTGCATGATGATAGTCACCCCATCCAGCAACAGATTGGCGGTGGCTTTCTGTATTGTCACGATATCGAAGAAGCGATTGAGTAATTCCGGGCCATGGACCCCTTCCAGGGCCGAGCGTTTGACTTGCGGCAGACGATGGGCCAAATCACCTACCAAACGAACAAACAAGCGTCGTTGCAGCAATTCCACCACGACAATCTGCAGGAACTTGAACGCACTCGCCAGGAAGAGAACTCCCAGCAGCATCAGTGACAAGTAAAAAATCGGCTGGAAGTTCCTCCCAAAGCCGATCGTATTCACCAGAACCTCAACCGTCAGCGGGGTCGCTAGACTCAAGACGACCGATACGAAACTGAAGACCAGAATCGAAAAAATATCGCTCCGCTCGCGGAACAGGAAACGCAGCACCCGCTGCAGCGGCCGGACGGAGGAGTGGTGATGTCCAACCTGGCCGTGATGGGCATGCGCCGCCACATGCCCACGATCGGCATCCGCCTCCTCGCTCGCGGTCGCCGAAGATCCATCCCCGAGTAAACATGGCTCGGCGATGAACACCTCGCAACCGTTCTCTCCGATCAAAGCTCTAAATTCGCGCCAAGAGAGCTGATGCGGATGAATCTCCTCCCGCACTTCGACCGCCTCGGCGACCCGCCCGTGTATCGAATCGAGCACCCACCACCCCTGCTCAGCACCGCGGTTGTCGATCACCACCAGGGCAAAGCCATCGGCTAGTAAATTCCAGGCTTCCTGCGGGCTGACTTGCACCGGGGCCAGCCGGATGCGGAGCGACTGGGCTGCCCGCATCAGCCACAGCGTCAGCCCCTCCATCGGGTTCGCCTGCCGCTGCTGCTCGGGAGTGGTAATGGTCAGCGTCCGTTGTACTTCGCTCCGCTCCACCGGGATATGCAGACGCATCCCCAGCGTCTGCAAGAGCAGAACCACCTTCTGCCACAACGGATCGCTGGGCTTGGCAACAGGCATGAACGGCTGGCGCAACATGGGAAATTTCGTCAGGTCTTGGATGCGGCGGGATGGCGGCTAAGTTATTGTATTGTAGGGAGCA
>JBILTQ010000043.1:0-22135 GCA_044371435.1 Pirellulaceae bacterium | reverse complement strand
TTAAGATCCCCTGGACGCGATGGAGTTCGAGCGTGTTCACCCCCCCCCACCCAAGGTCCTCGGAGCTAAATCTTCCCGGCTTCCGGGCCGTCGGGGCCGCGGTTATGCTTGCATCCCCTCTGCCCGTGTCAAGCTCGACCGCAATCCGTGGTCGAGATTTCCCCAAACCCAGATGCCGTCGAAACACCTCGTCTGCCTTATTTACCACATTCCCTCGAGCGAAGGGCCGACTTGGAACACCAAGAGCCCCGCTGGGCTTTACGCTGGTAGAATTGTTGACGGTTATCGCGATTATCGGGGTGCTGATGGCCATGGTCCTTCCTGCCGTCCAGCAGGCCCGAGAAACCGCCCGCCGCCTCCAGTGCGCCAGCGGCCTGCGACAGATGGGGATGGCGATGATGCAATTCGAGGATTTTTACAAGGCCTTCCCGTCGGGTAGTTCACGCAGCAGTTCCCCGAGCCTACCTCCGACCGAGCGATTTTTGTGGAGCGGTCAAATCTTATCCTTCATCGACCAGCAACCCCTGCGGGAGTCGCTGGAACTGGACTCATCCTGGGCAATCCCTCGAACCCCAAACTATCGGGCTTTGCAGACAAGACTGTCGCTGCTCCGCTGCCCCTCGGCGGGAGCTCCCGAAAGGATCGACCACGATATCGAATTCCGTGTCCCGGCGACTTATTTGGCCTGCGCATCCGGGTTGGTAGGACGCGAGTCGGGAACCGCACCGCTCGTTTCGGACGCGGAACTCGACGGGGTCTTCTTCGCCGACAGCGCTGTTCGTCAGGCCGAATTGCTCGATGGGACGTCCAAGACGCTCCTTATCGGTGAAAGTCTCTACCTGGAAGATGTGACGGGCCCCGATCATTCGAATACCGTCCAACTGGTCGACCATTGGTATATCGGCTCACCAAGTTCCAACGGGAATGAAATGTCGGAAGCGATCGGCTCCACGGCGGTCCCGATCAACGCATGGCTTCAAGAGCAGGCTTTTATTGAAGATATCGAGCTCGGTTATTCCTCGCGGCATGTCGGCGGCGCTCAGGCGGTCTTCGCCGATGGTCATACGCAGTTCATCGCCCAGGAGATCGATCTTTCCAGCTGGAGCGCGATGGGAACTCGGATGCAGTCGGACCTCATCCTCGAAGAGTGAAGTTTCCAAGGACATCGGGGCTGCACCGTTGACCTCCCGGCCGCCCGGTCCGGCCAACGCGGGCCAGCCGCCCCCTAGGTCATCGCCCAGAAAAAAAGGAAGCGGCTTTGGCTGCACCTCGAAGTCGCCTAGGCGGGGTAGGCTTGGTCCCGCTACCGGCATGGAAATCAGTGACGATGGCTCAAGATAAAGGCACGATCCCCGTGAAGCGAGCCGCTGACGTCGGCAGTCGTCGATGACCGACCCAATCGGGAAAAGTCGAATCAAGCTTTGGACCACAGCACTTTGAAGTTGCAACTAGCCCTCACCGGCGGCGTTTGGTCAGAAGAGTTCAGCCGCCAACGGTAGACAGGGGATCGGTGGTTGGATTACACTTGAGAGGAAGGCGTTAGAGGCAGGCATGATGATTTTTGCTCGATGCCTGGCGAGCATTTGTTCTCCGAGCGAGTTGCCTCACCTAGCCGACTCCTTGGGAATCCCCCTCCTGTCATTCCCCACCGCCATTCGTTGGATTTTTAGTTGATCTCATGCGTGAACCCGCTAAGCATGTGCGTTTTTTTGTGCCGGCCGTGTCGTTGGGGCTCGTGGTTCTGTGGGCGGTAGCGGTAGTCGCCTTCGAAACCCGGCCGAACGACAGCCAACAGGTGTCGGAGATCGCCCCGCCCCAGGGCTTCGCTTCACAGATTGCCCCTTTGCTCGATCGCCGCTGCGCCGGTTGCCATGCTGGCGAATACGCCCAAGCCGGCTTTCGTATCGACGACCGCGAGACAGTCTTGGGCTACATCGAGCCGGGCGATCCGGAAAACAGCATCCTGTGGACCGATTATCTCAATGCGGAAACGGCCCGCCATGATCCAGCGACCACCGTCATGCCGCTGTCCGGGCCGATGGCCGCCGAGGAATTGAGTGTCGTGCGGCGTTGGATCGAAGCGGGGGCTGAGTGGCCCGAAGGGATCCGTTTCGTTAGCATCGGCGGTATTCCCGACCGGGAACTCCCCACCCCTCCGTCAAATAGTCTCTCCGCCAGGCTTTGTGGCTTCTTCGGTTACTTCCATCCCGCCACCGTCCACTTCCCCATCGCCTTGCTGATGTTCGGCGGGGCTTCGGCGTTCCTCTCATTTTTCACCGGGGGGCGAGCCTACTATGTCGCCTTCTACTGCTTGCTGTGGGGGACTTTCTTTTCGGTCATCGCCAGCCTGATGGGATGGTGCTTCGCCCACGAGAAAGGCTATCCCGCTTGGTCGGTGGTTCCTACCGAAGAATCGCTGGAGGCGGCATCAGCCGTCTTCCGCCATCGTTGGCTGGGAATCGCGACCACCTTGGTAGCCCTTGCCTGTGTCATCCTGGCCATCATCTCCCACCGCTCCCCGAAGCCCCTCTACCGTCACCTGTGGCGATGGGGCTTGATCCTCTCGGCCCTGCTGGTCTCTATCGTTGGCCACCAAGGGGGAGAACTGGTGTATGGCGATATCATCGCTCGAGCCTTCGAGCGATTATTCGGAGCCGGCGGAAGCTGAGCCGGATATCATCGGCCCCGATCGCCACGGCTCTCGCTGCCCCCCGAGCTGGACGCCGTTGTGCAGCCATGGTCTGGTGGGGGGATTTCCCTTGCACCCCCCATCCAACGCCCGCGACGGGAGGAGTCCTCCTCTTTCCGCTGGAGTCCACCCGCTTCCCCCGCATCCGAGTTTCGTTCCCAAGGTTACACTGAATGATGGTAGCTTCTGTACAACGATGCTTTTGGAGGAATAGCAAATGCCCGAGACCGTCCCGCAACTCGCCCGACAATTAGCGACCAATCTCTGCGATCGATGGTGGATTTTATTGGTTCGCGGCTTGGCAGCCCTCTTCTTCGGCGTGCTATGTTTTGCCCAACCAGGACTGTCGCTGGCGACGCTGGTCTTGATGTTCGGCGCTTACTCGATTGTCGATGGCGTCCTCGGTGTTTTCGTGGCTGTCTCCGGCCGCAAGGAAATCGAGGACTGGTGGGTCTTGCTCTTATGGGGTTTGGTCAGCATCATCGTCGGTATCCTGACCTTTGCCGCCCCCGACATCACGGCCCTGATCCTGCTCTTTTACATCGCCATCTGGGCGGTAGCTTCAGGCGTCCTGCAGATTGCCTTGGCCATTCGACTCCGCAAAGAGATCGAAGGCGAGTGGTTGATGATTCTGGCTGGCGTTTTGTCGATAGCCTTCGGACTGATTCTGATGGTGAAACCTGGCGAGGGCGCCTTGGCAGTGATCTGGATCATCGGTGGTTATGCAGTCGCCTTCGGTGTTGCCTTGGCGATCCTCGGCTTTCGGCTGCGGTCCTTCGGCAACCGAATCGCCGCCCGAAGGAGTTAAGGCGCTACCGGGGAGGCTTGCGGGGACTACCGGTATCCCGGGAGTAGCGGGAAGATCGTCGGCTGACCTGACCGGCCAGGGATCCTCAAGTTGGCCAAACCTTTTCCCGCCGATGACCCTTGGCCGAACTCACCGACCACACGCTCTCTCCAAGGCAGATGCACTGAACATCGAGCTATAGCGGCAAGGCCCGCTGAGCTCATGCCTAGTCGCTGGGCCACGCCAGGATCACCGGAGTGACTTCGCCACGAACTGCGGCGGTTGGGGGGATGGGGTTTGTGCCGAAGGCGGGTTCGAAAGCTGACCGCAGAAGGTCTCGGCGAGTCTCCACTCGCACCACGCTCGCCGGTAGCCGTTCGATGAACAGGGGCGACGGAAAAGGTGGTGATGACGTAGAAGTTGCACCGCACCCAACCCATAGCCTTTCGTCGGAAGAGGGCCGCGTTAGAATAGCCGGGAGTTGGTGGACGATGCGGGAATCCCTTTCCCGTGGGCGCGGCAGCGAATCTCCCCTCCAGCCTTCGGTGGGAGAGGTGGTGTCGCTGATCGTCGAGTCCCACAAGACACTCCGCCGACTTGAAAAACAGACCAAAGACGCTGTTGCATGGCAGCTTTTGGGAGCGTAGCTCAACGGTTAGAGCAGGGGACTCATAATCCCTTGGTTGTCGGTTCGAATCCGGCCGCTCCTATTGCAGGAAAAACCTGAGAATCTTTGCTTTTTTGAGCTATTCCCTTCGCTTTGCTCGACGACGGGCTCCCCGGTCCGAACTTCTGTACTCAGCGGATAAAAGGACGACCCCTTGGAACATGGATCTTAGGTAACTCTAAAAGTTCGTGGTAGATCGTCCAACGAGTGGCGACTTGCGAGCATGCTGCCACGCGGTATGGATACCTGGGCACTTACGAGCTACGAGCCGCCAATCGGTAACAAGCAACAAGCTTGCAACCATTATTCTCGCTCAACCAAACACGGTGGTAAGCGGTCTGAGGTAAGGTACGAGGGAGGCTATGCGTGCCTGCAGCCGGACGATTCGCAGCGGTTTCCGAAGCGAGGCCCGCTACCAGCTAGTCGCTAAGCTTTTTGACAAAGAGTTGATAAAGCGGGGCCGTGAGAATACGAAGCTTCCGACTGTAAAGATTGGTGAAGGCATCGATAGCTGGTTTGGGACACCGCAGGGGGTCGACCCCTTGGGGTAGCGGTTCTTGAAAAAGATAGTCATCGAAGACCATCAGGCCTTGGATCTTCAGCAAGCGAAAACTGAGGACGGCATCACAGAGCACGTCGGGGGCCTGATGCGACCCATCGATATAGATAAAGTCGAAATAGCCCTGCTTACCTTCTGCCAGCAACTGGGCCAAGGCGGCATCGCTGCTACGCTTGTGAATCCGACAATCGACTGGAAAAGTGGCTTTGCCGATAGCCAATCGCAGGTTGTGGTGAAATCTCGCCTCAACCTCGGCCATCGTCGCCGCAAAGGGCCCCGCGCGATGGTGTTCGACCCCTCCCTCCCAGGTGTCGACGCAGTGGATTTCGATGCTTTTCTCGATCGCCAGGCGATCGATCAGGTAGCATGCGCTGCGCCCCTCATAGGAACCGATTTCCAGGATCCGCGTCGGGTTCAACTGAGGGATGAGCTGATCCCAGTTCCCGCGAGCCACCTGATCAAACCAGTTGTTCGTATACCGATAGTCCACCGCATCTCGCGAATTTTCCATGGTTCTCCTCCGCGCGTTTGACCTCAGCCGAGAGTGTAGAGGCGAGGCGCCAACGGCGATAGGGCCGCAAGCACGCCCCCCTGCCTTCGCCGTAAGCCCCTGGTCGAGGAGTGTGGAGCACGGGACGAGCCGGATTCTCCTTTGGCACGAAGATTCTCTGCCTGTATGATGGACGGGATGAAAAATCGCCAGCGTGCTTGCCATACCCGCTCGACCGGCTCGATCCTGGTCTGGGTAGGGCTCTTTGCATTTTTTCCCCTAGTTGCCGCAACCTTGTTCGGCTTGCCTTCCGTCGCTGGCCCGGGTAGCTGTTGTCCGGCGGCGAGCCCTAGTCCTTGCTTGGCGGAGGACATCGACCTTGCCCGGGAGACAACAAACTTAGCCATACCAGCCACGGGAGAAAACCATAGGGCAACCCGCCAGTGGCAAGTTTGGCACGAATCGGACCTTTACGGTTCTTGTCGAGTCGACTTGCAACGGCAGTTTTTGAACCAAGGACCTCTTTAGGCCAACGACGGCGATACCCGCCGCTGGCTAGGGCTCGCTTGCCGGGGTCAAGCCGAGGCGATTCGCCAATGCTTTTGCTGCCCCCAACGCAACTGTCGGGAAGCGCGTTGAATCGCCCGCTCGACACACCGAAGTTTTCGATAGACCACCGGCCGGTGCTCAAAGCGATCGAGCGAGTTGCGGTATTTTACATAAAACATAAAGGTTTCCGCGAAGTCTTCGCAGGCTGAGGTTGTCGCGTAGTCGGTGATGAATTGCTGTCGCGTCCAACGAGCCCATAACTCTTCCCGGCCTGACTCGGTACGACATCGCTCCCACTCGCGCTGGAAAGACCGGCTTCGCTGGACCTGGCGTTTCCACTGCCGATAAGGCTTGGGGTTCTCATTGCCGTAGGTCGCGCCGAAAGCCTGGACAAACCAATCGTCGCGGATGAAACGGGGGTCGACGTAGGACCAAGCGTGGGCATACTCATGCCGAATGGTATCCAAGATCGAATGCCCAGGACGCTGCGAATGGTAGGACAGGTCTGCTGGCAGGTAGATCACTCCCGGTTTGAAGCCCAAACGGCCGAAAGGTCCCACGTCCTCAAACAAATATCCTAGTTCGTCAGTGCATGGGTAGTCGGAGATACACAGTTCGATGCAGTCCAAGTAGAGTCCATCGGCGATCAGGCCCATCTCGGCGAGTTCGCTGCGCACCTGGTTGTAAGCTTTTTCGACGACGTTCATGGTGAATGGAAGCCAGAAGATCGAAAGGCGGTTCAGAAAACAAGAAATTCCTGATCCATCAGAAGCTCGCCGTAGCGTCGGCGGCACCATCCCTGCCGACTCCAAGTGTTGTTCAGACCGTCGCTGCAATCAAACCCTTTCTTCAAATTTGGCGACCAGGCCTGGGAAGGCTTGTCCAATCGGCAAGCTCAACGGCAGTAATCCCGCTCTTATTCCGGAAAAACCTCCCCAACGCACCTGGCGTCCCTCCCAAGGTCAATCGAATGCCCTGTGGTCACCAACTGTCAAAACCCCATGGAAGAGGGGTGCTGTGCGGCATAGCGCAAGGGAAGCTGCGGCAAATACAGAGGTTCGCCTCGGGGCCATGCTCGAGTGTGTTCGCTGGGGGCCCTAGCCCATCGGAGGCCCTGGTGGGTCCACGGCGGCCCCCCTCCAATCCATCCGCTGATCGCGGCGCGAGGAGAAGAGCGTTGCCCAAATAAAGCTTGGTCCCGCCGGAAACTCTCGGCTTCGCCCTCGGTGGGTTGCTGCCCGGCGCGGCAAGGCGTGAGCCCCTCATCGCAGCGGCAATTGTAAACAAACGGCTTCTTCCGCATTGCGGAGCAGGACATAATCCTGCACTACCGCCATCGGATTCCAGGTCGTGCCATTCAAGACTTGAATTTCCCCGAGCACCACCGATCGCTGCGGGTTGGCTTCGGCCAGGACGCAACGACCATCTTCGGCGGTGATCAACAGCAGGTCCTCAACCAGCAATAACTGACCGTGCCCGAATCGGCCATGGCGAGTGTCTTTCCACATCCTTTCCCCATCTTCGGCTCGGATACATTCCAACACCCCATCGCTGAGCCCATAGACAAAACCCTCGCGGAGGACGGCATTGGTAAATTTGGTCTTCATGTGCCCCGCTTTCTTCCAGCGGGTGTAGAGCAGTGCAGTTCCTGGCCGGCTTTTGGAAAAATCCAAGAGCATGGAGCCGGTATGGTAACCTTTGGAGAGCAATAGCCGATACTCATCAATCCGTAGGGGCTGGGAGACATTGGCCGCCCCGTTGCTCTGCCCTGGCCAATCGAACCGCCAGAGCAATTCCCCGGAGTCGATACGATGCCCGGAGACCGAGGCCTCATTGACGCTGACGATCTGTTCCTGGCCGCCGAGCGACATCAGCGTCGGCGAGGCATAGGAAATCTGGTCGTCGCCGGAACGCCATTGTTCGGCTCCGGTTGCGCGGTCCAGCGCGATCAAGCTTTGGGCATGCTCGGCCGAGGGTCCGCCGCCCAAGGGGACGACGATTCGATCGCCCACGACTAGCGGTGACCCGCTACGTCCCCAGGTAACCCCCGCTTCCGCTTCCGCTTGGGAAATCTTTAACAGTTCCAGCAGATCGACCAGCCACACTTTCTGCCCGTCGGCCAATCCCAAGGCAGCTACCAATCCGGTCGAACTTTGGACATAGACCAGCTCACCGTCGATGGTCGGGGTGCTTCGTGGGCCACCACTACCCATCGGATGGAAATGCTTTCGCCCCAGCGAAGTACGCCAGAGGAGGCGACCATCGGCGAGGTCGACCGCGGTCACGCAATCCTCCTGGTCGTGCTCTTCGAGGGTAACCGCTATCCCTCGCCGAACAGCAAACCCTGACCACCCAGGCCCCAAGCCTCGCCGCCACACGATGACTGGAGGACGGGCCACCCAATCCTTCGCCAAAGAAACCCCGTCCACTCGACCGTCGCGGTTATTTCCCAGGAACTGGCGAAACTCGGCTCGTTCCCCAACCGCCACCGCCGGAACGCGTTCGGCAGTCATGGGAGAGACGCCGTGGCGGTCGGCAGCCGTTTCCACTGCCCCTCCGCCTTCGCGTCGTTGGCGAAACTGTGGCACGAGTTCCCCGGAAAACCCTCGGAATTCATAGTTCCAAAAGATCCAACCCAAAACCAGGAAGGGAGCCAGACCGATGAACCAACGCACCCATGGCGGGATGGCCGGGGTGCGAATCAAGCTTCCATAGATGCTTAGGATCGCAACCAGAAGGCCGAGGGCCAGGGCTACGTTGGCGTCGGCGTGATCGAATGGCTGAAGCAAGGCATAGCCAAGTATTCCCAAAAGGAGTCCGCCGACCGCGATGAGAGGCAGCCATTTTCTCGGTCGTCGGGAGAGAGGAGAAATCATAGGCAACCGCCTTCAAAACCTTCCATGCCGAGGAGCAAGGCACCGTCCAGGAATACACCGTCCAGGAATACACCGTCCAGGAATACACCGTCCAGGAATACACCGTCCAGGAATACACCGTCCAGGAATACACCGTCCAGGAATAGCCGCAAGCTTTGGAAAGAGGGAGTTCGCCTCGCCTGTTTCCAGAGAGACTTGCCTTTGGGCAGGCCGAACTACCGCACGAGGGAACACAAAACCTTCCGCACTCCCCCTTCATGTTCGCGGCCTGACGGTTTGTGTCAAGCCGCTTGTTCCTCCCGACCAGATAGTCGATTATAGGTAATGAGCCGCCAAGTCCCGAAGTTGGCAACAGTACTCGGCCACAGAAAGCCAAGCCTTTGCCTCGCTACCATCGGGTTTTCCCCTGGCGGCGGCTCATGTTTCACTGGCCTGGCCAACCAGGCTTCCTCGGCGTGACTGGTTCCCCTGCCTTTTGACAAGCGGATCGTTTGTGAGAATCGTTATCTTGCCCGATGCGGCTGATGTCGCCTGCTTTGCGGCCCAAGAACTCGCTGGCATCGTTCGCGGCAAGCCCGACGCCGTCTTGGGTTTAGCGACCGGCAGTACGCCGCTGGGAACGTATCGTCATTTGATTGAGGTCCACCAGGCCGAGAAACTTTCCTTCCGTCGAGTGCAGACCTTCAATCTTGACGAGTATCTTGGACTTTCTTCCAACCACCCGGCGAGCTATCGTCATTTCATGAACGAGCATCTTTTCCGTTTTCTCGACATTCCGTTGGAACAGACCTTCGTCCCGCGTGGCGATACCTCGGATGTGGAGGGGGAGTGCCAGGCGTATGAACGTCGAATTGTCGAGGCCGGGGGTATCGACTGCCAGTTGCTGGGGATTGGAAGCGACGGACATATCGGCTTCAACGAACCAGGTTCGAGCTTAGCCAGCCGCACCCGAGTCAAGACGCTGGCAGAACGTACCCGGCTGGATAACGCTCGTTTTTTCGCATCGCTCGACGAAGTACCGACGGCGGCGATCACCATGGGCATTGGAACCATCCTCGAAGCCCGCCAGGTCCTGTTGCTGGCTACTGGCCAAGGAAAAGCCGAGGCTATTCGGGAGGCGGTGGAAGGCCCTCTTTCGAGTAGCCTACCGGCATCCGCGCTACAACTTCACCCGTCCGCTACCATCGTCGTCGATGAGGGAGCTGCCTGCCGTTTGCAGCGAGCCGATTATTATCGCTTGGCTGAGCAGCAGCGGCGGCGATTGAGAAAGGAAGCTTAGATGCGATTTTTGACTTCTCTAACCGACAAGACTCAGGCCGAGTCCTTCGTCGCTTACCTGCTTACCCAGCAAATCTCTACCCATGTCGAACCTGCCTCGGCTTCTGGCGAGTGGGAGGTATGGATTCGCGACGAGGATCGCACCGAGGAAGCCCGCCGCGAATTGCAGCGATTCCTCGCCGAACCACACGATGTGCGTTATGCCAATGCGGTCCGGTCTGCCCACCAAATCCTCCAGGAAAAGAGAAAGCAGCAGCAGACCCAGGCTCGGCAAGTGAAATCGGGTCGCCAGGTTTTCCGCGGCAACCCGATGGCCAGCGGCGGCCTGCCACCGATTACCCTCACCTTGCTTATCCTTTCCGCCATCGTGACCCTGCTCACCGAATTCATGGCCCCCAGCCCAAATAATCGCTTTGGGCAGAGCGTCCTCGACTCGGTAGGCTTTGTCTCCCCCAAAGACTACCAGCTCAAGAAAGATCCCGCGGCCAGCTTGAAGAAGGGGGAAATCTGGCGTCTGATTACTCCGATCTTTCCCCACGGCAGTACCATCCATCTGCTCTTCAACTTCCTTGCCATGATCCAGCTTGGACGACTTGTCGAACGCATGGAAGGGAGCGTGCGCTTCGGCCTGATCGTTTTGGTGACGGCGGTCGTCGCCTGCCTGCTGCAGGGTTTGATGCCCCCCCAATACCTCGGCAACCCGTTCTTTGGCGGACTATCCGGGGTCGTCTATGGCGTCTTCGGATTCCTTTTGATCAAAACCCAACTGCAGCCCCACTTGGGTATTCGTTTATCGAGTTCTTCAGTCATGATCATGCTGGGTTGGTTGGTCTTGGGGTTCACCGGTTCTTTGGGTCCCGTCGCCAACCTAGCCCACCTCGGCGGATTCCTGGGAGGCATTTTCTTGAGCTACTTGTCGAGTCTCGACTTCCGCAGATAAAGGACGACGATGAGTTCATCCGCCATTCAACCACCTGAGGATTCGACTGGACCTGGCGAGTCCTCGAGTCTTCGCGTGTCGCTCGGTGACCGTTCTTACACCATCTTCATGTCGAGTGGAAATCTGGTGGGCAGTTGTCGCCGAGTGGTCGACGAGACGGCTGGGGTGAGTCATGTGGTGCTGGTCGCCGATCAAAGTGTGTCGAACCTGGCCAACGCGATTGCCGATCCCCTGAAAGCCTTGGGGAAACGAATCGATAGGATCCTTGTCCCCAGCGGTGAAGCTCACAAATCGGTCGAACAACTGGCTGCTTTGTGGAATCGTTTGCTCGAATTGAAGACCGACCGCGCCAGCCTGGTGATGGCTATCGGCGGTGGGGTTATCGGCGACCTGGCGGGCTTTGCCGCCGCCAGCTTTGCCCGCGGGCTGCGTTTCATCCAGGTTCCCACGACGCTCCTGGCCATGGTCGATAGCAGCGTTGGCGGCAAGACCGGCATCAATCTGGCTGAAGCCAAGAATATGGTTGGAGCCTTCTGGCAACCCTCGGCCGTAGTCATCGATACCGCGGCCCTCGCCACGCTACCCGACCGGGAATATCGCAGCGGCCTGGCCGAAATCGTCAAGTATGGGGTGATCCTGGACGCGGAACTCTTCGGCTACCTCGAAGCTCATGCCTCGGCGATCCTCGCGCGCCAGGGAGCTTGCCTGCGACATATCATCGCCCGCTCCTGCGAGCTCAAGGCGAGCGTCGTGGAGCAAGATGAACGCGAAACTACCGGATTGCGGGCAATCCTCAACTACGGCCATACCTTCGCCCATGCTATCGAAGCAGCCACCGAATACGGTCGATGGTTGCATGGGGAAGCGGTCGCGATCGGCATGACCATGGCCGCTCGCTTGGCCGTCGAACTGAAACTGCTTGCGCCCGCCGATGCCCAACGTCAGCAGCAACTGCTGGAACGCCTGCAACTTCCCATCGCCCAGACGACAATCGCTCCGGAAAAACTCTGGGGCTTGATGCAACACGACAAGAAGGTCGAGCAGGGCCGACTGCGATTTATCTTGCCGACTCGTATCGGACATGTCGAGCGACGCGGAGATGTAAGCTTTACCGAAGCGATCTCGGCGATGACGCCAAGGTGACTGTCGCAATGCCCTGGTTTGTCGACACCCATGCCCACCTCACCGATGGCGAACTCGAAGCCCACCTACCGGCGGTGCTCGCGCGGGCGCGCGAGGCGGGGGTCGGACACATAGTGTGTGTCGGGACAACCGTTGCCACCAGTCGCCGCGCGCACGCCCTCGCCCAGCTTTATCCAGGGATCTCGGCGACAGTCGGGATTCACCCGAACTATGCCCACCAAGCCCAGGCAGACGATTGGGAGGCGATCGAAGCCCTGATGTCGCAACCCAAGGTTGTCGGCATCGGCGAAACCGGCTTGGATCGCTACTGGGACGACTGCCCTTGGGAAATTCAGCTCGCCAACTTCCATCGGCACTGGCAGGCCAGCCAACAGCATCAGTTGCCGGTTGTGGTTCATTCTCGCGACTGCGACCTTGAAATGGTGGCAGAATTGAGGCGGGCGGCCGAAGGCCGATCGCTCCTCGGCGTCATGCACGCCTTCTCCGGAAGCCTGGCCATGGCCGAAGCTTGCCTGGAGTTAGGACTGTACATCAGCTTCGCTGGAATGCTCACCTACAAAAAATCGATCGCCCTTCGTGAGGTAGCGGCAGCGATCCCTTTGCATCGATTGCTGCTGGAAACGGATGCACCTTACCTTTCGCCCGAACCCAAGCGAGCCACCCGGCCGAATGAACCGTCATTGGTAGTGCACACCGCTACCTGCCTAGCTCGATGCCTTGGCATCGAGTTCGACGCATTAGCCCAGGCCACCAGCCAAAATGCCAGACGACTATTTGGCCTTGAGATCATCGAGTGACTTTCGGAATCCATCCGCCAGTTGCTCGACAATCGCTTGGTCGCCAGTCATCTTGATGAAGACCGTCCCCGCCTCTTTGGTTTCGATAATCGCCCCCATCATCCGGTAGTTTTCTCGTTTCTTCACCGGCCCAGGCGCAAAGGGCCCACCCCCCATGCTGTCTTTGTAAGTGCCGGAGATATCGACCACATGGATCGTGGTCCCTGCGACCTGCTTCTTGTCGATCTTGGCATCGTTCTTGGTTGCCCCGTCGAATTGACCGATCCATCGGTCGATGTTGGCTTCGACCCCACCCGAAGCTTGCATGATCGTGATCCGCGCCGCATCCTCACCGGCTAGCTTGGGGGCCTTGAACTCGTACTGAACGATGCTCGACTTCGGTGGGACCACTTCCCACGTAGCCGGGGCCGACAATTCCAGCTTACCACCTGCCAAACTCAATTTAGCGGCCGGCGGATCCTCGCCCAATGAGGTCTGGGCGGTCACCAGGGTGGTGGCGAGGCAGGCGAAAGACATCAATAACGCAGCAAAAGGGCTCGACCAGGCCAGGCGGCCGGAAGATTTGGCGGAGGCAGTCACGCTTGGGTTTCTCCATCATAAGAAGGGGTGAACTTCGGAAAGGACCTGGAAAAGTGTAGTCGATGGTCGAGCCTTCAACCATCCTTCGGTTAATCTCCCTTGACCGCCGCGGTAAACTCTTATCGACCGCAGCCACCCCTTGCAGCCGATTGGGCTGACCTGTCCGTGGTAAATCCCAGCCCGTTTTCGCCGCCGAGGTCCTTCACCTCTGACCCGGTTCGATTACCATCTCCGCTGGTTGCAAGCGTTCCGTCCTTCAGGCATTTTTCAAGGTAGCCAAGCATGCCCTCCAGCACCGTCCAGACCATTCGAGTCGGGCACAGCCCCGATGCCGACGATGCCTTCATGTTTTACGGTTTGGCCAAAGACTGTTTTGAGACCGAGGGCTATCGTTTCGTCCACGAATTAGTCGACATCGAAACGTTGAATCGCCGAGCTTTCGGTGGCGAACTGGAACTGACCGCGCTTAGCGTTCACGCCTACGCTTACCTCCACGACAAGTACATGATCTGTTCTTGCGGCGCCAGCATGGGCGACAATTATGGACCGATGATCGTCGCTCGGGAACCGCTCAGCCGGAACGACCTTGCCGGCAAAGTAATTGCGGTTCCCGGAACCCTTACGACCGCTTTCCTTTCCGCCAAGCTTTGGCTTCCCGACTTTGAGGCCGTGGTTGCCCCTTTCGACCAAATGCTGGATATCGTGGCGGCGGGCGAGTATCAAGGCCGAACGGTCGACGCCGGACTTGTCATCCATGAAGGGCAGCTCACCTACGCCGATCAGGGACTGCAGCTAGTCGTCGACCTCGGGGAGTGGTGGATGTCGGATACTGGGCTTCCACTCCCGTTGGGGTGTAACGGGATCCGCAAGGATTTGGGGGAAACGGTCATCCGGGATGTCAATCGCTTGCTTTATCAAAGCATCAAACATGGCTTAGACCACCGGAAGGCGGCCTTGGACTACGCTCTTTCTTGGGGGCGAGGTCTGGAGCGAGGCAAGGCGGATCGATTTGTCGGAATGTACGTCAACGACTGGACCCTCGATTTCGGACCACGAGGCCGGGAAGCTGTCCGACGGTTATTGGAGCGGGGCCATGAAGCCGGACTCATCCCGCACCTGGTGACGCCCGAATTTGTCGAACCATAAGTCCTTTACCAGAAGAGACTTACGTTTTTAATTGCGATCGCAAAAAAGTTGGGGCCTTTTTTCGCATCCAGCGTTGTCAAAAACCAAGCCGACGGATAGAGTACAAGCGTTCCTTTCTTCTGGATCGCAGACCATTCTATGTCCTCAGTCACCGAAGTAGATTCCGCCTCCTTGCCGGTTGCCGACGGCTGGACTTCCGGACCCGTGCGTCCTGTCGACCAGCTGGTGTTGGAGCTTTTGCGTCGTCAGGAAGGCCAGACGGTCCAAGACCTGGTGGAGACGCTGGAGGTGACCCCGACGGCCGTCCGTACGCGACTGGATCGTTTGGAGCAGATGGGGCTCATCGAACGCCGCAAGTTGCTGATCGCCCGTGGGCGTCCCCAGTTCCAATACTTCTTGACCGCCCTGGGATGGCGGCGAGTCGGTGTGACTTACACCGACTTGGCCACGGCGATTTGGCAGGAGATCGAGGAATTGTCTGACCCTGATCTCCGTCAGCGGCTGATCCAGAGTATTTCGCGGAGGATGGGGAAGGCCTATGGGCAGTTGGTAGCCGACGGTTCGCTTTACGAACGCATGACCGCTATGGCGAACCTCCTTCGAGAAAGAAAAATCCCCTGCGAGGCGAGCCAGCAGCGAGAACTTCCGGTCCTTACCGTCCATGCCTGCCCGTTCCCGGATTTGGCCGCTGTCGATCGTCGCAGCGCCTGTGAGTTGGAAACAGAGGTACTGAGCCAAGCCGTCGGGAAGCCGCTCGAACTCTCCTGTTGTCGGCTTGATGGGCATGGCTCGTGCCAATTTCGTCCGGTTGCGGTCGGCGATTCATAGCTTGCGTCCCCTCGATGGGATTTCAACCTTTCATCCATCACCACCTTGAGAGAAGAAAATAGCGGTCCATGTCGCACACGTTAAAAATTGAAAATCTGCATGTCGCGGTCGATGGGAAGCCGATCCTGCGTGGGGTTCATTTGGTGATTCACCATGGTGAGACCCACGCTTTGATGGGGCCCAATGGCTCGGGCAAGAGCACCCTCGGCTTGGCGATCATGGGGCATCCCAACTACGCCATCACCGAGGGAACGATCGAGCTTGACGGCCAAGATGTCACGAGCCTGGCGCCGGATGAGCGGGCGAGGCGCGGTATTTTCATGGCCTTCCAGCGGCCGATCGCTATTCCCGGGGTCAAGATGGCGGACTTCCTCCGCCACGCGACTACCAATGTCCGTCGCCCGGATCGGAAGGAGGGTGAGGATCTGATTCCGATGCGCGAATTTCGCAAGGAGCTCAAGGGCAAGATGGAGCAACTGCGGATGGACCCGGAATTCGCCAAGCGTTACGTTAACGAAGGTTTCTCCGGCGGCGAAATGAAGCGTGCCGAGATCCTCACCATGGCGATGCTCGCACCCAAATTCGCCATCCTGGACGAGACCGACAGCGGTTTGGATGCCGACGCCGTCCGATTGGCCAGCACATCGATCGCGGAGATCGGTCGCGAGAAGATGGGGCTGTTGATCATCACTCATCACGACAAGTTGCTCGAGCACAATCCGCCGGATTTCACCCATGTGATGCTGGGGGGGCGGATCGTGGAAACCGGAGGCATCGAGTTAGCCCGCGAACTCCATGATTCGGGTTACGATCGCATCCGCAAGGCCTACCCCGAGGCGGACGCGGCCAACAGCCAGATGTCCAGCAAGGAAGAGCCGGCCTTGACCCACTAAAGAATCCACCCCCTACCGACTTTAGCTGAGTTCACTCTCTCGATAAGAAACCAACATCATGTCCACGGAATTAGTCAACACGGAAGCGATCGGCCAGATCAACAAGTACGATTTTCGTACCGATAGTCCGGCCGTGTTCAAGGCCAGGAAAGGCCTCGATGCGGATATCGTCAGTCAGATCTCGGAAATGAAAAACGAGCCGGACTGGATGCGCGACTTCCGCCTGAAATCGCTCGACATTTTCAACGCCAAGCCGATGCCGCACTGGGGTGGTGAAATCGGCATCAACTTCCAGGACATTTATTACTACCTCAAGCCGACCAACAAGCAAGGTCGAAGCTGGGACGAGGTTCCGCAGGAGATTAAAGATACTTTCGACAAGTTAGGGATTCCGGAAGCTGAGCGAAAGTTTTTGGCTGGGGTTAAGGCCCAGTTCGAGAGCGAAGTTGTCTATGGCTCGCTGAAAGAGGATCTGGCGAAGCAGGGTGTGATCTTTACCGACACCGATACCGCGGTTCGGGAACATCCCGACCTGCTTCGAGAGTACTTTGGTACGATCATCCCGCCGACAGACAACAAGTTTGCGGCGTTGAATTCGGCGGTTTGGTCGGGTGGCTCGTTTATCTACGTTCCGAAAGGGGTGAAGATCGACTTCCCGCTGCAGGCATACTTCCGCATCAATGCCGAGAACATGGGGCAATTCGAACGCACCTTGATCATCGTTGATGAAGGGGCTTCGGTCCATTATGTCGAAGGCTGCACGGCACCGATGTATTCCTCGGAGTCCTTGCATTCGGCGGTGGTGGAAATTATCTGCAAGCGCGGCAGCCGTTGCCGTTATACCACTATCCAGAACTGGGCGAACAACATCTACAACCTGGTGACCAAGCGCGCCGTCGCCTATGCCGACGCTACCATGGAGTGGATCGATGGTAACTTGGGCAGCCAACTCACCATGAAATACCCAGCCGTCTACATGATGGAACCGGGAGCTCGTGGTGAGATCCTTTCCATTGCCTTTGCTTCGAAAGGTCAGCACCAGGATGCCGGGGCCAAACTGGTCCATGCGGCTCCTCACACCTCGGGGCAGATCATCAGCAAGTCGATATCGAAAGGGGGAGGACGCAGCAGTTATCGCGGCCTGGTGCGGGTGGAAAAAGGGGCGAAGAAATCCCGCTGCAATGTCGTCTGCGATGCCTTGATCCTCGATCCAAAATCCCGGAGCGACACCTATCCCTACATCGAGATCCTCGACCAGGACGTATCGGTGGGCCATGAGGCGAGTGTCTCCCGGATCGGCGAAGAGCAATTGTTTTATCTGATGAGTCGGGGACTGAGCGAAGCCGAAGCTGGAACGATGATCGTCAATGGCTTCATCGAACCTTTGGTCAAGGAATTGCCGATGGAATATGCGGTCGAACTCAACCGTTTAATTCAACTTCAGATGGAAGGATCGGTAGGATAGATGACAACCTTGGCCCCGGCTGGGGTGATGGAGGCTCCAGCATTCAAGAATTTTCTGGATCGACGCGTCGAACCCGGGTGGCTGACGAAGCTGCGACATGCTGCCTGGGCGGATTTCCAAACGATGGGTTGGCCCGAGCGTCGCCAGGAGGAATGGATGCGTTCCGACCTGCGAGGTTTCCATCTCGACAAATACCGACCGCTCGACGTGGCGGAACCGGCCGATGTCGCTTGTCCGTGCTGGCTCCTGGACGATGTCGCTACCGAGGGCCGGATCCAGTTGCTTGACGGTCATTTGCAAAACGAGCATTTATCGGAGGCGGCAACGCGGCGAGGTGTTTTTTTCGGGTCGCTGGAACGAGCCTGCCAAACGCATCCCCATTTGGTTGAACCTTATCTCTTCCGGACGCTCGACCCTTCGCTGGATCGATTCTCGGCCTTGCAAGCCGCGGCTTGGTCGAACGGGTGCCTGCTGCATGTCCCGGCCAACGTCCTTCTCGATCAACCGCTCCACATTCATAGCGGGATGAGCGACGGGGGAACCGATGTCAGCCACGTCTTGATCGTGCTCGAGGAAAATTCCTCGGCGACGGTTTTATACGAGTGTTCGAGTCCCACCCCGACCGCCGATGGTTTCCATTGCGGCGGGCTCGAGATCGTCGTCAAACCGGGGGCTCATCTTCGCTTCGTCAAGCTCCAGGAGTGGGGAGACCGGGTTTGGCATTTTGCTCAACAGAAGGCCACCATTGATCGCCATGGTTCGATTCAATGGACCTTGGCTGCGATGGGGGCAAGGTTCGTCCAGGTTTCGCAGCAAGTCTCGTTGATCGGCGAAGGTGCGCACAGTCAGGTCAATGGGACGATGTTCACCCGGGGCAAGCAACAGATGACCTACAACACCTTGCAATCCCATGACGCCCCGCATTGCACCAGCGACTTCCTTTATAAGGCGGCTCTCCAGGATCGATCGCGGACGGTATGGCGAGGTATGATCCGGGTTGCCCCTGGGGCGGTGAAGACCGACGGGTACCAGCGCAACGATAATTTAATGTTGAGTGAGCACGCCCGAGCCGACTCCATTCCAGGTTTGGAAATCCAAGCGGATGACGTTCGTTGCACCCACGGGAGCACGACCGGCAAGGTCGACGAAGAACTTATTTTCTATGCCCGCTCGCGTGGGTTTACCCGACAGGAGGCAATCCGGATGATCGTCGCCGGATTCTTCCAGCAGATTTTCGACCGTATCACTATTGAAAGCGTGAGGAAAGCCCTGGGCTTGGCCATTGCTCGGCAAGTTTGCGAGTACGAAACATAATCAGGAAACAGACTGGAATGGCTGGTCGATCCGCCGCCTTCAGGGCGTAAGCAACGAACATCCATGCGCCGCAGACCGCGCTGGGTTTCGATCGCGAGCACCGGTAGGGCTCGATGCCTCTGATAACCATCGGTAACGACGATGATTCCAACGGATAATTCGATCTGCCTCGCAACTAGCCGGGTGCTGGTCGCTGATTATGTCGCTGGTCGTTACGGCAATCAGTGAACCCTTTGCATTCCCTCTTCCCTTCGAACACAAGTCAAGCTTCAGCCTATGCCCAAGCCACCGGACGACAACTTTATTCGCCTTTGCGCTACCTCGGAACTGGAAACAGCGGTTCCCAGGACGGTGGAACTGGATGATCGTTTCGTCGTCGTGGTACGACTGGACGAAGATATCTACTGTATCGATGATGTTTGCACGCACGACGGCGGGACTCTAGGCGACGGAGAGCTCGAGGGGCACTGCTTGGTCTGTCCAAGGCATGGGGCGAAATTCGATGTGCGAACTGGTGAGGCCTTGACGATGCCGGCGACCGAGCCCACCGGAAGCTATGAAGTCAAGATCGTCGGCGATAGCGTCTATGCCCGAGTTGTCGATGAACGGTAGGAGAGAGTGGAAATGACAATTACCGAGGATAGTGTTCGCGACGAACTGAAAAAGGTCATCGATCCAGAGCTTTTCGTGAATATCGTCGACCTGGGCTTGGTCTACGTGGTAACCCTCACTCCCGGAGACGATGAGAAGACCGACATCGCCATCGAAATGACCATGACCAGCCCCATGTGCCCTGCCGGTCCGCAACTGGTGGGAAATTCCCGTCAAGTGCTGGAGGCATTGCCTGGAGCGGGGAAAGTACATATCGAGGTAGTCATGACTCCGCCCTGGACGCCAGATCGGATGACGGAAGATGCTCGTGATCAGCTAGGTATTTTTTGATGTCGTCGTCCGAGACCTTCGAGTTATCGCTACAAGAGATTGAAGAGGAACTGCGGGAGTGCGATTCGCCTACCGAACGGCTGGAGTACCTGGTAGAGCTTGGAGCGAGTCTTCCTGAGTTCCCGGGCGAGGCTTGTGTCGAGTCCAACCGGGTGTTGGGTTGCCAGAGTATGGTGTGGCTGGTCCCGCGAATCGTGGGCAACCAGATTTATCTTCGGGCGACCAGCGACGCGCCGATGGTCCGAGGCTTGATCGCCATCCTCTTAGCGGCCTACTCCGGGCAAACCGCCGACGCGATTCGGGACCTGGATATCGAAGCTTTCTTCGATCGCATCCAGCTGCGCAGCTTCATCACCCCCATGCGCAGCAATGGCCTGCACTCGATGGTCTTGCGTATCCGGGAAATTGCCGCGAGTATCCTCGAACACCACGCTTCGGGAAAGGCTCGGTCAACCTCTGCGGTCCAACCGAACCCACCTCCTCAACGCCCGATCCATACCATCCGGGGTGACTTTCCAATCCTTACTCGCCGTGATTCCTCGGGACGAGCCTGGGTCTACCTCGATAATGCGGCTTCTTCCCAGCGGCCCAGGCAGGTCATCGAGTGCATGGCCAGGGTTTATGAAGAACACTACAGCAACGTCCATCGCTCTGGCCATCAGGCTGCCGCCGAAACCACCTTGGCGATGGAAGCCAGCCGCGCGGCAGTCGCGAATTTCATTGGAGCGCCTCGGGCTGACCAGGTGATCTTCACCAGCGGGACCACCGCCGGCATCAATCTAGTGGCGAGGGCCTGGGGCGATGCCAATCTGGCCGCTGGCGACGAGATTCTTCTGACCGAGATGGAACACCATTCGAATATTGTGCCTTGGCAACAGCTCGCCGCCAGGACCGGTGCTCGCATCCGTTGGTGTCCCATCGACGACGGCTTTCGTTTGGATCTGACCAGCTTCCGCGAAATGTTGACGCCTCGGGTCAAATTGGTAGCCGTCACCGCCGTCTCGAATGTCCTCGGGACGATCAATCCGGTCGAGACTATCGTAAGCCTAAGCCACGCCAATGGAAGCGTCGTCCTCATGGACGCCGCCCAAGCCGTCCCGCACGCTGCCGTCGATGTGCAAGCCATCCCGGCCGACTTTGTCGTCTTCAGTGGCCACAAGATGCTCGGCCCAACCGGGATTGGGGTCCTCTATGGCCAGCGCAGTATTCTGGAAGCCATGCCGCCTTTCCTCGGGGGCGGCAACATGATTCACGCGGTCACCAAGGACGGTTACACGCCGGCGGGACTACCGCATCGCTTCGAAGCCGGTACCGCGCCCATCGTGGAAGCGATCGCCATGCGTCCCGCGGTCGAGTACCTCGCTTCATTAGGGAGCCGCGAAATCTTAGCGCATGAGCGCCGACTGGCATCGATCGTCCACGAACGATTCAGCAGATATCCGCGGATCAAAGTCCTCGGACCGGACCTGGAATCGAAGAGCGGCATCGTCAGTTTCGTCGTCGATGGTATTCACCCCGACGAAATCGGTCGCCGGCTCGATGCAGAGGGGGTGGCCATCCGCGTCGGTCATCACTGCGCCATGCCACTCCATCAGCGGTTGGGCGTAGCCGCTTCATGCCGGGCATCCTTTTACGTTTACAACACGACCGATGAGGCCGAACGCTTGGCTGAACTCGTCGCCAACCTGGCTCGATGAACTTCAAGAGCACCGGCAGGGTACGAAGCCAAGCCGACTCGTGTCAGTGGCTTGCAAGGTCAGCCAACGTCATGCTCATCGAACCGCCGGTTGCTTCACCCTTCGAGTATCTTGATCGCTCGATGTACTACGCGATCGGCTCGCTGGTCGCTCGGCATCACCGCTTGATTTCGGTCGCTGAGCAAGCGTTGGGATCGCTTGCTTCGGCTGTTGGCTCAAGGGCTCGGGCGTCGGCTGGAGCTTTCCCGCTGAGTCGGTACTCTCCTCCGGGGTGACCTCTACCGATGGAACGGGCGGCAGCGTCGACGAAGATTCTTCTAATATCTCTACTGGCGATGAGCGACCCGGCGGAGTACCCGCGACACCGTCGCGACAGTGACTACAGTACCCGCCGTGGTCCTGTCCATGAATGACTGCTTGCCGACCGGTTTCGGCGCTGACAGCCTGGCATCCCGCCCCCCCGCACCGACCGCCGGAGTTTGTCCCCCCTAATGGC
>JBILTQ010000612.1:0-2517 GCA_044371435.1 Pirellulaceae bacterium | reverse complement strand
AAGTCGCTGAGAGAACGGAGGGAACTGCGCCCGGCGGAACGATGAGTCATAGGAGTCACGCCGATCTTAGGTGCATGACCGGCAGCGCGATTCTTTACACGGGACGCCGGACGAGCGCTCGAACTGCATGTCATGAGCGAACATGCAGACACCATTCCCCTCGACGACGTAACGCTCGTCGAGTTCGCCGCCGAGTTGCGGCGTCTCGCGAACGAAGTCGTTCGCGACGTTCGCCGGGGTACACCGCTCCCCGGCCTGAGCCACCTGGTCGCCATGCGACCCCTCCAGGAGATGCTCACCCGCACCCTGAGCAACCGCGTGCTGGGGGACTCGACTGAGTCCGCCACCACCGACGTGTCGGGCCAGGAACCTGAAATCCCGGGGTACCTGTGATGCCGAAACCACCTGCACACATCGCCCACCACGTCAAGTTGCCCGCGGCGTGTCAGGGAGAGTTCCTCGAGGTGGCATCTGCCGACCCCACCCCTCACGGCGACGGCCGTCTCGATGTCCGTCTTCTTATGGCCGCCGTACCCGTGGCCAGCGTCAGTCAGTTTGCGCTGCTGGCAGGTGTGAGCCGCACGACCGTCTATCGCTGGATGCGCAACGGTCTGGACTACTGGACCGCCGACGTTCTTGCGATCAAAGTCGCCCACATGCACCCCGCGCTCGTCTTTGGGCCGGGTTGGTTTGGTCTCGCCGAGTCCGACCAGGAGACGGCGGCGTGAGCGGCGCGACAGAGGGGTACGAGGTCGTGCTCGTCGACGTCTACTTCGATTACCGTCGAACAGAAACCCTCGAGGCTGCGTCGCTCGACGGAGCCGTCGACCAAGCGCTCCACTTGGCGAGTGAGGAGAACCTGCACGTCGACCAGGTGAGCTCACCGGATGGCGAGGTCGCCTGCTTTGGCACCCCTGAATACGAGGTGGTCGAGGCGACCGCTCTGATTCGATATGGCCGAGAATACGTCGAAGACACCGTGGCATCGTTGACATTCCAAATGGCACTCGACCTGATGGAACTTCTTCACCCTGCTGGAGAAGTCGTGGCCCTGCGGGCGCAATCCTTCCTCAGCTGGATGAGCGATTCGGACGGCAGCGGGGCCGTTCCGCCAGGCTGGCGCCTACACCGCCGTTAGGCGGGCGCATCGAGGGCCTTCAGCCTGGTCACTTGGCAAGTACCTGATGCGTCATGATCAGTACTGAACAACTCCGTCCGAAGGACTGACCAACCAAAAGTATGGATGCGCCAGTAAGCGAACAAGTGGTGGGCTTCCCGCAGTGGTTGGCACCATCGATCGACGTCAAGGAGGGCCGCGACCCGCTCGGGCTCCAGACGACGACGCAGGACCGACTGACACCGCGGCTCCTTCCCGGCATCCTTGAGCTGTCACGGCGGGCGCGCTACATCTCGTTCCACGCGTTCCTGCTCGACCGTTACCGCCGCCTAGGTCTCCGCAGCACCAACGAAGACCTGTCGCGCTTCATCAAGCGGCGGGAATGGGAGTTCGGTCTCGCCGTCCTGCTGTGTCCTCATGAGTGCGGCTCGGTACCGGTGGGTGCAATCGCGCTCCGGGAGGAGATGGCCGGCAATGACGGACCGTACGCTCGGGGAGAGTCGGTCCTCAGCGCCCTCGGTGGGTACGGCCTCTACTACCGCTCGCCGATGGCGGACCTCGGACTCGTTGCCCGGGCTGGCACCCTGCTGGGCGACACGCCGCTACCGATTGACGTGCTCTACGAGCACCCCCGGGCCCAGCAGCTGGCGCACGCGTTCGAAGCCGCAGTCGAGAACACCGAGTACGTGCGTCGCTGGATGCTCACCAGCGAGCCCATCCCCGCTTCGGTCCTTGTCGAGTACGCCCTTGTCGGATGCCTGTGCCAACTAGGTGCCCACACTGACGAGCGCGACGCGGTCTTCGATGCCTTCTTCGGTGACGATCCGTTCGGTGACGCGAACACAGGCTTCGCGCCGACCATCGAACACAACACAACCGATCCCGAGCCACTCGACGTTGCGGAACAGTTCGCTGTCCAGCAACTCGAGTTGTCGAGAGCCAGTGCCATCGCACAACGGCGACGGAGCGTCGCCCACTTCCTCACCGTTCTGGATCACGAGCCCGATGTCGTCGACAGCGGCTCGGCCTTCCGTCATGGATTGTGGTCCGTTCCACCGAGGAGCGATCGACACGCAGAGGTGGCGGGAGAATGGGCCGGGCTCGTCGCGAAAGACGTCTGGCAGGACTCGCTGTGCTCGATCTGGGCCGAGTTCTGCACGCGGGGCCTCGCCGCAGCCCGCGGGCGCGATGGCTTGACGATCGAGCAGACCCGGGACCTCACCGCCGAACTGCTTGCGGGCCCTCCGATGGTGGAGGAGGCGATGACGACCAGGGAACTGCTCGAATCCACGGCCGCAGGCGCCGTCAGTTTGCCGGGGCTCGATCTGCCGGTGTGCGATGCAAGCCTGGAGCAACTGCGCGCCGCAACCGTTCGCCTGAGCACCGCGGCGAGCGGACTG
>JBILTQ010000200.1:0-9859 GCA_044371435.1 Pirellulaceae bacterium | reverse complement strand
GCCATCGATACCAGCAAGGTGGCCGTACTCCCGGGTCAGGAAACGGGCTTTACGAGCTACACCAATTACATTCGCGGCCTGAACGGATTGATCGTCGACATCGATAATCTGCCTGGGGTACCCACCGTCTCCGATTTCGCTTTCGCCACCTGGGACGGTATCAATGCCAGCAACTTCCAGCCAACGGCGGCGGTTCCCACGATCGAGGTTTTCGACAACGGTGGTAATGCCGGCTCGGACCGGGTCAAGTTGACCTTTGCCGATAACGCGATCCGCAACACTTGGCTGCGGGTCACCGTCTTGGCTAATGGAAACACCGGCTTGACCAGCAACGATGTCTTCTATTTCGGCAATGCCGTCGGCGATTTCAACACTGGAAATCTGGCTGGCCCGCCGGTCACCGTCCGGACCAACGCTACCGATACCTCGGCTGTTCGACAGAACCAATCGACGGTCGTCAATTCAGCGTTGATCACTAACATCTACGACATCAACAAGGATGGGCGGGTGAATGCGACCGACACGTCGCTGGTCCGACAGAACCAGGCCAGTAGCTTGATCCGCTACTTCATTGCTCCAGCGGCGTTGCAGTTGGCTTGGGCTGATGAAGGTTCAAGCCTGGTAGCCCCCACCGTCACCAGTCAGTCTTCGTCGATTACGGGTACGTTCATCGATGAAGAGGGAGGGATTCCATCCCAACCTTCGCTCATTTCGCTAGCTACCTCCTCCCCGATCATCACCCCAAATGGAGCGACGATCGAATCGCTGGCTGGTACCAGTCAGGTTCCATCGCCATCGACGACTACCGAGGGTTCGAGCGCATCGTTGGCGGCGGCCGTCGATGAATTCTTTGCCGAGCTGGGAAAATAACAAGCTGTCACTCCCCGGGTGACGATGGATATCCATGCCGCCTATCCCTCCGTGTGAAGGGGTAGGCGGCCTCTTTCTGGCATGTGGCCGGTGAAGACGGATCAGAGTCATCGAATCAGGCAGGCCCAACTGCAGGTTTCGTTCGAGCCTCGTCGATGAAAAGGAGGTGAATAGGCAGGTCTGGCCTTTGGAAGTCGACCGCCGATTTATTACAATGAGGCTCGATCTTGGTTAGCTCGCTGGTAAGTTGCTTGTTCCTGGTCAAAGCTGGATCGCATCGATGAAGCCTTTCCTTTCCCGCCAGCTGTTCCCTGCCTCCTATCGCCTCAGGGTGAATTCTATTTTGCTGGCGATGCGTTGGGGTGCGAGTGGGATGCTGTGGGCAACTTTGGCTGTCGCGGCCGAGATGGTAAATAGCCCGATGACCTCTTCGGCTGACGAGCAGGCCTGGGTGGTTGGGCTGGTCAACGAGTATTGTGCCGACTGTCATCGAGGGCACCAACCTGCGGGCGGTTTCACGATCGACGATTTGACGGCCAAGACCATCGTGCAGCAGTCAGACGCTTGGGAAGCGATTGCTCGAAAACTGCGAACTCGCCAGATGCCTCCTCCCGATGCCGATCGACCTTCCCCTGCGGATTACCACCGGGCGGTACAAGGGATTGAAGGGATCCTCGATGAACGTTATGCGAATGCCCCCACGGTGCCGCGAGGTGACCCGATCCGGCGGATGACGCGCGATGAATACCGTCGAGCTATCCGAGATCTGCTGGCCCTGGATATCGCCGTCGAGACTTTCTTACCGGCCGATGAATCGAGCCACGGCTTCGACAACATTACCGTGGGGGAACTGCCGCCGAGTCTACTGCAACGCTATGTTTTAGCGGCTGAAAAGATCAGTCGGCTAGCCATCGGTCGGGTCGCCGAAGGTTCTTGGAGCGATACCATTCGTCTCCGCCCGGACCTTACCCAGGAAGAGCACCGCGAGGGTTTGCCTTTCGGTACGCGAGGTGGCGCGAGTTTTACGTATTATTTCCCCAGCAGCGGTGAATATGCCTTCGAAGTCCGATTAGCCCGGGATCGCAATGAACAGGTCGAAGGGCTGCAGCGGTCCCACGACATGGAGATCCTCTTGGACCGTGAAGTCCGAGCCACCTTTACGGTCGTGCCGCCGAAAGGAGCTGGTCATGAAAAGGTAGATGCCCACCTCCGAGGGCGCTTCATGGTTGAGGCTGGTCCGCATGAGCTAGGAATCACCTTCCTCAAGCAACCCTCACTGCTGTTGGAGACCAAGCGTCAGCCGTACCAGGCACGCTACAACATGCACCGCCATCCGCGCACGACCCCTGCCATTTATCAGATCAACATTACCGGCCCCTTCGGCTCCATCGGATCAAAAGATTCCCGTAGTCGGCGGCAAATCTTTTCCGTATACCCATCGGCTGTCGAGGATCGCGATCGATGTGCTCATAAGATTATCAGCGACTTGGTTCGCCGAGCCTATCGCCGCCCATCGACCGCCGAAGACGTTCGGATCCCTTGGGAATTCTACCGGCGTACCCTGGAGGAAACGCAGGATTTCGATGCGGCTATCGAGTCGGCCTTGACGTCCCTTCTCGTCAGCCCAAACTTCTTGTTTCGGATCGAGAGTCCTGATCACGGGGCAGGCTCATCCCGTCCGGCAGCGTTAGCTGATTTCGAACTGGCATCTCGGCTCTCCTTTTTTTTATGGAGCAGCCTTCCGGACGAGCCGTTATTGATGGCGGCCGAGCAAGGCCAACTGGGCGTTCCAGCTACGCTGGAGCAGCAGGTCAAGCGGATGCTGCGCGATGTGCGGTCGCGATCGCTGACCGAGACCTTCGCCGGGCAGTGGCTTTATCTGCGTAATCTGGAAGGGCTTACCCCCGACCTGCGTTTGTTTCCTGATTTTGATGACAACCTTCGACAAGCCTTTCGCCGCGAGACGGAGCTTTGCTTTGATTCGGTGCTGCGTCAAGACCTGAGTATCCTCGATTTATTGCGCACCGATCACAGCTATTTGAATGAACGGCTTGCCAAGCATTACGGGATCCCTCATGTTTACGGCGACCACTTCCGTCGCGTCTCCCTGGAACCTTCGCATCACCGAGGCGGCCTGTTGCGTCATGGAAGTATCTTGACGGTGACATCGTATGCAACCCGGACCTCGCCCGTCATCCGCGGCCACTGGATCCTGAAGAATCTTCTGGGCATGGCGCCGCCACCGCCGCCGGCCGACGTCCCGGCCTTGAAGGAAAAAACGATTTCCGCCAATCTCTCGGTCAGGCAAAGGCTTGAGGAACATCGCGCGAACGACGCTTGTGCTTCCTGCCACCGCTTGATGGACCCGCTTGGACTGGCGATGGAGAATTACGATGCGATTGGACGTTGGCGCGACTTTGAGGAAGGCCAGCCGCTGGATGCTTCCGGTAAACTACCAGATGGTGAGCCGGTGGATGGGATTGGCGACGTTGAGGATTATATTTTGTCTAGACCGGATCTGTTCGCCACGACCTTCACCGAGAAATTAATGACCTTTGCCCTTGGTCGTGGCGTGGAGTTGGCCGATGCTCCGGCGGTTCGTCGGATTGTGCGCGACGCCGAAGCGGATCGATATCGGCTATCCTCGATCATCGCCGGTATCGCCTTGAGCCAACCCTTTCGGCAGCCTGCTTCTGCGGAAGCAAGTCCAGCTCCTTAAACTTTGGATAGCGACTTATACCGATTTCATTCCTTTGCGTTTTGACGGAGTGCCTGATGTTCCTGACCCGTAAATGCCTTTCGCGACGTACGGTCCTCCGCGGCTTGGGCACCAGCATGGCGTTGCCGCTGCTGGATGCGATGATTCCGGCGATGACCGCCCAGGCGGCGACGGCGGCAGCGACGTCCCGGCTGCGTCGCTTAGGCTTTGTCTACATGCCGATGGGCTGCGATATCTCGCGATGGTCACTCCAGGGTGAAACGCTGGAAGAGCTGTCACCAACGCTGGAACCGTTGGCAGCCGTCCGGGACCAAGTCAACGTGATTTCTAATCTCGAATTGCGAAACGCGTATCCAGGAACCCATGCCACCTCGAATGCAGCGTTCCTCAGCGCGGCCTCGGCCAAGATCACCGAGAGCGCCGACTATTTCCTGGGGACAACCGTCGACCAGATTGCTGCGCAACATCTCGGCCAACAAACGCAGCTACCTTCGCTCGAACTGTCGCTTGACCTGCTTTCGATCGTTGGCCAATGCGATAACGGTTATGCCTGCGTTTATCAAAACAACCTTTCGTGGTCGTCGCCTACCACACCGCTACCCTCGGAAGCTCATCCGCGCATCGTCTTTGAGATGTTATTCGGCGAAGGAGGAAGTGGTCAGGAGCGTCAAGCCACGCTACGGCGCCGCGCGAGTCTGCTAGATTCCATCAGCCAGGAGATCCAGCGGCTCAAGCAACAGTTAGGACCGAGCGACCAACACCGGCTCGACGAGTACGTGACTTCGATCCGCGAAGTCGAGCGGCGCATCCAGCAGGCCGAGGCCGACGCGATCGATCATCCCCTCCCCGATCTCGATCGACCGGTCGGTGTCCCTGCCGCTTACGCCGATCATGCGCGACTGATGTTCGAACTACAACGACTAGCATTTCAAGGCGATATTACTCGAGTAACCACCTTTCAGCTGGCGCGCGAAACCAGCACCCGGACTTATCCGGAAATCGGAGTTCCCGAAGCCCACCATCCGCTCACCCATCACGGCAATGATCCGGATAAAATCGCCAAGGTCGCCCGGATCAATCGGTTTCATGTGTCGCTGTTCGCGGAATACCTGGAGAAGCTTCGAGCCACGCCGGAGGGGGAAGGTTCGCTGCTGGATCATACCTTGCTGCTCTACGGTAGCGGCATGGGGAATCCCAACCTACATGACCATCAGAACCTGCCGATCATCGTGGCCGGAGGCGCCGCCGGCCGGGTAAGTGGTGGCCGCCACATTCGATACGCACAGCCCACTCCCTTGGCCAACCTCCACCTGACGCTCCTCGACAAAGTCGGGATCCATTTGGATTCCTTCGCCGATAGCCAAGGCAAAGTCATCGAACTACTCGATCCACTTCCGATGTAAGATGTTTCTCGAAACGCACAACAAGCTGCTCCCTGTTCGAGGGCCATATGCCTGGTGGACGTTGGTCGTCTGCCTATGTCTGTTCCCGCTTGCCGACGGTCATGGCGCATCCCCCTTGGCTGACGCGGTCGAAAGCCAAGACCGGAATGCCATCGAAAATATCCTACCGACTGCGGACGGCGAGAGCCTCAACCAGTCGCAAGCCGATGGGATGACTGCTCTGCATTGGGCGGTCCACTGGCAATGGCCGGATCTCGCTCTGCGACTTCTCGAACGCGGCGCCGTTGTCGAGGCTAAGACTCGCTATGGCATTACCCCGCTTTGGATTGCTTGCCAGCGTGGTGATGAAGCGATGGTAAACATTCTACTTTCCCATGGAGCGTCGGTGACCCCCGTCTTGAAGGGAGGAGAGACGTTGTTGATGACCGCCGCCCGAACCGGTAAGCCCGGGTGCCTTCAGCAATTGCTGGATCACGGAGCAGATGTCGATACCAGTGAGTCTCATGGACAAACCGCATTGATGTGGGCTGCCGCCGAGGGTCACCAGCAGGCAGTACGCTTGCTGTTGTCGGCAGGGGCTGACCCCAATAAACGTTTGGCATCGGGTTTCAATGCCATTTTCTTTGCGGTCCGCGAAGGACAGTTGGCTGTGGTACGGTTGCTTTTGGATGCTGGACAAGACATTCACCAGACGATCCAACCCGATAAAGCGACCGCACGTGGCCCCAATGCCGGGATGGGACTACTGGCGATGGCGGTCGAGAATGGACACTTTGATTTGGCCGCCATGCTTCTGGATGCCGGGGCCGATCCCAACGATCAGCGTTCTGGCTTTGCCGCCTTGCACCGACTAGCCTGGGTGCGCAAACCCAACCGCGGCGATGATGCCTCTGGACTTCCGGCGCCGCAGGGCTCAGGTCGCCTCACCACTTTGCAGTTCGTCGAGCGTCTGTGTCAGGCCGGGGCCGATGTCAATCTGCGGCTAGAAAAAGGGGGAGTCGGCAAAGGCAAGGTGACGCTGCGTGGAGCCACTCCCGTGTTCATGGCGGCGGATACTGCCGATCTTCCGTTCCTCAAGTTATTGGTCGAGTTGGGCGGTGATCCGCATATCCCGAATGCCGATGGCTCGACTCCGCTAATGATGGCGGCTGGGTTAGGGACCAATGCTCCAGCCGAGGAAGCGGGGAGTGAGGAAGAATCGTTGGCGGTCGTCGAGTGGTTATTGGCCTTGGGGGCCGAACTCAACACGGTCGATGAGCAAGGCAACACGGCGATGCATGGGGCGGCTTTCAAAAATTTCCCCCTGATGATCGATTTGCTCGACCAACGCGGAGCAGACATCCAGCGATGGAATCGCCCGAATCAACTGCGGTTAACGCCACTCCATATCGCCCAAGGATATCGCCCCGGCAACTTCCGACCCTCGCCAACAACGGTAGCCGCTTTGCATGAAGTGATGCGGCGTCACGGAGTCGACCCGCCCCCAGATCGGGGCGATCCACGAACAGATGCCAGCTACTGATTGCGGACTTCTTCTTCGTCTTTGGCCTTATCGCCGAAAATCTCCTTGAACTTCTTGACCTTGGAGGCGACCACGAACTGGCAGTAAGGGTTCGCGGGGTTCTGGTTGAAGTAATTCTGGTGATAGTCCTCTGCTGGATAGAAATTGATGATCGGCTTGATCTCGGTCACGATCGGACTGCGAAAGAGCCCGGCGGCATCCAGCTTTTTCTTGTAAAATTGAGCTTTTTCCTGCTGTTCTTCGTCATGGTAAAAAACCACCGATCGATACTGAGGACCGACGTCATTTCCTTGCCGATCCTTGGTCGTCGGATCATGAGTCTTCCAGAAGACTTCTAGCAACTCCTCAAATTTCACCCGGGCTGGATCGTAGGTAACCTGGATGACTTCCACATGGCCGGTTTTTTTGCTGCACACCTGCTCGTAGGTCGGGTTTTCGACGTGCCCACCACTGTAGCCAGAGACAACTTTTTGGACCCCTTGCAGTCGCTGGAAAACCGCTTCGGTGCACCAGAAACATCCTCCGCCAAAGGTCGCTACTTTCATTCCCTTTTCCTCTGTCTTCTTGCTTTCTTCAGCCGCCAAGGTCTGGCCAGGCATGGCCAGCAGCAAGGCCACCAACCCCAGCAGGCCGAGGATGCCACGTTTGCCGACCACAACTGGCTCTCTTCGATCATGCATCGACCTCATCATGACCTGACTCTCCGATGTTGAAAGGATGGTTTTGGGTCCGGTAGACGAAAAATGTCCGCCAAGTCATATTATTACCCATTGGTCAATAGGCTGCAAATTAAGCTTGAGATCGGATTGTCTTCTCCGAATGCGGATTCACGTTGAGTAAACCGTTTCTAGATACCGAAATCCAGGGACGGATGATCCTGCTGGGAACGGGGACATCGGTAGGGGTACCGATGATCGGTTGCGGCTGTCAGGTTTGCACCAGTCCCGACCCCCACAACCACCGCACGCGTTGCTCCGCGATTCTCGGCCTCCCCCGGGGCAATCTGCTGATCGACACCCCTCCCGACCTCCGCCATCAGTTGATTCGCGAACGGATCGGGCATGTTGATGCAGTCGTCTTCACCCATGAACATGCGGACCACGTTCATGGCTTGGACGATCTCCGCCTGTTCCCGTTTCGGCTGGGGCATGCTGTACCTTTGTACTGTGAAGCCCGCGTTCGCGAGAGAATCTACCGAGCTTTCGATTACGCTTTCGCCGACGTTGAACCGACGCATCCGGGAAGTGCTCCTAGACTCCAGCCGATACTCATCAGTGAAGACCCCTTCGAGGCCCTTGGAGCGACCATCATCCCTGTCCGCCTTCAACATGGCCCGCGTTTCACGGTCCTCGGTTTCCGGGTTGGAAATGTCGCCTACTGCACCGATGTCAGTGCTATTCCAGCCGAAAGCATGGAGCGTCTGCAAGGGTTGGATACGCTCGTTCTCGGCACCCTCAGGTACGCCCCGCATCCAACCCATCTTTGTATTCCCCAAGCCCTGGAAATTGTTCAGCAACTCCGACCGCGGATTACCTACCTGACGCATACCTCTCACGAACTCGATTACGAAGCCACCAACCGTTCCCTGCCGCACAATGTGAGGCTAGCCTACGATGGGATGCAAATCGAGCTTGGCTGATCGGCGTTGGTATATCCGGTTTCTCCGGTAATCTTTCGCCAGGACTCTAGTTCCAGACCAGAACGTTTCGATGGATAGGGGTGACCGAGGTGATGAGCCTCGGGCAATTTCCGGTTGAGTTCCAGGATTGGCGAGTCCTTGAAAGGGCTCCCCCACCGAAGCTGATCGCACCCGATGTCTATTGAAACCCTAGATTTTCTGGATCGGCCTGTAGCAGGCTGGAAATCCCAAGCCCAGGCCCGAGGGATCCTCGTCACACGGATTGGGACCATTCCTGCCTGGGAACCCACGATAGGCGTTCATGGAATCATCGGGGTGCTCGAGATGATGATGGACTCTGCCCTGGCGGCTGCCCTACCCGGCGGCTTGATCGAAGTCGTGGTGGATTGCTTGCGTGGAGATCGGGACTGGCTCCGGATCACCATCCGTGATAACGCGGGTGGGCAAGCGGAAAAAGCCACCCTGCCCAAAGCTGCCTACCGGCAAGCAGCCTTACTCACCGGCTTCATCGATATCACGACGTACCCAGGTCGACAAACCTCTTATTCGCTTTACCTGCCGCAAGACACCTTGTTGCGTTGGCTTTCGTATCAGTCCCCAAGCAGTCGACTTTACTTGATCAGCCGCCGCGCGGAGACGGGATCGGCGGCCAGCCCTGGCAAGCCAAACAAATCATCATTCGAAGCGGGCATCGCCGCGGCCAGTCACCGCGGCCAGCTACGTCGACTCAATGAGACCGAGTACCTTTATGCCTGGGATGGAACTCGGCTACCGGAGGCAAGCCCCGCAGCATCCTTAAACATAGCGAAGTTCAAGCCGGATTGGGCGAAGCTTGAGCCAGACTGGGAGTGTCACGACCTCGGCACCAACCTGGAATTCTTGCGGCGCGTCGCCGAGCTGGCGGAAGCAGAGCATTCCCAGCCATCGGCGACCGCGTGTCAGGAGTCGCCGACCACCTTCCCCGACCCGAAACCGGCCTGTGTACTGATGACGGACTCGCTGCTTCGCCTCGAAAGCCGCGACCAGGCTGTCGAAGGCGAGGCAGCGCGATCATCCTTCGCTGCAAGCTGGTCGGCTCACTCCGACGGCATACACGCTGTCGGTAGCGAGCGGGCATTGGGAACAGCAGCCGTCCTCAACACTCAGAAGTGGTCGAGACGCATTCGCCAACGGCCACGGCGCGTCGTTTCAACGGCCTCGATGCGGAAGCATCGCTATCTAGATTTTGTTCGGCCAGTCATCAGCTCGTAACTATCCATCTCCTCGGACGAGGCAAGGCCTCCTCGTGGCGAGGCTGCTGACGAGCCCTGCAATCGACGACGCTCGGACGCTCCAAAGGCTGCGGCTATCCCTTAGCCCCATCGTCCTGAACTGTTCCCGTAGCTTAAGCGAGTTCGCCAGGAGTGGTTCTTGTCGCCTTTGGATTGCCCATCGTCCGGCGAACGACCAACGGTCATGGGCGAAACGGCGGACAATAGTGCTCAAGCCAGGCAAAAACCTCCTGATGCCACAGACGACTATTCGCTGGTTTAGTAACCCAATGACCTTCATCGGGGAAATTGACAAAGCGGCTAGGAACCCCTTGACGCTGCAGGGCGGCGAATAGCTCATGGCCTTGCCCAATCGGGCATCGAAAATCGAGGTCGTTATGAATGACCAGCATCGGCGTCTTGAATTTCCCCAACATCCCAGCCCGTGTATGCGGC